>CAYYBO010000416.1:0-3285 GCA_964470125.1 uncultured Planctomycetaceae bacterium | reverse complement strand
GGCGACCCTGACGCGAGCGAACGGGGTGTTGTTTGTCGTTCCGTTTGCCGTCGATACGGCGATGCGTCCTGGGACAGCCGCACGCCGGCTCGGCCGAGTCGCGCTGGTCCTTCTGCCGTGCGCCGTTTGCGCCTTCTGTTGGGGATTGCGCAATCAACGCGAACTGGGCCGGTTCGTTCTGTCCACGTCCGGCGGTCTGAACTTCTACCTTGGCCACAACCCCGACTACGCCGACAAGGCCGACCTGGCCAACGTGGACTACCAGGCGTTTCAGCGGCTTCGAGCCGAGCAGGACTTCAGCGAACTGGACGCAGATCGACATTTGTTCCGGCTCGGTTTTGAAAATATCCGGGCCGACCCCGGCCGAACCGTCACCGATTCGCTGCTCAAGGTCCTTATCTGGCTGCGGACGACCGTGGCCTTGTCGGCGCCGAGTCTCCTCCTTCTGGCGGCGGGCGTGATCTCAGCGTGCGGCTGGCGATATCGTTGCGGCAAGAACGCCTCGCGCAAGAGGCGTCTGTTGTACCTGGCATCGCAGGCCGTGTTCTGGCCTTGTCTCATGGCTTGGCTGGCCATCCTCTGGGAGACCAGCAGGCCGTGGACCTCGCCTATGGACGCCGTGCCCCTTGGCCTGATCGCGTTGATCATGCTTCGCTCGCGGCCGCAAATCCGCGGGTTGCTGCTCGGGCTATTCGCCACTCAACTCGTTGTGGCCGTGCTTTTCATTCCGATCGAGCGAATCCGTTGGACGGTCGACGGCATTCTGATTCTGGCGATTGCCGTCGGGCTGTCCAATCTATGCCGCTGGCTGCGGACAGACCAGCCTCAAACCATCGGCGTTGCGCTCCCATCTCATCCACCTTGAGAAAGGAGAGGGACCGGATGAATACTGGACTGAAGGATAAGTGCGTGCTCATCACCGGCGCGTCCGGGGGGATCGGCCGCGCGACTGCCTCCGCCTTTGCCGCGGAGGGCGCCAACCTCGTGCTCCACTATCATCGTAACCGCGCGGGTGTCGCGGAGCTGGTCGACCAACTCAAGAATCAGGCTGTTATGGTGCAGGCCGACTTGCGAGATGAGCAGCGAGCCGACGCCATGTTCGCAGACGCCCTGAACGCGTTTCCTCAAATCGACGTCATAGTGGTGAACGCCGGGGCGTGGACCACCGCCGCCATCCCGATGCACCGGATGACCCTCTCCCAGTGGAAGCAAACGCTCGACGTCGATTTGACCAGCGCCTTCCTGTCATGTCGCGCCTTCCTGCGGCATCTCGCCGCCGTGCCTCGCGAGAACGCCGCCATCGTCCTTGTCGGTTCAACCGCCGCCATCTTCGGCGAAGCGGATCACTCCGATTACGCCGCCGCCAAGGCCGGAATGGCGTACGGTCTCACCCTCAGCCTGAAGAACGAGATCGTGCGCCTGGCGCCCAAGGGCCGGGTGAACTGCGTTTGCCCGGGCTGGACTGACACGGCAATGGCGTCTGGCCAGCTTGCAGATCACGTGCTCCTCCGCCGTATCATGGCGACGCGCCCCCTACAGGTCGTCGCGCGGCCGGAAGACATTGCCGCAGCGGTCGTCTTTCTCTCCTCGGATTTGCTCGCCGGCCACCTCAGCGGCGCGATCCTCCCCGTCGCCGGCGGCATGGAGGGGCGGTTGCTGCAAGCCTGAAAACGCGGGCCAGGAATCCGTGTCGGGGTCGAACACTCCATCGCGCCACCGGCCGAAAGGACAAGCGAGGTGGTCGCCACGCGAGCCCTTGTCACGTTCTCAGCAATGATCGGTCGGTCCTTCTCCTTGACTTCCTGGCCCCTCCACCGGTTTGCGGCGCGGCCGACGCAAACGTACAATTGGCGCGGTTTGAGTCTCATCGCGAGACAAGGGAGCGTCCGGGTTCCTGGTGGGCCCCGCGGTCTTCAAAGCCGACGAGGGGTCGCTTCGCGGCTCCTGGTGGGTTCGATTCCCATCCGCTCCCGTCACAGGCGCTGAAGCCCGCAATCGGACAGAGGCCCTCGCTCGAAGTACTGCGGCAGGTCTGATGGTGAACGAACGCCGGGCGGCAGGGGCTTGCCTCAGTGGCTCGGCAGGGTAGAATATGACCCCGTGGCCAGGCTCGACCGACGGGCCTTGCCTTGCTGCAAGGGCGATTAGCTCAGTTGGCCAGAGCGCACGGATCACACCCGTGAGGTCACAGGTTCGAGCCCTGTATCGCCCAGTCAAGTGACCCCGCTGAACGCGTGATCATGCGTTGTTTGTGGCGTGGGGCGGTAGGGCGGATCGAACGGGCTTCGCTGGTCCGCAGAGCGTGTCATGTCCAGAAGCCGCGCCGGGCCGGGCAAACGGAGCGGTCCTTTAAGAGTGGCCGGACGCGCCGCTCGACCATCCAGTACATGATCGCGACGTTTCCGGCGGAGAAGCTCACACGCTTTGCCTGACCGGCATGTCAAGAGGTGTAATCGGCGTCCTGGAGCATGTAGAGCGGGACACCGTACAGCCAAGACCGGTCGTTGACGCGCGGGGAAGAAAGGGGGACATTCGTAAGCGCTCGGTAGACCCCGTTGGCACACTGACCTCGTGACGGCACATCAGTTGCAAGGGAGATTGGGGGGGGGATTCAGTTCGCCTGAGCCGTGGCGGTGTTGGCCGCCTTCCAGCGGTCGCGAAGGAATTGATCGAGTTGGTTGACCGGACCAGTTGCACAGTCCCTCCACAGTGGGCCGCCGTGGCGAACCCGGCATCCAGTTCTCCCAGGCTCGGCAGCCTCAGCATGCCCGCCCCTCCCGCCAGCGCCTCCTGCCGACTCCCGCATCACAAACTTCGTTGCCGCCAGCCTCACCGCCAGCCGGCTTCGACTCCAGCACCGCCAGGACGTCCGTCAAGGCTTGCCGATTGACCGCTCCCCGCAGCCGGATGCGCCGCCCGTTGGTCAGGATGATCTCGATGACCGGATCACTCTTCGCCGACCCATCCTCCGTCAACCGTACCGGCACGAACGCCGGCGACGGAGATCGGGTGCTCGCGTGTGCCGACGTGGTCTCCGCTGCTTCGACGTCCCGCCGGGCCAGTTCCCTTCGCCACCAGTAGAATGCCGACTGCTGCAGATTGTGCTTGCGACACCAAGCCCTGACCGATAGCCCGCTGCGAGCCTGCCTCCGCACCACTCGTCGCCAGAGCTCTTCCTTCTTCAGATCTCTTCGCTGCCGCGTCATACACTACCTCCGTTCCTCACGGAGGCATCTTGCCGAAATCGCTTCCCAAATTGAAGACGGGGTTCACCGGACGCTTACG
>CAYYBO010000415.1:0-3374 GCA_964470125.1 uncultured Planctomycetaceae bacterium | reverse complement strand
CTTCAGGACGACCGCTACTTGAAGAGCATACTGCGGCATGACAAGCAAGATGCCAGCATTGGGCCGTACACCGCCGGCTTTTGCTGCAAGATGCTGGATTCGGACTTCATCGTCGGCCCCGACGGTTTTCGGCGGCACAGCGAGAGGCCGATCTCGGCGGATTCGCAGGTGATCCTCTGCCTTGGGGGCTCGACGACGTTCGGGATGACTGTTCAGCCGGCTGATCTGCCGTACCCCGACATACTGGAGGACATGTTGGCAGGCATGGGCCCGAGTTTCGCGGCGGTTCGAGTGGTAAACACCGCCGTGCCGGGAATGGGCATCGGGCGATGTATCAAACGTCTGCACACCTGTCGGCAGTGGGCGCCCAAGGCCGCCGTCTTCTACGAAGCGATTAACTCTCTCCCCTGGGCGGAACCACGAAGGCCGAAGCCGCGAAACAGCGGCTTGGCGTCATGGGTGGAGGCCTGGCTAACGCGGGCTCGGTCAGATCGCGAGGCGGACCGCTACACCGGCGAAACGTACAAGTCGGAAGTTCGACGGTTGGTGGAGACCTGCAGAAGCCTTAAGGTCACGCCGATCCTGGTCACGTTTGCATTGGCTTACTCCGCCGAAGATGGCCGGGAGACCCTGCGGTACTACGACGTGATGCAGAACGGGCAGGGTTCGGCGTATGCGGCGGCTCGAATCGTGGAGCGACACAATCAGCGGCTTCGGGAAGTGGCGGCGGAGACCGGCGTCAGGTGCGTGGATCTTGCCGCGGAACTGACCGGCCGAGAAGAGTTGTTCATCGACGCATGTCACTTCACGCATCACGGCAATCAGGTTCTGGCGGCACGTCTTGCTCCAGTCGTTGCAGAGGAGCTGATCGAAACCCGACTTGGGCCCGCACCCGAAGCTATTCGAGATTTGCAGCCCGCGCCGTTTGACTCTGCGCCCGTTCAGTGACAATGGCAGCGCAAATGTCAGCGTAGAAGGCGGCGCCGGCCTTGTTCATGTGGCAGTCGCTCACCCAGTGCAGCCTTTCGAAGCGAGCCCGTTCTCGCAGTGCAGCAAGGGGTAAGTGGAGTTCCACGCCGTGCTCTTGGGCGACTTCCACCAAGACTGATTCGCTGAGGGATTCATAGCAGCCCTTCTCTTCCATCAGCGGGGTGAGCCGCCGGCGGAAGTCGTCGGCGCCCGGCTCGCGAGATGAAGGCGTTTCCTGGGAGGAGATCTCCCAGGGCGAGGGGATGTAGACGACACGAAAGTCCGCGCCAGCGGCTTGGCAGAGTTGCCGCATGCCGGCGATGGGCTTGAAGGCCTCCGTGTATATTTCTCGCAGCACTTCCTGCTTGGCCGTCGGTTGAATGGCGTACCACAACTGCGTCGCCCGAATTGTGCGCCAATCGGCGGGGTCGCCTGAATCGTCGCCGACGTGTCCGGCCGGGCGCGTTCCACGAATCCTGTTCAGAAGCTCCGTCGTGGCGAGGAATAGATACGAGTTGATCTTCAAACCAGGGTGCGAGGCGAGGACTCTGGCTCGATGGGCTTGTTTCTTCATCCGCAGCGGCAAGCCGTCGGCGTCGCACTCGAAACAACTGGCGTAGCCGAAGTAGGCGTCATCGAAGGCGTCGCCCCAGTTCATGACATATATCACCATGTTGGGACGGAAGCGGTCCATGTAGTGACGCAAAATGCGATAGCACAATAGGGGCGAGTAGGAGCCGCAGCCGAAGTTGAACGTTCTGACTCTGCCGTCGTTGACACCTGTCATTCTCAAGACGGCTTCAGTTTGCTGAGGTATCGCGTGCTCCTGGTCGAGATAGTAGCCATCGGTAAATGAATCACCGAGGAAGAAGACGCGAAACTCGTCGGGATGATACTCGAACTCCTTGTCGCGGAAGCCGTCCTTGTTTATCCGGCAGGCGATCGGCCGGCCGGTATCGGGGTGGATGAGATAGTGGTCGGACACGTAATCAGGCGCTAGGCCGTGATGCCATGAAGGATGCGGCACGCGGGCGCTCAGATCCTCCAGGAAGAACTGCCGGGCGGTGTAGGGATAAAACCGCCCGCTGAAACAGCCTGACTTCAGGTCATACAGGCGCAGAGCTACCTCCATTAGCAGGAGGACGGCCAACACGCTGGTTGAGCACAGGAGAAATCGCTTGCCGAGCTGCTTGAGCAGGCGCATATCAGGGATGTTCCGCCATTTCGGCCACGTGAGTGACATCAGTCTTCACGTCGGCCGCGGGGACGGCGACGCCATCGGGATTCGACGCCCGACCAGGAGGCGGGCCGCCGCGGTGGTCGCGGCCCCGCTGTACGGAGGAATCCAGGCCATAACGCCGGCGCGACAGGAGCGTCTCCAGGCGAGGGACAAGACGGTTGACGGTGAAATAAGGAAGCAGGACGCTGCCGCAGATCATCGCCGTGGCCGGTTGATACATGTTACACGAGCGGCACAAGGGAATGTCGCCCTGTCGGCCGTCAATGTGAAGCTGACGCAGCCGCCGCATTTCGGGGCCGTTCCAAATCTCGCCGAAGGGTTGTTCGTGGATGTTGCCCAAGGCGAGAGCGGCGTTGACGTCCTGGCAACAGGCCACCACGGTACCGTCGTATTTGACATGCGGATTCGCCCAGAGCCAGTAGCAGGGGCGACGACCGCGATCATTGCGAAAGCGGCCCTGGTTACCGCTGTAGGTCAATTGTCGGATCCGCAGACCGTCGATTCCCTTGACGGTCCATGACCGCGCGAACGCGCCGATCTCGGCCTGGGTCTGCTCCATGCAGATGCACTGCAGGACGGTGAATGTCCTGGCATTTCGCGCGGTCTTGCGATCCAGAAATCTGCGGATGCCGGCGGTGACGCGATCAAAGTCGGCCCCGACGCGAATTCGCTCGTAAGTCTCCTTGGTGGCCCCGTCGAGAGCGAAGATGATGTAATCCAGTCCGGAGTCGAGGATGTCCTCAATGATGGAATCGACCAGCACCGTGCCGTTGGTGGAGATCCCGGTCCGTAACCCTGCGGCCCTGGCCAGCCGAACGAAGCGAAGGGTGTCCTTGTTCAGCAGCGGTTCGCCGTAGTCCTGTAACCAGACGAACTCGACCTTGCCGGCGATGTCCTCGATGACTCGCTTGAAGGTCAGCTCGCGCATGTCGCCGATCGGGCGGGTCATCTCCTGCCGAGGGCACATCACGCATTTGAGGTTGCAGCGGTTAGTTGTCTCGATGCCGACTACGGGGGGAAAGCAGCGGGTCCGCGCTCTTTGACGGACAAAAGCAGCGGCCAGGGCGAGGCGGTGTCTAAACATGGCAAGGCTGCTCCTCGGCGGTGCTGGGGATCGGCGGGCTGGGGTGCGGCGACTTGTTTCGAGGCAGCCCCCGACCAAGGT
>CAYYBO010000414.1:0-3513 GCA_964470125.1 uncultured Planctomycetaceae bacterium | reverse complement strand
GACACCGAGAAGGGCCGTCGCCCTGGAGAGCGAAGCGCCTGCTTCTCTGCCACCCGTGAGATATACGAAGATCGCCAGCCACAGCAGGAAGATCAGCAGCGTCTCAGTCAAGAAGGCCATCTGCAGGAATCGCCACGGCGAATAGAAAGCGGCGATCACTATGGCAAGAAACCCGGCACGGCCGTCGGCCAAGCGCTCGGCCGTCAGCCCGATCAGAATCGTAGTGCACCAGGCGATGAACGTCTGGATGAGCAGAACGCCGCTCTGCCAGTGTTCGGCTGCCTGCCATTTGCCTATGGCGGCGATCAGAGCCGGGTAGAGCGGCATTCGCGTGGCAACGTCACCGCTGGGGAGTTGAAACCGGCCGGTTTGGACGATCGAGACGCCCAGAGAGAGGTATTCCTGTTCGTCGGGGGACAGCGGAGCCTGCGGGCAATTGGCGTAGAAAAAAGCAAGCACCGCGGCGGAAATCAGCATCCCCGCCAACAGCCAGCGATGACGTCCTGTCGGATCGTCCGAGCCGCTGATCGCTTGAACCATCTTCATCGCTGGCGGCATCCGTCGTCATCCCGACGAAGACCGGACCGGCTCAAGGCCTTCCGCCTGCCGGCCGGGATCGGCGGCGCTTCCGTTCGCGGCCCCGCAGCACTCGCGGCTACTCCGCCTCGACGCGCACCTTGACCTGCTCGACATTCTCGAAGTCCTGTCGATAGACGGCTTGACCATCCTCGAAGACCACGAGGCTGTGGCCGCCGTAAAATGCAACCACTCGGGCCTTCTTCAGGTCGGCGGCGCTGTTGCCATGGTAGAAGCAAAGGACTCCACCGGGATCCTGCTCGTTCCGCAGGCAACACAGAACCTCGTCGGTCGCCTTCTCATATCGTCTTTCGCCCACGGTAAAGAAGCCCTCGCCGATGGACAAGGTCTGACCTCTCAGCAATTCCTGGGCGGCAGGCGCAAGACAGGCCTTGCCAAGGATGAGCCCATGCCCGGTTGAGAGGTGTTCGGCGGTGAGTTCATCGGCCTGAATGTACCTGGCGCTGGTTCCTTCGGCATCCTTGTATCGCTCTTCGATTTGGTCGGCAGCCTGTTTGAAGGCGTCGAAGTCCTCCTCCGTCCGAACGATGGTGAGCGACTTTGTCTTGCTGATACCGGAGATTGTGGGCATTATGTCCTTGAGGGGAATTCGTCGCATGACATGGAAGTCGGGGTCGAGCTCCACGTACTCGGGAGCCTCCAAGAGCCTAATGACGCAAACTTGCGTGGATCGGTTAAGGGCCAGAAGCTCGTCAGCGACGCCGTCCCTGTAGCCCAGGCGAACCGGCACCATGAAATCGGTCGGCGGTCGCTCCTTCTGGGAGACGGCCAGCGTCAGCCGTTTCGCTCTCGTGTCGTAGTCGGCGTCCTCAATGGCGATGCTCGGGATCCCCGTGCCTCGGACCCACGTGTCAAAGAACGCCTTGAGCGACTGGCCGCTCTCTCGCTCGATCGTCTCGCGTATGTGGTCCCAGGTGGTGGGTTTGCCGAGGCGCTCGCGGGCCAGGGTTCGCAGCGATCGCCACATCACTTCCTGCCCGACGCGCCGGGCGAGCATGGCGAAGACCATTGATCCCTTCTGATAGCCGATTAATTGACCGGGCCCACCGTCTCGGCCGAATCGGCCCACGGGTTTGTCCTTGTCTGCGGACAGCCTGCTCAGGCCGTAGCAGGTATCGCGGCGCATCGCCCGAGCCTTATTCTCGCGGCCTTCAAGCAGGTGGCGCATGTAGTTGGCGCAGTAGGTCGTCAGAGACTCGCACCAGTCGCCGTCCAACGCCGACACAAGCACGCCGTTCCCCCACCAGTTGTGCAGAAATTCATGATCCAGATAACCGGGCTCAAGCCCCATCGGCCCCATCGCAATAACGGCGGAAGCCAGCACAGTAAAGCCCGGGTAGGCGAAACCGGAGCTGAAGAAGTTCTCGACAACCGTAAACTCAACAAATGGGTACTTGCCGATCAGCGGCTCGTAGAGCTTCAGGTAAGACTCGACGGCGCTCAAGAGGCCGGGGGCAAAGGAGCCGTGATCCTGGGACACATGAACGCTGACCAGAACGCCGTTGACCTGTTGCTGAAACACCTGGTGCGGGCCGCCGACAAGCGCCATCCCCTGAAAGGGAAACGGGCTTCGCCATGTGGTGCGGAGGCCGCGGGGTTGGTTGAGCTTCGCGCCGTCGCGGTTGCCCGAAGCCGCCAGGACCATGCCAGGCGGATGCGCCACCGTCAACTCAAACTCGGTCAATTCGATCTCGGGGCCATCGACGCTCCCTGGCGGACTGGGCAACCGCGGGTACCAGGCACCATCCTCTGAAAGAAAGACACCTTGGGCGCCAATGTGGGCTCTCATCTGCAGGTTATGGATACGGCCGGGCTTCTCGCCTGCCGCGACATCCTGAAACAGGCGGCCGCCGTAGCGAACGACGAGGGAAACGGGCTGTTCGCGAAGCGCCGGGCAATCCAGTTGATAGAGAGCAGGAGGTTTCTCGGCTTCTTCCGGAGCGCTGGTGGGCGTCGGGGGAGGGTCGTGTGAGGATGTCGCCAGGGTCTCCTCGCCCCGGCTGACCGCGTCGGGCAGCCTGCTGAACTGAAGGGGCTTGCCGTCGCACTCGACGGAGTCAATGCCAAGGTCCCTGTGCAACTGCAGACGCAAGCCCTCCGCGGGGGCCCCTTTGCCCGGTTCTTTCAGCGCGATCGTCAGCACAGCAGCGGCTTCTATGCGATGCGTGCCGGGTTGAAGGGTCACTTCCAACTGGCAGCGTTTGATCGAATAGGGACTGGGGGGGAGCGGCTTCGCTCGGTCGCCAGCGGATACCGCGGCAGGCGCCGCGGCCGAACAGCCGGTCAGCGCGGCCAGCAACGGGAGGACTAGGGTGACGAGCACCGCTCGCCGGCGGAGGCGGATCGGGGAGTCTTCCGCCGGCTCGTCTCCGAGGAAAATCAGACGGCGAACACGGTTGGAAATCCACAAAAAAACAAAGCCCGCCTGGGGCGAAGTCCGTGTGCCTAGCGCACTCGGCTTACGACAGGACGTTGTCATCCCTTTGATTCCAAAGCCTTCCTAAGCAATTCCACTTCCGCTTCGAGCCGCTTGAGCTGCTTGTGTATCTCCGGCAGCCTCTGCACAAACGAGAAAGACCTCATCGCATCCTTGATCGGAGCGGCCGGCTGACCGGCAACACGAGCATCCGCCGGGACGTCGTTCATCACGCCGGCCATCGCCGCGATTTGGGCGTTGTCGCCGATGGTTAGGTGACCAGCGATGCCTACCTTGCCCGCCATGGTCACATGATTGCCGACGGTGACCGAGCCGGCAACGCCGACCTGGGCGACGAGCATGCAATCCTGCCCGATCCTGCTTCCGTGACCGATGGCGATCAGATTGCTGAACTTCGTTCCTCGGCCGATCACCGTCCTGCCGAGGGTGGCCCGGTCGATGGTGCAATTGGCCCCGATCTCCACGTCGTCGGCGATCTC
>CAYYBO010000413.1:0-3794 GCA_964470125.1 uncultured Planctomycetaceae bacterium | reverse complement strand
CTCCAGTGTCCCGTACGAGCGGGTCTTCAGCATGCACGACTGTGAGTCCATCTACGTCATGCCCGAGCTGGTCCGCGAGGCGGGCCTGGATCGCGAGGTCGTTCAGATTCTCAATCTCGGCGACCGCATTCATCCGGAAGCCGAGGTCAAGGCTCGCAAGACGTGGGATGAGTATCTCTCCGGTCTGCGGGCCGCGGCGGGCACGATCACGATTGGGATCGCGGGTAAGTACACCTCGGTCCGCGACAGCTACGCCTCGGTCATCAAGGCCCTCGAACACGGCGGGTCGCGATGTGCCACGCGCGTGAACATAGAGTGGGTCGACGTCATGGAGATTGAGACAGGCGCCCGGACCGCCGTCGATCTCCTGGGGCGGCTCGACGGCCTGATCGTGCCAGCGGGATTCGGCGTCCGGGGCACGGAAGGCAAGATTACCTGTGTGCGGCACGCGAGGACGACAGGCCTTCCGTATCTCGGGATTTGTCTGGGTTTCCAGATGGCGGTGATTGAGTATGCCCGCAGTGTCTGTGGTCTGGATGGAGCGGGCTCGACCGAGTTCGGAGGCGACTGGCCGCACCCGGTCATCGACATCCTGCCGGAGCAGAAGCAGATCGAGGGGCTGGGGGGCAACATGCGTCTAGGTGGGCGGGACGTGGTGTTGAAGGCCGATTCGCTGGCCTCGCGGTTATTCAACAGCGCTCCCGAAGTGCGGTTGCGGTTCCGCCATCGCTACGAGGTCGATCCAAGGTACATCGAGCGGTTGGAGGCCGGCGGACTGATCTTCAGCGGCAAGGCGGCGGACTTTCCGATCATGCAGGTGCTGGAATTGCCGGCGACGGTGCACCCGTACTTCATCGCCACACAGGCCCATCCGGAGCTGACCAGTCGTCCGCTTCGGCCCGATCCTTTTTTCCTCGGCCTAGTTCGAGCGGCGATTGTCCGTAAGCAGCCGGCGGGCTCGCCGGTGGAGGCGGCGCGACAATAGCCTGGGCAAGCGCTATACTATCGGTCTGGACCCCGGGCCGAGGGCGACTGCGGCTCGATGGACTCACGGCAGAGGAGCAGAAAATTCGATGAACATCGCCATCACATACTGCGGTCAGTGAAACTACTACCCCAAGGCCGCCAGTCTGGCGGAGACGATCACCGAGGAGGTTGGAGTCAAGCCGAAGCTCATCGAGGGGGCCGGGGGCGTTTTTGACGTGGTGGTTGACGGCCGAAGAATCTTCAGCAAGCACGAGACCGGCCGATTTCCGGAACATTACGAGATCATCAACCGACTGACTCCGGCCCGATAGAGAGCCGGGAGGCCGGCCAAGAGCATCGTGGAGCAGCTTCAGGGAATGCCGTTGGCGGCGGGGTGCGATTCTGACGCTGGGCAGGGACAATCCCCATCCCTGCCGCTGGGGAAACCCACCTCTGCAGGGCAATCTTCTGAGACCAGTTTGAATGTCTGATAATGCGCAGCCTGCTGCGTAAGTCCGGGGCGACCCAAGGAGGGGTTTCTGACCATTTCCGTGGGGTTCGGAAGCTGAGACAAGCGTTTCCGGAGCCGCGTCCACCCGCAGCGTGCGTTCTGTTGTGGGTGATGCAAGCATGCAACTTCAGTCGTCTGATTGGTGAACCGAATCTGTATGAGCCCCGGATGCACACGGCCTGGGTACCCGCCTATCTGTATTTTGGAAGGCCGGACCCGGGGGGCATGAGACAAATGGAGGCCCGCATGGATGTTAGATTCGTCAACCCTTTCGTGCTGGCGATTGCCAACGTGTTTGAGAAGATGGTTCACACGACGGTGAAAGTCCATAAACCCGTGCTCAAGAAAGCTGATTTGATCTCAGCCGAGGTATCGGGAATCATCGGCCTGTCAGGATGCGTCCAGGGATCGGTGGTGTTGAGTTTTCCCCGCGACGTGGCCTGTCGGGTGGCATCGGCGTTCGCGGGAGTGGAACTGACGCCGGATTCACCCGACTTCGCGGACGCGATCGGCGAGTTGGCCAACATGGTGGCGGGCAACGCCAAGAAGGATTTCGGTGAGTACCGGGCGAGCATCTCGCTGCCGAGCGTCATCATCGGCCCAGGACACACGGTATCCCAATCAAAGGTCTGGCCATACCTGGTGATTCCATGCGAGACCCCGCTGGGCAGCTTCAACGTCGAGGTGGCATTGATTGAGAGCAAGAAGCCGACGGCCAATGCAGAGGACCGGGCGGTTACAGGAGCAGTCTCATGAGAATCCTTCTTGTCGACGACTCGCGCACGATCCGCAACATTCAGAAGAACACGCTGAAAACGCTGGGGTACGACGACGTGACCGAGGCTGCGGACGGCCTCGAGGCTCTGGCGAGCATCGCCAAGCAGAGGCCCGACCTGATGCTCGTGGACTGGAACATGCCGAACATGGACGGGATCACGCTGATCCGCAAGGTGCGCGAGACGGACAAGGCCTTGCCGATCATCATGGTAACGACCGAAGCGGAGAAGACCCGCGTGCTGGAGGCGGTCAAAGCCGGCGTCAACAACTACGTGGTCAAGCCGTTCACCGCGGAAACGCTGGCAGACAAGATCAACCAGACGATGGGCCGCGCCAAGCCCGCCGCAGCGACGGCAACGTGACTCGGCACATGAAAGAGAAGAGTGGCGGCACGCTCGTCAACCGCGGTCGGCCGGCGTCCCCCTAACCGATGGCCCTACGGACGGCAGTATGGCGGAGAAGCAGGGACGGACAGTCAAGGGCGTCGGACTCCGACTCGAGGATGAGGTTCTCAAACGCATCCTCGACGAGCTGGAGGAGACTTCGCGCGAATACGCGGGCAACAACAAGCGCAAGGACCCGCGTTATCCCTATCGCCACAAAGCCCTGCCGGTGGAAATGACGCTGCCCGATGGGGAGGTGCGAGCTTCCGCGTTCCCTCAAGGAACCTCAGCCGCTCAGGTCTGGCCTTCCTGCACGGTGGATACGTCTATCCAGGCACCAGATGCCGCATCCAGCTGGTCACCCTGCACAACAACTGGCAAAACGTCGACGGGGTCGTCGTTTGGTGCCGGTACATCGAGGGGCGAGTTCACGACATCGGGGTCAAGTTCGACAACCCCGTGGACGTAGCGACATTCGCCTCGGCTGCCCTTCCTCGGCGCATCCTGCTGGTCGACGACCAGGAGTCGTTCAGCCGACTCGCGGAACACCACCTCAAGCAGATGAACGCGGAAGTGACCTTGGCGACGAACGGACAGGAAGCCATCGAGAAGACCAACTCGCAGATATTCGACGTGATCCTGATGGACATCGAGATGCCGGTCATGGACGGGCTCATCGCCGTCAAACAGCTTCGCGAGCGAGGCTATCGCGGGAGCGTGGTGGCGATCACCGCCCACAGCGAGCCGGCAGATCGCGAGCGACTGCTGGCGGCGGGATTCAACGGCTATCTGGCCAAACCGATCTCGCGGGAGACGCTGGCCGACTTCATCAGTCAATTCGACCAGGAGCCGCTGTTCAGCAGCATGGTGAACGAAGCGGGCATGAAGGAGTTCATCAACCAGTTCGTCGCGGATTTGGCGTCGCGGGTCAAGGAAGTGGAGGAAGCCATGGCGAAACGGGATCGCGACGCCCTGCAACATCTGGCCCGGGTGCTCAAGGGAGAGGCTGGGAGCTACGGCTTTGACCCGGTCACCAGCGCGGCTCGGGCCGTGGAGGAAACGGCCAAGGGAACCGAGGAGAAGGCCTTGGACGAGGCCGTGGCCCAATTGGTGACCCTATGCCGACTGGTACGCCCCACGTCATCTTGAGGCGCGGC
>CAYYBO010000412.1:0-3875 GCA_964470125.1 uncultured Planctomycetaceae bacterium | reverse complement strand
GTATACTTTTGGAACTTTATAGTGTTGTTTTTCATACGGTAACCTATCCGACCCGGGATGACTATCCGTTAAATCTCGACATCTTCCATCGGACCGCACAGATCGCCCTGGATCGCCCGGTGACCATGTTCGTCGGGGAGAACGGCACAGGCAAGTCGACCCTGCTCGAAGCGATGGCTCGCAAGGCGGGCATCCACATCTGGCAGGAGCGCGGCCGAACACGCTTCCGGTACAATCCCTACGAGAGCCAGTTCCATCGGTGCATCTCCGTGGAATGGGCCGATGGCTGGGTACCAGGCTCATTCTTCGGATCGTCGGTGTTCCAGGATTTCGCCCGCATACTGGACGAGTGGGCCGCCTCCGATCCGGGCCAGCTCGAATACTTCGGGGGCAAGTCGCTGCTGACCCAGTCGCACGGCCAGTCGATCATGTCGTTCTTCCGGGCCCGCTACGGAATCAAGGGACTCTATCTGATGGACGAGCCCGAGACGGCGCTGTCCCCGGTGACGCAGATCGCATTGCTCAAGCTGCTGGGCCGGATGGCGGCCGCCGGACATGCGCAGTTCATCATCGCGACGCACTCGCCCATCCTGCTGGCCTGTCCCGGCGCGACCATCTACAGCTTCGACCGGACCCCGATCGCGCCTGTTGCCTACGAACAGACGCCGCACTATCAGACGTACAAAGACTTCATGAACGATCCGAACAAGTACTGCGACGATCGATGAGGAAGGTCCTGGAGAGTATTTCAGATGGCCGGAAGGCGACACGGTTTCAGAGTGGCGGTTGCCTGGCTGGCGACCGGGGTGGTTCTGGCATCCATGTGCTGGGCGGCTGACGACCGAATAATGGAGCGGATTCGTCCCGGCGACGATGGGACGCATTTTGTCGGCGTCGAATCGGGCAAGCGCTTCGTGGCTTGGGGTGTGAATTACGATCACGACGACGACGGACGCCTGCTGGAAGACTACTGGCAGCGCGAATGGCCCACCGTCGTGGCGTCAACGAGATGGACGCCTTCATCGAAGGCTCGCGGAAGATCGCCGACGGCTACATCAGTTTCTACTGGGGCAAGACCATCGAGGAATACGGCAGCGCGGCACACGATCTTACCGCCATGCTCATCACCGGCTGGCTCAAGCACTTCCGCACCAAAACACCCGCTATCCTCGATATGTACCGCAAGCCGGATTGATCCAACTCACCTCCAGGAGCGGGTGCGGTCGCTGCGGGGGTGGAAAGCGGCGGACATGGATTGGGCGCGGGCTTTGAGGAGCCGTTGGCGGCCCTCGACGTTTCGCGTGTAGACCAGTTCGCAGGGGCCGACGTAGCGGGTCCACATCTTGCGGAAATACTCAGCGGACTCTTTGTTCTTGGCGAGGACCTTGGGCACGGCGTGGTAATCCTTCCGCATCAGGGCCCCGAGAGGGTTCTTTCGTACGAGAATGTAGCGGGGATTGTCGATGGGCGCGAACAGCTCCTGGAGGGCTTCGAGAAAGACCGACCGCTCCCGCGTGGTCCCACCCTCGAGCGAGCAGGTGACAAATCCGTACTCACGGCGCCGGGTGGTTACGCGCAATTGGCTAGATCGCGTCTCGATCGCCTCCGCCTGGACAAGAGCCTTGAGCAGGGCCTTGCCGACCTGCTTCATGCTCGATGCGACCGGGCCGTGCCGCAGGAAGAGCCACATGGCCTTGAAGGATTTGGGCAGTGCCGCCATTGCCGCCAGGGCCGAGGCGACCGCCAGCAGGATCACCATCGCTCGCAGTGTCATCTGGCTCGATGATCTCTGGGCCGACTGCATCACCATCGAGAAGACCGACACGCTCCAGAACCAGGCTTGCCACAGCACCGCCAGGATTGTTCGGGTGAAGACAAAATCGCGCGGCAGCGCCAGCGGCGAGGCGGTGACCTCCTCCTGCATGGCTCCGATACGAGCCGAGCCGAGCGCCAATTCCCATCGCGTTCGCAACTCATCGCGATCGCGCGCCTGCTGCATCATCACCGCGTTGATGTGGTCGATGCGCGTCGGATCGTAGGGAGGGTTGCCGAGCCCGAGCCGGGCCAGGCCGCTTTCGATTGTGCTCCTCTTGAACGAGATCCCGACGAAGGCTTTGAACCGCCGGATCAGCGTGTCCAGGTCTTCTTGCGGCTCGGCGATGCCCTCTTCCTGGCAGACGAGGTGCCAAATGTTGGCGGTCTTGTTTGGGTTGCCCTCCACTGTGCGGATGGCGCGGCCCCGCATCTGGTTGCTGAGCATGTACGAGCCGACAAAGCTCGCCAGGACGAGCGCGTTGACCGACGGCGCATCCCACCCTTCGCCCAAGAGCGACGTCGTCCCGACCAGCACGGTGACGCCGCCTCGGCGGAACAGGTTGGTGATAAGGGCGACAATCTTCTGCTTGTCGGGGCCGCGGACAGTGACCTCGCAGAACCGTTCGTCGTGGGCCAGCGGCCTGTAGTCGAGGTTGGCGGGGTCGATTCCCAGTTCGACGGCAATGGTCCTCAGTGATTCCTGTGTGTCGGTGGGCACGACGGTCAATGTCCCGGTGAGGATGCCGAGCCGTACGCCGGGGGCTTGGCTGCGGCGGATCTGCTCGAAGATCGGCACGACGCCCAGCCGCTTGAGAGGCTTGACGTCGGCGGGGTCTTTGGGGAAGTCGGCGCTGCGAACGAAGTCGGTCAGGACCACCATTCGCAGATCCGACCCGAGGGATTTGCTCTCGATCCGGACGATCTCCTCGATGCTCTTGAGCTTCGAGGCGCTTCTCGTGAGCAATCGCGCGGTCCGGCTGGTGCTGCGCAGGCTCACCGTGCGCCGCTCGATCGCGCCGATCCGCTTGAGGTCGCGTGCGATCGGCTGGAGCAGACCTTTGTGAGCCTCGAAGGACCTGGCATGGGTGTAGAGACAGCCCGTCAGCAGGACCTCCAGCCATTCGAGCTTCAGGCCGGGACAGTCGCGAGCCGCCAGGCCGATAGCACTCAGCAGTTTCCTCGGCGCCCGGCCTCGAACGTGGTGGAGGAAGAACGCAATGCTTGAATAGAAGCTCGGATCGTCCAGAATCTCCTCGACATGTGCCTGGGGCTCGCTCACGCGCGGGTCGCCTTCCAGCGCCTCGACGAAGGCCTGATTGCCGACCAGGGTTTTGACGCAGGCGTCGACTTCCCGACGGAACTCGTGCAACTCCTCCTGCTCGGCGCGCAGCGGCGTCGAGATGTACACGTAATCCTGATGCGGGCAGAGGTTCTTCTCCTGCACCAGTTCGGGCACGGTGATCTCCGCATCGATGGGGCCGCACAGATCGACGTAGCGATCCCACTCAAAGGGCGAGACATCGAACGGCGCTGTGGCGGTCAGCGCCACGACCGCGGGCTTATCCAGATGCTTCTTCACGTCGATCAGACATCGCCACCATTCATTCCTCAGATGATGGGCCTCGTCGAGCACGAGCGTGCGGATGCCCAAGCCGCTCAGCCTCTGCAACAACGCATCTCTGGCCGCCGACCAGAATTCGCCTTTCCTGGTCTTTTCCTTGCGCGGCGGCGGTTCCTGGCTCTCCTCCTCTTCCGTCCGGCCCGAGTAGACGCTGTGCAGACCCTGATAGGTCGAGACCGTAAGGAATCGCGGGTCGCGAATGTCTCTCGATATCCACTCGGGCAGGCCTGGACCATGATCGCTGAACAGACCCATGAGACGATCGATCCACTGATCGCGGATAGCGACGGTCGGGGTGAAGATCAGGGTAGGTCGGTTCAGCCGCCGGACCACCTCCAAACCCAGCACCGTCTTGCCGGAGCCGGGCGCTGCGACGACGTGCAGGTGGTTGTCGTCGAGATAGTCGTCCAGTTCCGACAGCACGCGCTGCTGGTAGCGG
>CAYYBO010000411.1:0-3887 GCA_964470125.1 uncultured Planctomycetaceae bacterium | reverse complement strand
GCCTACAAGATCAATCCCGACCTGTTGAGCCAACTGGCACCGGGCCGCTTCAGCCACTGGGATTCCGATGAGTTCGACTTCCGCGTCGAGTTTGCGATTCACGATCTGGTGGAGGCAATGCAGTTCCGCTGCCTGGTCACGCTGCTGAATCCGTTCACTATCGGACGAATCCACGACAATCAGGCCAAAGTTCCCAAGGGTGAGGAGGTGTACGCCCTCTCGGAACACATCAACGGCATCACCGACGCCGTCTGGGCAGAACTCGATGACGATGACCGAGATTGCAGCGACCAGAAACCTTTCATCAACAGCTTCCGGCGGAACCTCCAACGCCGGCTCACCGACATCCTGGTCGGCATGGTCTTGAGCGATGCGGGACGGACGGTGCCCGCGGACGCCAACGCGATCTCGCGGCATTGCGTGGATCGCTTGTCGCGCAAGATCGGGAAGTCGCTGAAACGGGATGATCTCGACGCAACCACCGAGGCGCACCTGGTGGATGTAAAGAAGAGGATCGACAAGGCCCTTGAAGCCGAGTATTCCCTCGGAGGGCGCGCCGGCGGCGGCGGCGTGATGCGCGAGGCCGCAACGGAGACGGCGGAGCCGATCCTGGTGCTTCCACAGCGATGAGCCGCTGAAACAGCGGGCCCCGCATTTTGCACGCCCTGCCAAGATTCGCTGAGGTTCGTTGCTGAAGAGTCGATGCCCCTCGGCCCCGGCGTCGGACTGTGGATCGACCGTAACGATTGTGGGACTCGGCCGTCACTCACGGCCGCAGCCTTTCGGTAGAGAGAAACCATGCTGAACTCGCCGAGGGCGTGACTACGCAAGCTACGGTTCGTCCATGCGGAAGTCATGCCTCTCAAAATCAAGCGACGGCGAGCGCATGGGAACGATCGTCGGACAGACTTGCACCGAGGCCCCTGCCCGATCTCCACCGGCGGGGCAGCCGGCCTCGGTCCGGCGATGGAATAGCCCTTGCCGTTTCCATATCGAGAATCCCTCGCCAGCCTCCACAAGATGCGGACGAGGACGTCGCCGCCGCGGGACGCCTCGAAACGCCGCTACCGGAAATGGCGGTGGCGAGCCGTTTCTCATTGTCGCAAAGAGGGTTACCGTCTCCTCTGAACCGCTTGACAGCGTCGCAAAAGCGGTTAGACAATTCGCCCCCGGGTGCCAGCCCGCCTTCGAATGTGAGACGCAAGGGCCGACCTCCCTGGGTCTTGCCGCGGGCGTGCAGTTTCGCTAATACTGGCAGCGGCCCCTGGCGGTGGCGTGAGGCGGCTGGTCTGCTGACTCCCAAGCCGTCAGAAATCCGTGGCGGATCGCTCGTGTCCGACGGGTGCCTGCAAGGTTGCAGGAGGCTCGCCATTGCGGCTATGGTTGCGTGGAGTCCGGCTGCGACAGACTCAACCGATGGGATCGAACATCAAGAGACTTTGGCGGTTGGCAAGAGGGGCCTGCCTCTGATGCATTTCCGCCGCCCGTGGTACCAGGAGTGGATGCACATGGTGGATGAAGGTATTGGCTCCGGGGGCTTGCTCCAGAAGGTCGAGCAAGTGAGCTTCGTGGAAGTGATGTTCGCCAAGTCGCTGGACGAAGCCGATGGTTGCAGGAGCTTCCTGCTTGAGCGCCAGATTCCCGCCCGTTTGGAGATGGATCCAAACGTCGCCAAGCGATGCGGAATCGCCGTGCTGGTGCCCGCAGACCGCCTGATCGAAGCCTCCGAGCTTCTCGCCTCAAAGGCCCAGGACGATGACGATTTCGAAGAATTCGACGACGAAGACGATGA
The DNA here is from genome assembly GCA_964470125.1 of uncultured Planctomycetaceae bacterium. Lineage (GTDB taxonomy): Bacteria > Planctomycetota > Phycisphaerae > UBA1845 > UTPLA1 > DATKKX01. The sequence continues at coordinate 2,095 of CAYYBO010000411.1, read as the reverse complement.
AGAGGACGTCGACGATTACGAGGATGAAGACGACGATTACGAGGATGAGGATTACGAGGACGAGGATCCGGACGACGAGGACCTCGGAGACGACTTCGGCGAAGTAAGCTTGGGCTGCTAGCCGATAGTGAGGGTGCGGCCTAGATTACGCCCGCGGTGAGTGAGCGGGCTGAGAGCCTGGCCCCGAAACCGCGCGGCACCCGTGTCCCGCCCGTGGAAACACGCACGAGAAGCCGTGCCACGGAGGAAACGGGATAGGCTTCAGGAGGCTTGAAATGGACCCTCTATCGGCAGGAAAGCCGCTCCCGTCAAATTGCGAGGTCCCGGAAGAAGTGCCCGAAAGTCCACCGGAACGACGGGTGACCGTGGAGCGCCGCAGCAGCGTGGTGGACCGCCGCAGCGGCCTGGAGCGGCGTAGGGGACCTGGGCGTCGCCGATCGGACAGTCGGCGAGACGCCGAAGAAGGCGAACTCAACCCTGAACAGTTCGAGTTCGTCATGGCCATGGACGAATACAAACGGGCCAACAAGCGACCCTTCCCCAGTTGGACGGAGGTGCTGGAGGTTATAAAATACCTGGGATACCGCAAGGTGGCCGAGGTGGGGCAGCATGTGGACCGCCCCGCTCCCGATCCCGACTAGCCCGTAGGCCAAACCAGGGGGTGCGTGAATGTTGTTCGGCAGCTACCAGGTCGTGGACGTGCTACTGCTGGTAGGCAACGTTGCCCCGGTCGCCCTCTACTTCCTGACCCTCGGCTTGGTGAACAGCCACTCGCGGCCGTACCTGATTACTCGCCGCGCGGACTTCATCGTCCTCACCATCGTGCTCGTGCCGGTCATCTTCTGGCCGCTGCCGAGGTTCATTTCCTTCGGCTCCTGGTGGCCCTTGATCCCCAGCGGCTGTCTGCTGGCCGGCGTTTTCTTATGGATGCTCCCCCGAGCCGGGGATGGTTTCGTGGTCTACAACATCGTGGAGGTCAAGTGCCTGCGGGCATTGGAGGGCGCTCTGGCGGCGCTGCGTGTGCCTGGCAATTGGGAGGGTAAAACGTGGCGTTCTGATTGCGGCCGTTTGACTCTTCACGTCCGCAGCTTTGCGATCCTCCGCAACGTCACGCTTCATGTGGAAGGCCCCGACGCGGCAAGGTTCTGCCCCGCCCTGAACAACGAGCTGCACGAGCGACTGGCCACCCTGACACAACTCCCGTCTCCAACCGGCGCGGGGCTTGTCTTGGCCGGGCTCGGCCTGATGATCCTCCCCATGTGGACCGTCAGCCGTCACATCGATGATCTTGTCGATGCCATGTTGCATCTGTTCGGATGATCGCTTCAATTTGAGGAGCTTTGAAGGTCCAAGCGAAGAGCACGGCTCAACACCGGCTCGTCGGCGACAGGCCAGGATGGCGGGGTACGAAAGGTGATGATGACGCTTCTCCCAGGCAGTCGGTCAGGACTGTCCAGCCATCGGCAGCGGCCGGCCCGCCCTGTCTTCTATCAGGATGTGCCGTCCCGCGTGTCAGGGTCATCCTGAGCAAATCTCGCTCCGCGTATCGCCGGCGGCGAATCCTGCCTGGCAATCTTGCGATTGCACACTCAGGCCGCATCCCCGGTTCGTGCACCGTCTTGCACACTCAGTGTGTACGGCGTTACATTCATGTTGACGCCTCCTGGATGCAATCTGTCGTCGCCAAGCAGGCAAATCACGATGACGAAAAAAAGAACCGCCCAGAACATGCCCTCCCCGCACGAGATCGGTCCCCACCGCCACGGCGCCTCGCACCCGGCCGACTCCTGGCTCATCGGTCGTCGGCCCATCCTGCGATTCGTTGGCGTATTCGCGGCGCTGGTCGTCCCGCTCACCGTCTTCTACTACTCATACTTCAAGGAGACCGACACCTACAGGGCATACTTGTGCGTGAACGCCGATGTTTCCGCAGCCGTGCTTCGGCTCTTTGGCACGCCTGCCCGCGCCGACGGCATTTCCCTCCGCGCCAGTTCCCCCGCCTATGGCCTCACCGTCGCCCAGGGCTGCGACGCGATCCAACCCGCCCTCCTGTTCCTCTGCGCCGTGCTCGCCTCGCCCGTAGTCTTCAGGGCGA
>CAYYBO010000410.1:0-3949 GCA_964470125.1 uncultured Planctomycetaceae bacterium | reverse complement strand
AGATAGATCAGTTGTTTCTGCTTGCGGGCCGCACTCTGGCCGATCGGGAAATTGGTGCCCGGCTCCAGTCCGGTGACGTACTCGCTCGGGCCCCAATGCTGCCAGTTGGCCATGCAGGGGAAGTGCTTTTTCCTGTAGCGGGTCGCTACCGCCAGCCCCAGTCTCCTGTTGTACAAGCCGATGGTGCAGAAGCCCCTCTTGTCGGCCGCCACGTCGATGAAGCCACAAGCCTCGCCGCCACCGCGATGGGCCTCCATCGGCTTGCGGCACACGCGGAAATCGTTCCTGGCATTGAAGATCGTGTTGTCCATGTCCAGACCTCGCGATCGCCACGTGCCTTTCCAGACAATTTGTGTGCCCTCGTCAACCAGGGGCCAGCCGTAGTTGCAGTGGTACAACAGCATGTGCGGCGTCGGCGTATTGCCCATGTTGGTGACCACGTCGTGGATGCGGATCGTGCCCTCGCCCAGCGTGCTGGAGATGGTCCGGCGCAGTTGCAAAGTCGGGCCGAAGACGCGATATTCCTTCACCAATGCGGTGATGCTCATGTCGAGCTTGCCCGCTCGAAAGTCGGGCTGGACGATGGATTCGACCTCTGCCGGGATATTGCTGATGCGTCCGTGCAGACCGCGTCGGCCCGATTCGTCGTCGTCGGGCGCTCCGGCATGACTGAGCCCACACGTCGTCAGGAGGCCGCCGCCAAAAGGCCACAGCCATTCAATGCCCTCGTTGGCATCCGGGCGGGGGGCCGTTACTCCGGCATGGCTGAGCCAGGCGAGGCTATGCTGATTGTAAAAGGCGTCCACGATGTCCAGCGCCCGGTCAATCACGACCCTGTAACGCAGTCCCGACCCCGTGTTGATCCACGCGATTCGCGTGCCTTTGCCGAGTCCGTTGTCCAGGACGCTGGTCTCGATGCCGCCCACCTGTGCGGGATTGCCCACGCGGTCCTGCCAGTCGTACGAAGTCCTTTTCGGTGCCATCTGAGTTCACTCCCAGTCAATTCAGCGCCTTGCGAAGGGCCTCGAAGCTGTCGAAGCCTTTGTCGGTTTGCAGGACGCGAAGCATTTTGGCATAGGTCTTGATGTTGGCGTAGCGGTCGTCGAGCGGGGCCTTGATGAACAGCGACGCGAAGAGGTTGCCCGCCTGCACGGCTTGCGCAAAATCCATCGAGCCGGCGCGAAACGCGTCGAGGTGGCTCGCCAGATAGGTGATCAAGCCGGCGCGGAAGGAGTCACCGGCGCCGACGAGGTCGATGACCTCGCCGCTGAGGAATCGCGAGATGACTTTGACGGGTCCGGCGGTTCGATCGTCGGGGCCACGGTGAATCTCGTAAGCGCCGTTGCTGACCGTGACGCCGAACAGACGCGCTCGTCCCTTATCCCGCCAGAATCGCTCGGTGAGAAACTCCAAGAAGTGGGTATTGTTTTCTCTCTCGTCGAATTCGACCCAGTCGCGAGGCTTACCGATCGTGTTCTGGATGAGCTTGGCCTCGTCCGAAGAGGTGAAGAACACATCGAGTTCCGGAAGGAGCGGCTCCAGGAGCCGATACTCCGCCACGGGCTTGCCTTCGGCAATGAGGCGATGCGGATCTCCCGTCAGGGTGTGGCTGTCGGCGATGGTCAAGGCCCCTTGACGGCGGCACCAGTGGATGAACTGCGCCAGGTCCCGACCGCCGTTAGCGTCGCCCCGGTCGGACAGGCCAGAATACATGTAATAGACAATCCGGGGTTCGAGCCGCTCGACGGCCTTGCGGAAGATCGCGAAGTCGAAATCGTTGTTGGCGTTGGGGAAGTAAGCGATGCCGCCCCGGTCGTCACCTTTGGGGTTGTGGATGAACGTTGTCCCCGTCGGAAGGGTGGGGTGAACATGCGTGGCAGACATGTCGACGCCGTTGGTGACCATGACGTCGTAAAAGAACCGACCTTGGGCGTCAAGTCCCCCGTAGTCACCCTTTCCGAGATTGACCCCGACGGCGACCTTCAGCCCGGTCCGGGCGATCAGCGGCGCAGTGTTGCCCGGCCCGCCCGCGGTGGCGCTGCCTTCGTCGATCCACTGCTTGATCTGCTCCTGGGAGTAGTTGGGCATATCCTCGGTTCTACACTTGGCCAAGCCGCCTTTGCCCACGAGCCGGTCGGCAAACTCGAAATCGGCCCGGCGCAGGTCCGCAACCGCCGTATTGAGGATCAGAACATCCACAGCCATCAGTGGTGTCTCCTTTCGACGTTTGGTCTCAGTGCATCTGGGCTTCGCACGTGCCGATCGCCGGGCGATAGAAGTTGAATTGCACGTTGGGGTGGTCGGCCAGCAGGGACATGGGCACCGCGCTGTCGGCGAGCTTCTTGGCGATCATCAACGTGGTCAGACGCATGCCGAACGGATTGTCGTGTGTTCCCGCCTGCCAGATCGAGACCTTCTCGGCCTGCCATGTCTGAACGGGGCCAACGGTGATCGCCTGGGTGGGCACGCTCGTCACGACACCGCCGCCGCTGGTGCGCGCGTTCTGCATCACCGTCACCGGATGCAGATCGACGACGCGAGTCGTCAGTTGGCGGTATTCCTGCGGCGTCGGTGGCCGGTCTTTGTACGGGCCTTGTCGACGAACCGGATCGTTGAACGCCCAGTGCTTGATGTCGCCCTGGCCGCCCTGCATGACGGCGCAGCGGACACCGTCCCAGCTTCGAATGTAGGCCGACGTATCGGCCTTGGGAAAGTGCAGGTTCGCCTCGGGCATCTTCAGCTCGCGTCGGATCCGATTGAAGCACAGTTCCTTGTCCGCTTTGGCGAAAGACAGCGGGTGGGTCTCGGGTACTTCCGCGCCGTTCATGTACCACTCGTCCATGCCCCAGAAGTGGGCGTCGCGCAGCTTCAGTTCCAGTGCATTGACCAGCCTTGCCACAAGCGGCAACTGCTCGGTCGGTCCGATCGGGCCACAGATACCGACCGGGTTGTCGGGCGTCGCTTGCTTCCAGGTGGTGACGTACTCGAGGGCTTCGGCCACGTAGAAATCCTCGAGCGTGTCGTAGAAGACAACCCGGAAGCCTTCCCGGCTCAGACCCGCCATGTGCTCGGCGGTGAGCCGGGCCGCGTCGTTGAGAATCGCGTCATCGAGCGTGGTGTAGTCCCACCAGTCCGGGGCCAGCAGACTCTGCTTTCTGCCCATGATCGTTCCCCTATCTCGTGTGGACCAGATCGCCCAACTCGGTCCTGAGTAGATTGTCCTGGGGGTAGGCATGCCCCAGATGCTGGCGGAACCCTTCGCCGAATTCGGCGCCGATGGCGGCGCCGCGTTTGCGGCCGAGCTTCTTCATCTGGTCGGTGTATTCATCGATGCCGTGATGGGCCAGCAGCCAGTTTCGCTGGCTCTCGTGGCAAACGAGCATCTTGGTCTTAATGTCGATGACGCTGCTGGTGTCCACGATGAGGCCCGGCGCGATCTCGCCGCCGAACTTGTCCTTGCCCTCCACCGCGTCAGTATAGTACAGGTGAGGGATCGGCTCAAACGGCTCGGCGCAGGGCGTGTCGATGTTGACGATGCCGCAGCAGAAGCACGCCGACTGCGTCAGCTTGCTGGACATCTCGTGGTCGACCATGTAGTCCGACGGGCTCAGTGTAAAGACGATCTTCGGCCGGACTTTCCGTACCAGCGCGATCGCCTTGAGCAGGGTGGGACGGTCGTACATGATGAACGCGTCGTCGCATTCGAGGCAGTGATACTGGCCGCCGAGAAGGCTGACGGCCTTGGCCGCCTCGCTCGTGCGAATCCGGCTGATCTCTTCCCGGCTGTACTCAACGGTGCCGCAATCGCCCGGCGTGAACGTCGCGATATGGACCTCCCAGCCTCGCTCGCGGAGCAGGGCCAGGGTCCCGGCGCACATGAACTCGGCATCGTCCGGATGGGCGCCGAGACTCAGGACAACTTTGTCGTTACTCATGGTTCCTCTTGTCG
>CAYYBO010000409.1:0-3956 GCA_964470125.1 uncultured Planctomycetaceae bacterium | reverse complement strand
ACCCGGGTCGCCGCATGACTCCGCGAAACCCTTCAACTGGAAACGGCACTAGCCGCGGCCCTTGACCAGGCTTGGCCGGCCGGCGGCCCACCGACGCCGCCGAGGACCGTCTCCCCCAGCAGTTCCTGGCCCGAAAAACGTGCGGCGGCAGCCTTGACAGATATATCGAAACGATATATTATTAGAATAATATGTCGAGCAAGCCCGTCAATTCACCGCTGGAGCTGGCCGTCCTGGGTCTGCTGTGGCAGCAGCCCCGCAGCGGATACGATCTCCTCAAGATCTTCTCCGAGTCGGCCTTGCAGGGTTTCAGTTCGAGCGCTGGGGCCGTTTACCCGGCCCTCAAGCGGCTGAAACGCAGCGGCTACATCGCCGGCAAGATCGAGAACCGTGATACACTGCGCCCTCGGCAGGCCTACAGCCTCACCACCGCTGGCGTGGAAACGCTGAAGCGGTGTCTTCGGCAGCCGGTCACTCTACACGACGTCGTTCGGCGGACGGAGGAGGTCTTTCTGCGGTTCGCCTTCGCCGGGGAAATGCTCGGCAGGAACGACGCGATCCGCGTCCTGCGAGAATACGCCCGCCACATTGACGCCTATCTGCCGATCTTGCGCGCTCAGCTTGCGGCGATTCCACGGACATCCGGTGACTACGGACGGTACGCCCTGCAACGCGGCATCGACGGGTACGAGGCGGATGCCCGTTGGGCCAAGCGCGTGATCGGTCGGCTGAGCAGACAGAGGAGCGGCTAGCGCAACACCCCCGGAATTGGGCCTTCCGTGCCGCTTCGCCAAGTGAGGAAAGATGCAACCATGAGAGCCCGACGACTAATGCAATTGACGTTCCTTGCAGTGGTCTCAGCCTGTGTTGCCGTTGCCTGGGCCGGTCCTGACGAAGGCGACTCCGCCCTGCGCTCCGAACTTCAGCAACGTCTCGATCTGGGAAGGAAGCGTGCTCCGGGCACATACTATTTCGACATGGTGAGCACGTTCACTACCATCACCCCCAACGGCTCGTCCGGTCCGAGCGAAACCTTCCGCATGAAGCTCAAGTGCGTTTCGCCGGCGGACGCCACCATCGCCGGTGACCAATGCACCTGCCGGCGGTTTGTGTACGTCAATCCCGCGGGGACGTCGCTCAGAATCCCCTCGCTCGACGGTTGGACCTACACCTTCAAGATGCCCGACAGCGGCACAGATGAGCAGGGGCAGGTCTTCGGCATCAACCACGCCAAGTTCCGGGACTTGAAGGACGAACGCGGAGACCTCCTGGCCCCAGCCAAGGCTTACCTGATCTACAACACCTTCATAGACTTCCACGGCTTCTGCGATTACCTCGGGAGCCCGACCTTGGAAGGGAAGGGCATACAAGATCTTACCCGCATAGGGCAGAGCATCGTTCACTCCGCGGCGAACACGAGGGGGCCGACGAACGTGGTCGGCGTCATCAAGAAGGGCTCGTACTTCCGGAACGGCGAGATCACCCTCTTCCTGAAAGGGCTGAGCCTGATCGACGATTCGGTGTGCGCGGTGGTCGAGTTCGACTCCGGGACTTCGTCGTTTCGGATGATGATGGAACCCGCGCCCGGCGTGCAGGTGAAGACCGTCGGCGGCTCGAATTACTTCGGAGACATCTACGTTGACCTGGCTTCGGGCCGGCCCCGGAAAGTCGCTCTGCGCGAACTGATCGTCTGCGAGACGAAGGTACCGGTACCCGGAAGCAAGAAACGCAACGCCGTTCCTTCGATCCAGGAGCGGCAGACCAGCGTCACCTCGGTGACGAAAGAGGCCTACGAGCTGGATTGACGTTGGCCGCGTCTGGGGAACCTGGCGGCCCGGTCTGAGTTTCTCTTGATGCACGATGCCGCAGTCGCCGCATCGCGGCCTGCTCCACCGGCAGTCCCGCCACCGACAGTTCAATTGCCACGCAGTGCGACCCGGGAGGCTTGGGCTGCCATCGTCCGAGCATGCCGGCGTATAAGGTGGGGAAGCCGTACCCGACACAAGGCCGTCCGATAAGTTGACAGTCTTTACCACCCAGTGTACAAGACGCTGAGTTAGAAGTGGCTTGTCCACCACCACTTGCGCGGGCAACGCGCCGTCCGCGAGGGAACCTGACCGATGGCACCAACCGCAAACGGCTTGGCGCTTCGCACCGGCCTACGGATCGGCCGAACCGTCGATGGCTTCGGCGATTTCTGGCTCTTCGCCTGGCGAACACTAGTTTGGACCTTCCGGGGCATGCCGCGCCGGCAGAATTGGTCTCTGCTGATGCCGGAACTCTATGAGGTCGGCTACAAGTCCCTGCCTGTCATCCTGATTACCGGCGCGTTCGTCGGCATGGTCATCGCCGTGCAGGCCATCGAGCAATTTCGCGCCGTCGGCCTCGAGGAACGGATGGGCGCGGTGGTCAACCTCTCCGTCGTCCGCGAGTTGGGTCCCGTGCTCGCCGGCATCATGCTGGCCGGCCGGATCGGCGGTGCCCTCACCGCCGAGCTCGGCACCATGAACGTCACCGAGCAGATCGACGCCCTGCGCTGCATGGGGGTCGCCCCCATCCGTTATCTGGTCGTGCCTCGCGTGTTGGCCTGCTTTCTCTTGACTCCGATCCTCACGCTCTACGCCAACCTGACCGGCTCGCTCGGAGGCTGGTTCGTTTCCGTCGTCCAGCGCGGCGTGGACAGCGGCCCCTACTGGGACTACACCGAGCAGGCAGTCGACAGCTTTGATCTCTTCAGCGGCCTGTTCAAGAGCTTTTTCTTTGGAGCGGCTCTCGGGCTGATAAGCTGCTACAAGGGATTTTATTGCCGGCCCGGCGCCGAGGGCGTCGGCCGGGCCTGCACGGAGGCGTTCGTCACGTCGTTCATCGCCATCCTGGCCTTGGATTACGTGCTGGCGGTCTTCCTTCAGGCGGTCAGCGAGAGGCTCTGGGGCTTCCGGTCGCTGCTGTAATGCCGCTTGCCATGAGCACTCATTCACCAGAGAACGGACCGATCATCGAGCTGCGAAACGTCAGCAAGCGTTTCGGCTCGCTTGTGGTGCTGGACGGCGTCAGCCTGGCGCTGCTCCGCGGGCACACGACAGTGGTGATCGGCGAATCCGGCACCGGCAAGAGCGTGCTGCTGAAGCACATCGTGGTGATCCTCCGGCCCGACCAAGGGGAAGTTCATTTTCGAGGTAAACGGATTGACGACAAATCCGAGGCCCAGCTTGTCGACGCTCGGCGGCGGTTCGGCTTTCTCTTCCAGTTGGGCGCCCTGTTCGACTCGATGACCGTCGCGGAGAACATCGCCTTTCCGCTGACTGAGCATACCACTTTCACCAAGGAGGAAATCGATCAAGTCGTCGCCGAGAAGCTTCGACTCGTCGGCATGGACGGCCTGCAATCCCGCCGGCCCGGCGAGCTTTCCGGAGGCCAGAAAAAACGCGTGGCCCTGGCGCGGGCCATCGCCTTGAACCCGGAGGTCGTTCTTTACGACGAACCGACCACCGGCCTCGATCCCGTCCGGGCGGACGTGATCAACGAACTGATACTCCGCTTGAAGCGCAGCCTGGACGTCACCAGCGTTGTGGTCACTCACGACATGACCAGTGCCTACAAGGTTGCCGACCGAATCGTGATGCTGCAAGACGGCAAGATCATTGCTGACGGCGGGCCGGAGTTTTTCAGAACCACCGACGACCCCCGCGTGCGCCGCTTCGTGGACGGCAAGGCCGATGCGAAGGATTTGTCGGTTCTGGATATGTAACGTCATGCCTTGAACGAGGGACAACGATGTCGAAACAACGACAAACAACAATCGTGGGCCTCTTCGCATTGGCCGGCCTGGGCGTCTTGTGCACGCTGGTGTTTCTATTCGGCGCCGGGCGGATGCTCTTCTCCTCGACCTACGACATCAACGTGCATTTCCCCCAAGGGCTGACCGGCGTTCAACCAGGCCAGGGTGTCACTCTTTA
>CAYYBO010000408.1:0-3973 GCA_964470125.1 uncultured Planctomycetaceae bacterium | reverse complement strand
TTCGGGACCTCCTTGCCGGGATGGTATATCTGGTCGAAGACGCTGCCGTCGTCAAAGTGGGTCTTCTGGGCCTTTTGCCAACCGCCGAAATCGCCATCGATGGTAAGCAAATTCAGCTTGGGAAACTTGGCGGCGTGCTTCTCCGCGACTGCTTTCACACTTGGGCGATAGTGGTACTTGGCGACCAGTTCCTGGCCCTTTTCCGAGTAGAGGAACTCGAGGTACTCCGTGGCCAAAGACCGCGTGCCGTGCCTGTCCACCACCCTGTCCACGACCGTCACCGGCGGCTCCGCCAGGATGCTCATCGACGGCAGGACAATCTCCACTTTGCCGGCGCCCAGCTTCTCCACCGCCAGGAAGGCTGCGTGTTCCCAGGCCAGCAAGACATCCCCGATGCCGCGCTGCACGAACGTCGTCGTCGAGCCCCGCGCTCCCGTATCCAGCACCGGCACATTCTTGAACAGCTTGGCGACGAACTCCCTGGCCTTGCCCTCGTCGTTGTTGTTTTTTCGCAGGGCGAAGCCCCAGGCGGCGAGGTAGTTCCATCTCGCCCCCCCGGAGGTCTTCGGGTTCGGCGTGATGACCGACACGTCCGGCCTGATGAGGTCGTCCCAATCCTTGATGTTCTTGGGGTTGCCCTTACGGACCAGAAAGACGATGGTTGAGGTGTATGGGCAACTGTTGTTCGGCAACCGCTTCTGCCAGTCGGCCGCGATCAACTGGCTGCGCCTGGCGATCTCGTCGATGTCGTAGGCCAAGGCCAGCGTGACCACGTCCGCCTCCAGTCCGTCGATGACCGCCCGCGCCTGCTTGCCCGCTCCGCCGTGCGACTGGCGAAGCTCGACGGTTTGCCCGGTCTTGGCCTTCCAGTGCTTGGCGAATTCATCGTTGAACTCCTGGTAAAGCTCACGGGTGGGGTCATAGGAAACATTCAGAAGGGTGAGTTGCTTCTTCTCCTGCGCCGCCGCGCCCGCGGCCAGCGCGAGCAATCCCATAGCGGCACACGCCGCAAGGACTATCGTCTTACGCATAGGATCACGCTCCTGTACCGCAAACCAGTGACTTCCTCGCGTCTCGCGAAGACTCTGTGACACCGATGTCTCCGTGACACGGCGTCTCTGTGGCACCGACGTCTCGCCGATGAATCGTGCGCATTGCCGGAGACACGCTCCTGCCCGAGCCGCGGCATTCATGCCCCGGTCCCGCTGAACCCCGCATTAATGCGGGGGCTCGGGCAGTCGCAGCCGCCAAACGGCAAGGCTGCATCGCATGCCAAGGCCGCGGACGGCCCGGCGCGCAGCGAGCTCAGCCTATCAGCAGGCCCTCGATCCGGATTTGCATTCCGTTCTTCGTTCTGCTCATGAAGTTGACCAGACCGCTGTGCCGCCACTGGAGCATACACCGCCTCGGCAGGAACCAGTAACGCATCCCGATCTTCAACTCGCTGCGAGTATCCCGCACCAGACCCTCGTAGGCCTCGGCGGAATAGTAACCGATGTCCTTATGCGGTTTCGAGCGGGGATTCAAGGGACCGGTCACGCACCAGACGATCACCCCGTTCCGCGGGTCTGCCTCCATGACCACCCCGCAATGGGTGATCGGGCAGCCGCAGGACATGCCCAGAGGGCGGCCGATCATGATGTCGCCCTTGGTGATCTCCATCTCCTTGGTTAGTTGTGGATTGTGCGGCAGGATGGTCTCACGTGGACCCGGCTCGTTCGGAAAGGTGTCCAGGATGAAATCGTAGTCGCGGCCCAGCGAATCCTGCCAGCCGGTGATCTCGGTCATCTCTGCCAAGTCGCAGGCCTTGCAGCCGGAGGTGGTGATCGTCGGCCGCTCGCCCGAGGCCATCGCCCTGCCGAACACGTCCGAGCCGGCCTGCGGCGTCGGCACGCAGGTGCCCGTACCGCACTGCATCGGGCCGCACTGCGAAGAGCTGCCGAGCATCGAAACCCCCGCCTTGGGCGAAGAGCCCATCCTCGCGTCGCTCATGTTGGTGCAGCGTTTCATCTCGTCAGGCCGCTCCGCCACCAACTCGGCGAACTCCACACACGTACGATAGCCGCAGATCCCGCAATCCAACCCCGGCAGGCTTCTGAGAATGTCTTCGCTTTCTTGTTGAACGCTCTCCATGTTCACCTACTCCAACGGGCGAGATTCATTCGCCGCGGTAAAAGATTTCCCCGCTGAGCGGCCGAACCACGCCGAAGTGCCGTTTCCAGCCGACCTCTTTCTTGCCCACGCAGATCGTACAGGTGCCGACAGGCGGATTGCCCCGCAAGAACAAAGGCTCTTGCACGTCCTGGCTGGCCTCAATCCTCGCCACCACGTGGTCGATGTTGATGCCGTGCAGAGCGTCACTCTCGATGACCACGACGCTGCCGGCGGCCTCGTTGATATTGGCCCGAAAGACCTCCCGCTCCGCCTGGGATACGAGGTCGATCTTGGTGACCACGGCGATGTCGGCCAACGAGAGCATGGGGCCGATCTTCCGCGGCAGGTTCATCCCGCTGGTGGCCTCCAACACGACGAGCCCCAGCGAATTCTCAATGTACGGCGAGCAGCGCAGGCACAGCCCCGCGGTTTCGACCAGCAGGTAGTCGGCGCCCTCTGCCACCGCCCACTCGATGGCCTCTCCGAGAACCATGACGCTGCAATGGTCCGGGCACAGGTCGCCGGAGTAGACCTTTCTCGCGGGAATCCCGAACTCCCGCTGGAACATCTCATCCTCATCCGCGTACAGCACGTCGATCTTCAGGTACGCCAGACGGTGCCCCTTGGCGATCAACCGCCGCATGGCCTGCTTCAGCACGGTCGTCTTCCCGCTCGTCGGCGGTCCCGCACAAATCACTGCTTTCACGATCTATCTCCAATCCTGGCCGTAGCGTCGGTTCCCTGTGGCCGATATCGCCGTAGCGTCGGCCCCCCGTGGCCGACGGGAACGCGAGAAGGCGTTCATCCTCGCTCCACGTCGCCCACGGGGGGACGACGCTACAAGCCGCGGAACCCATCACACGATGTATCCCAACGCACGCAGGCGATCCTCCAGCAATTGAACGCTGAGCTGATCGCCGGCGCGGATGTTGTTGCGGAAATCCGTCAACAAGTCGTCGAGCTTCTTGATCTCCTCGGCAACCTGCATCTCCTCCGCCTCCGTCACGATCACCTTCTGCATGGCCCCGTTCTTCATCACGATTCGGAACGCCGACAACAAGGCGATCCTCGGGTCGTGCGTGACGAAGATGAAGATCTTGTGATATTTCTTCAGCAGCTCCAGGGCCTTCGTCCGGTGGATGCCCGCGTTCTCGATCTCGTCGAGCAAGATGATCGGCGAATTGCCGATGATCACCGCGTCGGCGATGAGCATGGCCCGCGTCTGCCCGCCGGACAGTTCGGTCATGGCGCTGTCCAACTGGATGGCCTCACCAGTGAGTTGATTGGCGAACTCCAGCGTTTCCTGCACGATCGACTCGATGCGGCCCGTCTGCCTGATCCGCGCGTGCGTCTTCAGGAATCGCTCGACGGGCAGATCGGAGAGGAAATTGGTGTGCTGCGTTATCCGGGCAATCGGGTTCTTTGACGGGTCGTCCATCAACTCGGCCGGCGGCGGGGCGCCGTTGATCAGCAGCCGCCTTCGCGACGGTGTGTTGTTGTTGGCGAAGACCTCGAGATCGCTGATGAAGGTGGTCTTGCCCGAGCCGGTAGGCCCGACGATGCTGACCACGTCGCCCATCTCCAGCGTGACCTCGTCCACAGCCTCCCGTTCGCCGTTCTTGCCGTATCCGCCGATGATGGTCAGTCGTTCTATTCGCACTGTAATTCTCTCCCTGCCCGCGGGCCTGTCGGCAGATGTCGCGACGGCCGCCAGAACCCTACGAAGCCCCCGGCCAAGGCCGGGGGCTCTAGCTTGAGGCGAAGACGAGGCCCTATTGCCTACTCGATGTACCCCAACGCCCGCAGCCGCTGGCGGACG
>CAYYBO010000407.1:0-3991 GCA_964470125.1 uncultured Planctomycetaceae bacterium | reverse complement strand
TCGCTTGACGGACGTCCAGCGGTCTGCCTGGCCGTCTTCCAACTTCCCGGCTCGAACGCCCTGGCCTCCGACGACCGCATCCACAAGAAGATGGAGGAACTCAAAACCATGTTCCCCGAAGGGCTTGACTATGCCATCGTCTACAACACCACGCCCTTCATCCGCGAGTCCATACACGAAGTGACCAAGGCCCTGCGCGACGCCTTCATCCTGGTGGCCCTCGTCGTACTGGTCTTCCTCCAGAACTGGCGATCCACGCTGATTCCGCTGATTGCCGTGCCGGTTTCGCTCATCGGCACATTTGCCGTCATGGTCCTGGCGGGCTTCAGCCTCAACAACCTCTCGCTCTTCGGCCTCGTGCTGGCCATCGGCATCGTCGTGGACGACGCCATCGTCGTGGTGGAGAACGTCGAACGCTGGATCGAACACGGCCTCTCCCCCAAGGAGGCGGCCTACAAATCAATGGAGGAAGTCACCGTCGCCGTCATCGCCATCGCCTTCGGCCTCAGCGCGGTTTTCATCCCCGTCGCCTTCATCTCCGGTATCACCGGCCAGTTCTATCGCCAGTTCGCCCTGACCATCGCCACCGCCACCCTGATCTCCGCCTTCAACTCGCTGACGCTCAGCCCCGCCCTCGCCGCGATCCTGCTGAAGCCCCGCGAGCAACAGAGAGATATTCTCACCCGCGGCATGAACCTCCTCCTCGGGTGGTTCTTCAGGGCTTTCAACGCACTCTTCGGGCGGGTGACCACCGGCTACGGCAGTGCCGTCCGGCTTGCCATTCGTGGCAGCGCAGTCGCCCTCCTCCTCTTCGCCGGGCTCCTCTTCGCAACCTACTACGGTTTGAAGACCGTGCCGACCGGTTTCATCCCCTCGCAGGACAAGGGCTACCTGCTCGTTAACGTCCAGTTGCCCGACTCCGCCTCGCTCCAACGAACGCAGGCGGTCATGACAAGAATGGATGAGATGGTCCGCGCAGCCGACGGCGTCAAGAACAGCGTCTCCGTCGCCGGACAATCATTCCTCCTCGGCATCAACGGCTCCAACTTCGGGTCCATGTTCATCATCCTCGACGAGTTTGAACACCGCCGTGCTCGGAAGCTTCACGGCGACCACATCGCGACAGGACTGCGGCAGCGGTTCTACCGGGAAATCGAGGAAGCCCAGGTAAGCGTCTTCGGGGCGCCCGCCGTGGACGGCCTGGGCAATGTCGGCGGCTTCAAGCTCATGGTTGAGGATCGGGGCCACGCGGGCCTGCCGGCGCTCCAGGCCGAAACTGACAATCTCGCCGAAAAGGCCAGCGCCCGGCCGGGTTTCCTGGGCGCCTTCTCCATGTTCAGGGCCAACACGCCGCAGTTGTACGCGAACATAGATCGCACCAAGTGCAAAACACTGGGAGTGCCCCTCAACGACGTCTTCAACACCCTGCAGACCAACCTCGGCGGTTACTACATCAACGATTTCAACCAGTTCGGCCGTACTTGGCAGGTCAACGCACAGGCCGAGCCGGGCTTCCGCTCGCGCGCGGAAGACGTCAAACGCCTCAAGGTCCGCAATCTCCGCGGCGACATGGTTCCCCTTGGCACGCTGGCCGACGTCACGGAGACCAGCGGCCCGCTTATGATCACGCGTTACAACATGTATCCCGCCGCCGCGATCAACGGCAACACCGCCCCCGGCTTCAGCTCCGGCCAGGTGATCTCCAACATGGAAGAGCTGGCCAGGAAGGAGCTGCCGGATTCAATGGCCGTCGAGTGGACGGAATTGACTTACATGCAGATTCTCGCCGGCAACACGGCGATCTTTATCTTCCCCCTGTGCGTGCTCTTTGTCTTTCTCACGCACTCCGCTGAGTATGAAAGCTGGCTGCTGCCGCTGGCCATCATCCTGATCGCCCCCTTGAGCGTCTCCTTTGCTCTGCTTGGCGTGTCCCTTTGTGGGATTGACAACAACCTCTTCGTGCAAATCGGCTTTGTGGT
Source organism: uncultured Planctomycetaceae bacterium (assembly GCA_964470125.1). GTDB lineage: Bacteria > Planctomycetota > Phycisphaerae > UBA1845 > UTPLA1 > DATKKX01. The sequence continues at coordinate 2,012 of CAYYBO010000407.1, read as the reverse complement.
GCTCATCGGCCTGGCGTGCAAGAACGCCGTGCTGATCGTCGAGTTCGCCAAGCAGCAGCATGAACACGGTTTGTCGGTCAAGGACTCCGCCGCCGAGGCCTCTCGTCTGCGATTGCGCCCCATCCTGATGACCTCGTTTGCCTTCATCCTCGGAGTTGTCCCACTGGCCATGGCCAGCGGGGCCGGCGCTGAGATGCGCCGAACGCTGGGCATCGCCGTCCTGGCCGGCATGCTTGGCGTAACGTTGTGCGGCCTCCTGCTGACGCCGGTGTTCTACTACGTCCTTCAGCGAGTCGCCGACTGGAGAGAGGCGAGGCGAGCGAAAGCAGCGGTATCGGGAACTGCTGTCGGCACGCCGACCGCTTCCGAAGCGAGTTAGCACTCCCCTTGCGATCCGTTGCCATTAAGCCGTTTGATGATGATCGCGGTCCGGTCGTCTTCTTGGGCGGCGTCGCCGGCAAAACGCCCGCTGCTGGGCCACGAGACTGCCCGCGGCGATGACTGCGGGCGTTCCCACGCCAACGTCCGCAACGACTTCGGCGTTTTCCGCGATGTCGCTGCCTGCCAGCAGGGCTGCGCCGAATGTATTCTGCCCGCCGCCGATCTGGATAAGGTCTCTGTAAGTCTCACCATTCGGGCCGCGTTGAACACCGACGTAGCCGGTGGCGCCGCCGCCTTCGCCGGGGTTACTAACGCCTTGAGGGCGACTGAAGTTTGTCATCTCCCGGGGGACACCATTCGCTGGGGTCAGGTCGAAACATAAGGAGTTGTCGGGACTCTGAACGAGGTCACAACTGATCAAGGCCAAGCCTCTGTTGTCTCTCTCCGAGGCGGCGGCGTTGATCGTCCGTGTGATGGCGGTGCCCGGCGCTACGGTCAAGCCGTTCTGCGGAGATTCCAGGATCAAGATCAGCGTGGGTTCGGCTGAGACAAAGGCGGCTGGCAACAGCAAGATGATCGGCTGGGCCGAAGGAAACCGCTGTTTGAGCGGTCGTTCTTTCAACTGAGTTTCCGACTCAGCCTGCCGCAGGATCGCGCGTACTTCTGTTCGAGATCGAGCTGACACGCGCACCCTTCCAAAAGGCCGCTGGGCAACCATGGGGGTGCCCGTCACCGCGTGCATACTCACCGCCTATTAGCATATCATTTTTGGTCCTTATCGCAAAGGAATATGTTTTGGCGACGCCCACGATCCTCTTTCGAGCCATTGCCCGCGGTGTATGACCGACGACGACTGCCTCAGGCGTGGCCCGGCACACCTTGACGTAGGTTGCGTAGTGCAGAGGCGAACTTGGAAGCTCCTCAGCTTCCGGTTGTCCTCGACATGCAGAAGGTCTCCTCCATCGTTTGCCTTTCGCTCAGCGAGCTTGTCGAACTCACGCAGCAACTCAAGGGACAAGGCCAACGGTTGGTGTTCGCCAATCTTCAGGCACCGGTGCGGCAAGTCACGGCCATTACCAGACTCGACAAGCTCTTCGAGATCCAGGATGATCCGTCAGGGCCCGATCTCCGCGAGGGCGACATCGTCGAAGTAGTCCGAGGCGACGAGGACTGGCAATGGATCAGCCACCTCGGCCTGATCGCCCGCGACGACGCCGAGCGGCCGACACTCGTCCACTCCTCGGCACCGAGGTCCAGCGAGGAGCTTCTGGAGGCCTACCTGCGAGATCACCCGGATGTACTGGGCGTAAAAGTGCTCCGGCCCAAACCGCCCCGATCGGAAATCCCCCCCGTGACGACCACGTCGACGGCCAGATCGTGCGCGCCGGACGAATCAACTGGTAAGCGGATCTGTTTACCGTCCTGCCGGCGAGCGAGCTGGCAACAAGTCTGGGGGAAGTACTGAAAACGGAACAGGAGAAAATTAGGCGATAAGCAGGTGCGGATTTCCAATATCCGTACTGCGTCTCAGATTGTTGCGCGTCGGGTTGCAGGATGGTACTTCGGCTTCCTATCATGGCTAGTGCCGTTTCCAGTTGAAGGGTTTCGCGGAGTCATGCGGCGACCCGGGT
>CAYYBO010000406.1:0-4016 GCA_964470125.1 uncultured Planctomycetaceae bacterium | reverse complement strand
GTGCTCCGATTCGACCTCGAAACACGTACAGTCGCGCTGCATCGCTACCTCACCATGCCGTCGGTGGACCCGAACAGCGGCACGGGACGGATCAGTCAACTCTTCAGCCCCATCATTCCCTTCGGATCGCCGGTTTTCCTCACAGAGGTCTACTCCATCAAGAGCATGACCGACAATGTCATGGTCCTCCAAGGCGTCAGCTCCGAAGGCGGGGCGATCGGGGCAGACGAGCTTCCGGTCTTCACTTGCCTGGCCGCGTTGAGTGGTAGCGTGAATGCGAGGGCGACGCTGAACATGCTTATCACTCTGCACGGCGACTACCTGAAGGAGTACGATGCCGCGGTGGATCAAGATGCCACGCAATCCGCGGAAGACCTGATTGCCACCGAAGCGGATGGATTCGCCCACCTCTGGGTACGTTTCAACTGCCCAGCCGACTGAAGCCGGGCGCAGACCGCGGGTCGCTTTGCCCGTTCGTCCGAATCCCCTCGGGCAGCCCCGCAAGGTCCTCTCTGCGGATCAGCTTGTGAAGATGGCTTGGCCTGCATCCCCGCCCCCACACCGCCTCGGCATGGATGCGACGCCACAATGCCGCTATACTGGGTCGCGTTGGGGAACCGACAGACAGGAGTCTCTATGCTCGCTGCCGCCTTTCTCTCGACGCTGCTCGACAGCCTCAAGGATCCGTTCCTCTTTGCGGACACGGATCATGTCATCCTCTACATGAACAAGGCGGCGGTGGCCCACTACAAGGAAGGATCGGCCCTGCTGGGCCGCTCGCTGTTCGACTGCCACAATCCGGAGTCGCAGCGTCGGATGGTCGAGATTCTCTCCGCTTTCCAGGCCGGCGAGGAGGAGCGACTCATCACCGACAACGAGAAGCACCGCATATACATGCGAGCCGTCCGCGGTGCCGATGGCCGCCTGCTTGGCTATTACGAACGTTACGAACCGCCCAAGCCCGCTTTGCCGGCGCAGCAGCCGGTCGCATGAGCTGCTGCTTCAACGGGAGGCCCGCGCGTTCGGCGCCAGGCGGAAGCGGCTTTTTGAGGAGGACGGCCGAGTTCGAGTCGGCTAGCATTCATGCTCGGATCGTAGCCGAGTTCGAGCATATGGTTCTGCTGAGTGCATTCGGCTACCAGGGATTAGGGCTCTTTACTGTTCCCGGCGGCGTGCCCCGGAAAACAACTTCTGGATGAGGTTTCCAGGGTGCCGGTCCGATGGGCACCGCGAGGGCGCGGCCCTATGCAATACGCGCGGAATGCAGCGTCAAGCACCCGGCAGCAGCGGCCTTGGTGAACGACGCTGGCGCGGCTCCGAGCGACGGCCGCATCGAGGGCGAGACGTCCAGCGCGAGGCGAGAGTCGATGTGAGCGATCAAGAAGTAGCAGGTTGATGCCAGAAGGGGCCGGACATGGCTGAAAGACATATTTACGTAACCGGGAAAGACATGATTCGCCTGGGGCGCGTGGTGCTGGCGGCGATCAACGATGCGCCGGATCCCGAGGCGTTGCGGGCCCTGGACGATGAACTCGACCGCGCCAAGGCCGTGCGAGCGGACGAGATCCCGCCGGACGTCATCACCATGAACTCAAGAGTGCGCATGACCGACCTGCAGACCGGCAAGCAGCGCGTGGTGACCGTGGTTTACCCGGAACAAGCCAACGACGATGACTGCGTCTCGATCCTCAGCCCGCTCGGCACGGTACTGCTGGGGTATCGGGTGGGTGACGAGATTGAACGGGAGACGCCCGGCGGCGCCCTGCACCTGCGAGTGGATGAACTGCTGTACCAGCCCGAGGCGGCGGGTAATTTCAATCAATGAGTGCCTCAGTTGCGCGATGGGGGATGAGATCCAACCGCCTGCTGGGTGTCGCCGATGACGACAAGCCCAGTGACGGCCAAAGCCTCCAGCCGTTTGAGTCTGTTTGGGCCGCTCCTGCCCAGGTGGGGGCGGGGCTGTTACGGGAGGTCCAGCCGTACTCGCCGGCCTGGTTTCCAGGGCTTTCGTGGATTCGGTCGGCCGATGCTGCTATGCTCTTGCCAGCGGCGCTGTGAAGTGGTGTGCGCCGCGCCGCGAGAGGGCTGTGAGGCCGACAGATGGCAACTGAAACGAGCGAAACGACACTGTCCCCGTTGGTCAGCAAGTCCGTGCAGACGGTTGAGGAGGTCGTGGTCCTGCTTGCCGGCGATTCGGGCGACGGCATGCAGCTCGCCGGGACTCAGTTCACGCGAAGTTCGGCGATCTTCGGGAACGACGTCAGCACGCTGCCGGATTATCCCGCCGAGATCCGCGCTCCCGCGGGAACGCTCGCCGGGGTCAGCGGTTTTCAGATCAACTTCAGCAGTCATGAGATCGCGACGCCCGGCGACAGGGTAGATGCCTTGGTGGCCCTGAACCCGGCGGCGCTGAAGAACTGCCTGCCGGATGTGCGGCTCGGGGGAGTGGTGATCGTCAACGAGGACGCATTCGGCAAGACAGACCTCAAGAAGGCGGGGTATCCGGCGAACCCTCTCGACGACGGCTCGTTAAGCCAATACCAGCTCTATAAGGTGCCGATCAGCACACTGACCCGCAAAGCCCTGGAGGGCTCCAGCCTGGGCATGAAGGAGATGGATCGCTGCAAGAACTTCTTCGCCCTTGGGTTGATCTACTGGCTGTACGGCCGTCCGATGGAGCCGACCTTCGAGTGGCTGGACGCGAAGTTCGGAAAGAATCCGGCGGTCTGCGAGGCCAACAAGAAAGTGCTCCGGGCAGGTTGGTACTTCGGGGAGACGTGCGAGTTCATCACCAACACTTTCCAGGTGGCCAAGGCGGCGTTGCCGCCGGGTAAGTACCGCCGGGTTTCAGGCAATGAGGCGGCCTCGCTGGGCCTGGTCGCCGCGGCCCACCTGGCCGGCAAGGACTTGTTCTACGGAAGCTACCCGATCACGCCGGCGAGCGACATTCTCCATGCCCTTTCTCAGTTCAAGAATCACCGGGTGAAGACGTTTCAGGCTGAAGATGAGATTGCCGCGGTCTGCGCCGCGATCGGCGCCTCCTTCACCGGGGCCTTGGCTGCGACCGGGACCAGCGGGCCTGGGTTGGACCTCAAAAGCGAGGCCGTCGGTCTGGCGGTGATGACCGAGCTGCCCTTGATCGTCATTGACGTGCAGCGGGGCGGTCCGTCGACGGGCCTGCCGACCAAACCGGAGCAGTCGGACCTGCTGCACGCCCTGTTCGGCCGGCACGGGGAGTGCCCCGTCTGCGTCATTGCGGCCTCGTCGCCCGCGGACTGCTTCGACACGGCGGTTGAGGCGGCCAGAATCGCGGTCCGCTACATGACGCCGGTAATCCTTCTGAGCGACGGCTACATCGCCAACGGGGAGGAACCCTGGCGGATTCCGGATGTGTCGTCGTTGCCGCCCATCGAGGTGTCGCACCCGACCCGGCCGAACAGCGATACCGGCTACCAGCCGTATCTGCGAAACGCTGAGATTGTCCGGCCGTGGGTGCTGCCAGGCACTCCAGGGCTGATGCACCGCGTCGGCGGTTTGGAGAAGCAGGACATTACCGGCGGCGTATCCTATGAAGCCGCGAACCACCAGAAGATGGTGCAACTGCGGGCGGCGAAGATCTGCGGTATTGCCGAGAGCATCCCGCCGCAGTCGGTGATCGGTCCGGAAACGGGCGATCTGCTGGTTCTGAGTTGGGGCGGCGCCTGTGGGGCGGCGCGGACGGCCGCAGGAAGAGTGCGGAGTCGCGGCCATGCCGTCGCGTTCGCCAATCTGCGATACCTGCACCCCATGCCCCGGAATCTGGGTGACCTGCTCAAGCGATACCGCCGCGTGTTGATTCCGGAGTTGAACACCGGTCAGTTGCGTTTCGTGATCCGCGGCTCCTACGGCGTCGACGCCGTAGGCCTCAACAAGGTCCAGGGCAAACCGTTCTTGATCTCGGAGGTTGAGTCCAAGATCGTGGACCTACTTGCGACCAGGGAAGGGATATGACCGCAAACTCGCTACCCGTGCTGACC
>CAYYBO010000405.1:0-4018 GCA_964470125.1 uncultured Planctomycetaceae bacterium | reverse complement strand
AGCGACTGCGATGTCCCGGTCCACCTGGGCGACTTTGTAGTTGGCTTTTCGCGCACCCGAGTCGAAAATGGGCAAGGTCGCCTGCGGGGCAAAAGTCCAGGTTCTGGTGTTGTACGTGAACAGGTTCTGCAACTCGCTGCTTACGAATCCGACGCCGCCGGTCAGGGAAATCCGCGGAAAGAACGCCGCGCGGGCCGCCCCGATGTTTGCGTACGCAGCCTGCAACTGGTGTTCGGCCATGAGGATGTCGGGACGGCGCAGCAGCACTTCGGAGGGCACTCCGGCGGCGATGTCTTTCAGGGCGCTGTCGGAACCGAGTTCGGTCGGCAGCAAATTGGAGGGCACGGGCGTACCCACCAGGAGATTGAGCGTGTTCTCGTCGAGGGAAACCAAGCCCGAATACCGGGCGATGTCGACGCGCGCGGCCTCCACCTGGCTTTGCGCCTGGCGAAGGTCGAGGTCGGACGCCATGCCCGCATCCCGCGTGCGCAATATCAAGTCGTAAGAAGCCTGCTGTGTATTCAGGGTCTCCTGCGCCAAACGCAGGTTCTCCCGGTCGCCGGCCAGGGCGAGATAGCTGCTCGCCACAGCCCCGACCAGCGAGATCTGCGCCGCCGAGCGGGCCTGCTGGGTCGCCAGGTATTGTTCCAGGGCTGCGGTCTTCAGGCTGCGGACCCGCCCGAACAAATCCAGTTCCCAGGAGACAGAAGCCGGGCTCGCGGTGTACTGGCTCACCGTGTACGGCTTCTGGTTGGACGACAAGTTCGCCGGAACGCGGTAGCCCTCTCCACTGAGGGCCGCGCCCACTGTGGGGTACTGCTCGGCGCGTTGAATCTGGTAGAGAGCCTGGACCTTCTCGATGTTGAGCGCCGCCATCCGCAGATCGCGGTTGTTGGCCAGCGCCAGATCGATCACGGATTGGAACCTGCTATCAGTAAAGAACTCCTGCCACTTCACCTTGGCGGCCTCGGGCGCATCCGGGGTCCCAGGCTGGCTGGCGGCGCTCTCCGGCCAGGCATTCGGCACAGGCGGCACCGGAGGTTGATAGGTGGCTGGACGAACGCATCCACACAGGCAAGCGGCCATTCCCACCAAAAGGAATCTGCGTTTCATGGTTAACGTCCCTCCGCTGGGATCGGTGCGCCGGAGCCGGGCTGGTCGGGACTGCGCCGGTTCTTTCGAGTGAACAGTCGCACGATCAACACGTAGAACAGGGGGATGAAGAAGATCGCCAGGAAGGTGGCGGTGATCATGCCGCCCAGCACGCTGGTGCCGATGGCCACTTGGGCTCCCGCACCCGCCCCGGTGGCGATCGCCAGGGGCAGCACGCCGAAACCGAACGCGAGGGATGTCATCACAATGGGGCGAAGCCGGAGTTTGGCCGCTTCAAGCGTGGCCTGAATCAGACCCTCCCCCTGCTCCAGGCGAATCTTGGCGAACTGAACGATCAGGATGGCGTTCTTGGTGGTCAAACCCAGGACCGTGAGCAGGCCGATCTGAAAATAGACATCGTTGGGTAATCCCCGGGACGAGGAGGCCACCACGCCGCCGATGACTCCGAGAGGCAAGGCCAGCATGATCGCGATCGGGACTGACCAACTCTCATAGAGCGCCGCCAGCACGAGGAAGATGACCAGAATCGAAAAAGAGTACAGGAGTCCCGTCTGCGCCTGCGATGCGCGTTCCTGGTAGGACAGCCCCGTCCAGTCGTAGCCGATGCCCTGGGGGAGCTTCGACACGATTTCCTCCATGGCCGGCATCGCTTCGCCGGAGCTCCTGCCCGGAGCAGGCTCCCCCAGGAAGTTCAGCGAAGGGAAACTATTGAACCGTTCAAGCCGGGGGGAGTCGTAGACCCACCGGCCCGACGTCAGGGCGTTATACGGCACCATGCCGCCGATGCTGTTGCGGACGTAGAGGCGCTCCAGGTCGCTCGGGAGCATCCGGTAGGGGGCGTCGGCCTGAACGTACACGCGCTTGACCCGTCCACCCTGGATGAAGTTGTTCACGTAGGCACTGCCGAAGCCAGCCGAGATTGCCTGGTGGATGTTGGAGAGGGGCACGCCCCAGGTGCCCGCCTTCTCCCAATCCACATCGCTGCGGTATTCCGGCACATCCTCCAGGCCGTTGGGGCGGACCCGCGCCAATCTCGGGTCCCTGGCCGCCAAGGCGAGGACCTGACCGCGGGCCTGCATTAGGGCCTCATGGCCCAGACCGCCTCGATCCTGGAGTTCGAAGTCAAAACCCACTGATGTGCCCAGTTCCGTGATGGCCGGAGGAGCGAAGACGTACACCAAGGCGTCGCGCATCCCCGCGAGCGCTCTATTCGCTTTACCCGTGACCGCCGTCACCCGGAGGTCCGGCTGGTTACGCAGATCCCAGTCTTTCAGCTTGATGAAAGCCAGTCCCATGTTTTGCCCCCGGCCGGACATGCTGAAGCCGGAGATGTACATGCAGGATTCCACAGCGTCCTTCTGGTCCTCGAGAAAGTGATGCATTACTCTCTCCAAGACTGCATCCGTCTGTTCCTTCGTCGAGCCGGGAGGTAACTGCACCATCGACAGGAGCATGCCCTGGTCCTCATCGGGCAGGTAAGCCGTCGGCATTCGCTGGTACAGGTAACCCATCGCCGCGACAATCAGAACGAAGGCGGCGAGCGAGGGGATCTTGCCTGCCCCTAGAATCCACCGCACCACGGTTTGGTACTTGTCCCGCAAGTAGTAGAACACGCGGTCGAATCCCAGGAAGAAGGGCCGGAGAAGGCGGAATCCGCTCTCGGCGGCCTCGTGCCCTCTGGCCACAGGTTTAAGCAGGGAGGCGCAGAGCACAGGCGTCAGGATCAAAGCGACAAGTACCGACAGCAGCATCGATGCAATCACCGTAGCGGAGAACTGACGGTAGATGATGCCCGTGGAGCCGGAGAAGAAGATCATGGGAGCGAAGACCGCTGACAGAACGAATCCGATACCCACGAGCGCTCCGGTGATCTCATCCATCGACTTCCGAACGGCCTCCCGCGGCGGCAGCCCTTCTTCGCTCATCACCCTTTCCACGTTTTCCACCACGACAATGGCGTCGTCCACCAGGAGGCCAATGGCCAGGACCATGGCGAACATGGTGAGCATGTTGATGGAGAAACCTAGCGCGCCCAGGACGCCGAACGTGCCCAGAATCACCACCGGCACGGCAATCGTGGGCACCATGGTCGCCCGTAGGTTGCCCAGAAAGAGATACATGACCAGGAACACCAGGATGATCGCCACGATGAGGGTCTTGACCACCTCACCGATGGCAACTCGCACGAAGGGCGTCGTGTCATACGGGTACACGACCATCATGCCGGGGGGAAAGTACCTTGACAGCTCCTGCAGCTTGGCCTTCACTCCGGCGGCGGTGTCCAGCGCGTTCGCGCCGGGTTCCTGCCGGATGGCGAGTGCGGCCGCCGGCCTGCCGTTGTACGCGACCTCGATGTCGTAGATTTCGCTTCCAAGTTCGGTGCGCGCAACGTCCCGGACGCGGATAATCGAGCCGTCCGGATTGGTCCGCAGCGGAATCGAGCCAAACTCCTCGGGCGTCTGCAAGAGCGACTGGACCAGGATGGACGCGTTCAGCCGCTGGCCCGGAAGCGCCGGCGCTCCACCGAACTGCCCGGCGGAGACTTGCACGTTGTGGGCCCTGACGGCTGCTATGATGTCGCCCGCCGTCATGTTGTACTGCGTGAGCCTGTCGGAGTCCATCCAGATCCGCATGGCGTACTGGGCGCCCATCGATTCCGCTTCACCGACGCCGCGTACCCGCGCCACGGAAGGCTGGATCTGCGAGGCCATGTAATCCATCAGGTCGAACTGGTCCAGGGTTGAGCCCTCCGTGGTGGTAAGTCCCACGATGATCAGGTAATTCCGGGTGGACTTGCTCACCATGACGCCCGACCGCTGGACGACGTCGGGAAGGCTGGCCATGGCGAGTTGGAGTTTGTTTTGCACTTTGGCCCAGGCAAGGTCTGGATCGGTTCCCGGCTTAA
>CAYYBO010000404.1:3538-4037 GCA_964470125.1 uncultured Planctomycetaceae bacterium | reverse complement strand
TAAAGCCGGCTGCCGCCCTCGGCCTGGATTAGTTCATCAAGGCGAATCGGCTTATCCGCTTCCGGCTGCAGATCGAGACGGCCATGCAGGAAGGCCTCCGCAAGATGGGGGAAATGCCCGTTCCATGGTTGTGTCGGCCCTCGGAGCATTGGCCCCCCGAAATAGACCGTCACCGCGAGAACCAAGAGGAGAAGCGGGAGGGGGGCCGAAGGTCGGATTCCGGATGCCGGCGAATCGCTCATAGAATCGTCCGATTCGACCGACTATCCGCCGGCGTGTCAAGTTTGCCTAGATCATTCGGGCAAGAACTGAACGCCGCGCGCGTATGCAACCGATACACAATTGATGACTGAGCACACGCCGAGCCTGCCCGCCGTGTACAGCAGAAGGTCCTTGCTGTAGACATGGGGCGGAAGCGTGCCGGTATAGTTCAGGCGGATGGTCTGCGGCACGGTCCAGCCGACCGCCGAAGGCCTGGCGGTACGCGACGCCGATGAGC
>CAYYBO010000404.1:0-3528 GCA_964470125.1 uncultured Planctomycetaceae bacterium | reverse complement strand
TCTTCGTGTCGTTGACGCAACTGCCGAGGGTCCGGCGTGCGATCTCGGCAGCGCCGGCCCTTGGATGCGTAAAATCGGCGCCTTCATCTTCGACGTGGATGGCGTGATCACCGATACGGCCGCCCTGCACATCGCCGCTTGGCGCCGGTTGGCCGAGGGGGAGGGATGGGATTTTGACGAGGCTGCGGCAGATGCCCTCCGTGGGTTGTCGCGGGAGGATTCGCTCCGCCGGCTTCTCAACGGTCGGGCTGTTGCTGGCGAGGTGTTTGGTGATCTTCTGGAGCGAAAGAACGTTTACTACCTGACGTCCCTGAAGGAGGCGGAGGAGATTCCGGTATTGCCCGGCGTCCGCCTGCTCATCGCGGGTCTTCGCGAACTGGGTGTCAAGCTGGCGGCGGTGTCTCTGAGTCGCAACGCGCGAGCGGTGTTGACCCGCTCCCGATTCATCAGCGAGTTCGACGTCATCCTCGACGGGAGCGACCTGAGCCAATCCGCCTCAAGCCTGAACCGCTTCCAACTGGCGGCCAGGATCTTGCATGTCGAACCCTCGCGATGCGTCGTGGTGGAGGACGCCTCCGCGGGCATCGCCCTGGCCCGCGCCGCCGGGATGCGCTCCGTCGGCATCGGCAACTACGACCGTCTGTGCGCTGCCACGCTTGCGCTCGAATCCCTTCGCGGCGTTGACGCCGGCACGCTCATACACTGGCTAGGCCACCGTGGTCATCCCTGATCGAAAGCGCTGAAGCCAGACGCCCTTGCCTCATGAACCCCTAGTGCTACGACGCCATGTTCGATCTTGCCCTAACGGGGCAAAGGATCGTAGCCACGGGTTGAGTCCGTCGCAGGCCCACGGGATTCGTGGATACATTATCGTTCATGACGTTTCCGCCCTGGGGGCGGCGGAAAGCTATTGAAGGAAGAGCCGCCGAAGCATCCTGTAGAGAGGGTGGTCGGCCGCGCGCCACCGCCTTCGCGGCGGAGACCGGCCCTTCGGTGATGATGACCATCCGGCTGTCGGTCTGCGTAAGTCCTACGATCCTCAAGGACTTGCCGCGGGATGGGTCGATCCAAATGCTGGACATCCCCGGCTTGGTCTGGTAGGATGTGGCTTGGTGGGCTTGGGAAGTTGGCCTGGGGAGCAGGGACCGTCGCGGTGATTAGAGCGCCCAGTCGAGGGGGTTGTGGCTCATCCGTACCATCCCACAACTTAGCGACAGGACAAGAAGGGCGGCCGGAATCGCCGGGCGCAGGCGATTGCGCTACGGTTCCGCGCCTTGGGTGGCGCTGCTTGGGGGAGGCCCCTCCCACCGGCGCGCCTAGCCTGAGCGAATGACAAGCCGCGTTCTTTCCCTGATGGTGAGCAGTTCCGCAGACAAGAGGAGTCGCACTCATGAGATGGCAAGTTTTGATGCTGGGGTTGGTGGCTTGCGGAGTCATCACTTGGAATGCCTTCGCCGAGAATCCGGCAGATGGGCAGCCGGCGATTATGCAGGCCGAAGCTGCGGAGGACATGCCTGGGATCATCGCAGTCAGCGATGCGGAGCGCTCGGCGGCTGCTCGCTTCCTGACCGCGTATCCCGGCGTGGAGCTCTACCGCAAAGGCCCGACGCTTTCGCGCGTCTACGGCCGCACTTTCGGGATGGGCGACTCGCCGGAGCAAGTGACCGCGCAGTTCCTGGCTGAGAACGCCGATCTCTTCGGGGCGGAGTCGTCGGACCTGGTGCCGATCACCCCGGTTTTGGAGCGGGGCAATCAGTTGCCCCTGCTGTACGAACCGGAAACGGGGACGTACAAATTTACGCTGTTGTACTACTCGCAATACCGCGACGGCGTGCCGGTCTTCCGAGCGGGCGTTCGCCTGCTGGTGGGCAACGAACCTGGCAGCCCGCTGGTCTGGGTAGGCTCGAACCTCAAGCGGCTTGGGGAGTTCCAGCCTGATCCCACCCTGATAAGCCCGCTGAGCCCTGCGCAGATTGCCCCCGACATGGTGAACTTCACGGCGGTCGAACCGGTGATCTGGGCCGGGATAGACGAGGACTCGCTCACCCCTCGCCAGGCGCTGACTTTTGAGGCAAACAACGACGGCAGCGGCGCGGACAAGCCGGAGCATTGGCTATTCGTGGTGGACGCCGCGACGGGCGAGGTGTTGTACAAGGAAAGCCGCATTCTATTCATCAACGTGACCGGCAACGTCCAGGGCAAAGCCACGACCATCCCGAAGTCCGACACCTGCAATCCCGAGACGAACACGGCGATGAAGTATGCCAAGGTGGCCATCGGAAGCACCACGGCCTTCGCCGACGCCAGCGGCAACTTCACTATCACCAACAGCGGCAGCTCGCCGGTTACTGTGACCTCCTACATGAACGGCCAGTACTTCACGGTGGACAATGTCGCGGGCGCCGAAGACACGATGACGCTCGAGGTAACGCCTCCGGGCCCGGCAAACTTCGTCCACAACGCGGCGAATACCAGCGAGCCGGTCCGCGCCCAGGTAAACGCCTACGTGCAGGCCAACTTGATCCGTGATTGGGTGCTGACCTATCACCCGGCCTACCCGACAATCGCGACGCAAGTCAACTTCCCGCTGACGGTGAACAACACCGGCGGCTATTGTCCCGGCAACGCCTGGTATAGTTCCTCCGGCGGGGGCTCGATGAACTTCTGCAGCTCCAGCGGCAGTTATCCCAACACCGCCTACTCCAGCGTGGTGCACCACGAATACGGTCATCATATGTGTCAGGTAGGCGGCACTGGCCAGGGGCAATACGGCGAGGGCGTGGGCGACAGCGTGGGAGTGTGTATCGCCGACGACCCTGTCCTGGGTTACGGGTTCACCGGAGACTGCGACACAGGCATCCGCACCGCCGACAACACCATGCAGTATCCCTGTTCCGAGGCAATACACTACTGTGGTCAATTGCTGTCAGGATGCGTCTGGAGCACGCGAAACGAGCTGCGCACCTCCTTCCCCGCCACTTACAGGGCCGTTCTGGCAAACCTGATGATCAACAGCATTCCCATGCACGCCGGCAGCAGTACCATCGATCCCTCTATCTACGCCGACTGGATTACCCTCGACACCGGCATGGGAGGGCAGCACTACGCTCAAATCGGGGCCGGCTTCCGGGCACACAGCATGGCTCCGATCGACAACACGCCGCCAACGCCCAACCCGATGACGTTTGGCACGGCCCCCGAGCCCGCCAGCGCGACCAGCATTACCATGACCGCCACCACGGCCGTCGACACGGGCTCTCCGCCGGTGCGCTATTACTTTGACTTTGTTTCCGGCGGCCCCGGCGGCACCGACAGCGCCTGGCAGGTGAACCCCACGTACGTCGATGTCGGCCTCCTGCCGAACACGCTCTACAGCTACCGTGTCATGGCCCGCGATAGCGCCACCCCGACTCCAAACGAGACAGCCTTCTCCTCCAACGTCACGGCGGTCACTCATATCCAGACGCCGGAGAGCCTAGCTTTCGGCACGGTGACCAACAATTCCATCGTGCTCAGCGCCACCGGGAC
>CAYYBO010000403.1:0-4043 GCA_964470125.1 uncultured Planctomycetaceae bacterium | reverse complement strand
GGGCCTCGCGGTCAAATCAACGCGTTCACCGGCGTTTTCCCCTACTACTTCATGCAGGTCCCCTACCCGCCGCCGGCAGTGGTCGAGATCTTCACGGGACGGCGTCTCCAAATGAAGGATGCCGACCTTGATCCATCGTTGAATCAGGGCGCAGAGTACTTCATCGAATTGCACATGGTCACACGAGACGACGCCTCAGTCTTCAACGGCCTGAACAACGTCGCGTACAGGGCTGTGAATGTCGGCGTCCAGTCCAACGAGTACTATCTGACGCTGTCCGGGCCGACGGTATCTCAAGCATCAGCGATTAATGCGTGGCATGCCGCGGACCAGTCCGTTCTGGAAACCATAATCGACGTGCCCGGCGAGGGCCGGTTCATTCTTGCAGCAAAGGCCTCCGACCTGGGGGCTGGCATCTGGCATTATGAATACGCTCTTTACAACCTGAACTCCGATCGCTCGGGAAGGTCTTTCTTCGTGCCCACCCCGCAGGGCTGCGTCGTGACAAACATCGGCTTCCACGATGTTGACTACCACGACGGAGACTCCGACGGCTATGCTACGGGCGCCATTCGCGGAACGGACTGGCCCGGCACGTGGAGCACGGACCGCGTCTCATGGCAGACAGATGTCTGGGACCCCAATGATCGACACGCCAACGCCGTCCGCTGGGGCACGGTTTACAACTTCCGGTTTGACGCCGATCGTCCTCCTGTGTCGGGCCGCGTCCTGATCGGCCTGTACAAACCGGGAACGCCGGCCCAGGTTCACGGAACGACGTTCATCCCTCAGCAGCCTACTGGTGCCTGCTGCCTGGTAGACGGCTCCTGCGTCGGCAACACCGCCCCCGCCGTCTGTTCAGCGCTGGGGGGGATCTGGAGCGGCGCCAACACGACGTGCGAGCCCAACCTATGCGGTCAACCGCTCACCGGCGCGTGCTGTGATTCACAGACCGGCGAGTGCAGCATCGAGACAGAGTTCGCCTGCACCTCGGGAGGACGCGCGTACCAGGGTGACGCGACCTCGTGCGTTCCCAATCCCTGTCCGCAACCCGCGACGGGTGCATGCTGCAACAGGACCGAGGGAACCTGCACGGTGGCCGCGCAGTGGGCTTGTGCTTCTTCGGGTGGTCTCTATCAAGGTGACGAAAGCACTTGCGATCCCAGTCCCTGCACCGGCGCTTGCTGCCTGGAGGACCAAAGCTGCACCCCATCGACGACCGCCGCAGAATGTGCCGGGCTCGGTGGGTTCTGGCTCGGAGTCGGCAGGGAATGCCCCAGCGGCGTCTGTCTGGATCCGACGATTCCCGCTGTGTCGGACTTGGGCAGCGCCTTGCTCGTCTTGATTATCATGGCGACTGGCGCCCTCGTCTTCCGGCCTCGACACTCGTCGGTACGATCGGGCCGTTCACTTTGACTGATCCGCTATAGAGGCGAATTTACCCTGCGTTCTAATGGGCCTTGATTGGGAATACATGATATCGCAACAAGCAAAGTCGCCAACCACATCCTCCCCTACGCTCGATGGCAAACGCCGAAGGCCCCTTGTTCTGGACTGGCCCGGACGCTCCCCGGCTGGGCGCGACCACAGTTTGCGACCCCTCATTGTAAAGCGAGTCTCGCTGCCTTAGACTATGCTGTTGTTTTGTCAGGATACCCCTCGAACCGGGATGTTTGCCAGGGCGTTTCTGGCGGCCACCCGTTGATCGTCCAGAGGACCTGAAAGGAGAGTCGGAGCCAGCATGATCAAAGTCCGCCCCCGCCCGAATGAGCCCATCCAACAACTGATGCGCAGGCTGAAGAAACTGTGCGAACGAGAAGGCGTACTGCGCGAGATGAAGCGGACAGCCTACTACGAGAAGCCGTCTGACCGAAACAGGCGCACCATGCGGAAGGCGAAGCGCCGCATACAGAAGCTCAGCTTGCCCGGCGAGGAGCGGTTCAGCGGGCGTGCGTGAGGCCGGCCGGCTGTTCTTGTCCTTCGTGCCACAAGCAAACAGAAACTGGGCGTGCGGCCGTGTCACACGGACGTACCCCGAGAATCCAAGGCGGCGGCGAGAGATTTCCGGCAGGGCCGTCTGCTACTATGAAGCGGATTTTGAGCGGCGGAAGAGATGCGGCCGCGGCCGCGAGCAGCAATACACTCCTCCGGGGGGAACGTTCCACCAGACCATCCGATACTCGACGGTTTCGAAGAGACGGTCATAGAACGCGCGGTACAGAAGGGGCGCGACCGTGATCTGGATGAATCGCCCGTCTCTCGCGAGGGCGTGGCGGAGCCATTTCCACAGACGTACCATGCTTCGCGGAGGCAGACTGGGCGAGGGCAAACCGCTGAGAACGTAGTCCACCCGCTCGATACCGATCCGGCTGAGCGGCTCCGCGATCTTGGTGGCGTCCATCTGCAGGAGAGTCACTTCCGGAAACCGGCGACGGAGCACATCGCAGAAATCCGCGTCGTTCTCGACGGCGACAAACCGATGGGAGCCGCTCAGACGCTCAACCACTTGCTCCGTGACCGGGCCCGTGCCGGCGCCGAGCTCCACGATTGTGGCGGGACGCGTGAAGTCCACGTGACGCAGCATCCCCTCCACCAACGCGATGCTGGAGGGTACCGCGGACGAGATCGCGCGTCCCTTCTGTAAAAACTTCTTGAGAAAGAGACCTCGGTCGGCCAGACGAGGCGACCGTCCGGAAAGTGTCGATTCTAGAAGTACGGATTCGCTCGCCCCGGCGTCTGAACTATTGCTGGCCACACAAACCCCTTTGAAAGACCATATCCTTAAACGGATCTGTCCGAGGCCGCTGAGCGTCCGTGCCCTGCCGGCTCCAAACTATCCGCGCGGCAAACATCCGATCACCGGGGATGCCCCGTCTGACTTCTTGGTGCGGCGCCCTGCTCCGCGGGCGTCTGAAGGCAGCCGCGAACTTCGCGGAACTCACGCTCGATCGCGCCGCGCACGCAATCGACGCGCGGTATGATACGCGCGGGCCCGCGCAATCCACAATATAAAAAATCTCGAGCCAGACCCTAGTTTCTCATGCGTTCGTAAGACCCGCTCCGAGATGTGACGGCCTGGCCGTGTTTGATGCCCTCAGCTATTATCGGGGCCGGTGAAACCCCTACTGGACGCCATCCGACTGGACGCGGCATGGGTACGGGCGATACCTGGGCGTCCCCTCGTTGGATGCTGAGGCCCTCGCGTGTTGCACGAAATATCCATACGATCCCTGGAGCCTTTTCTCTTAAGCCGGGACTTGCAGGGCAATGGGAGGCTGCGTAACACCATGCTGCATCGGGTGATATCCTGGACAGCTTTCTGTACGGTCGGGTGGGTGGGAGCCGCCCCGGCCGATGTTGGCGAGCAACATCCTTGTTTGCAGGCAGTTCCGTTCACTTCCGTGACCGTCGTCGGGTCGTTCTGGGGGCCGCGCCTCGACACCGTGCGGCGGCGGACCTTGCCCCACGTCTTCAAGCAGTGCGAGGACACGGGGCGCATCCGCAACTTCTCCAAAGCCGCCGGCCTGACACAGGGAAGGCATGAGGGCTACTTCTTCAACGACTCCGACGTTTACAAGGCCGTTGAAGGCGCCGGCTACTTCCTCGCCCTTCGACGCGACACCGAGCTTGAGAGGCAGGTTGACGAACTGATCGCCGCGGTCTCCGCCGCCCAGCAACCGGACGGCTACCTAAATACGTACTATACACTGACCGATCCCGCCAAGCGCTGGACCGACACGAAGAACATGCACGAGCTGTACTGCGCCGGGCACTTGATCGAGGCGGCGGTCGCCTACCATCAGGCGACCGGCAAGCGACCCCTCCTCGATGTCGCCATCAAGCTCGCCAATCACATCGAGACGGTGTTCGGACCCAACGCCAGGCATGCCGTCAGCGGCCATCCCGAGATTGAGCTTGCCTTGGTGAAGCTGTACCACGCCACCGGTGAGGATCGCTATCTGCGCCTGGCTCGATTTCTCCTTGACCAACGGGGCGTTGCCGAGGGGCGGGAGCTGTACGGCGAGTACTGCCAGGATCACATG
>CAYYBO010000402.1:0-4050 GCA_964470125.1 uncultured Planctomycetaceae bacterium | reverse complement strand
AAACGCGGCAGTCATGGGATTCGTTGCCCCCTTGCGCTATATCCTGGTCTCCGACGCCCTGCTGGAGACCATGGACTCCGAGGAAGTCGAAGCCGTGTTCGGCCACGAAGCAGGCCACGTTCGCCACTGGCACCTGCCGTACTTCGGTCTGTTCGCGGTGATCTCCATGTACGTCTCCGGCGGGGTGGTCGTCCTCTTGGGCTTCCTGGACGTGTTCCGCAACCCGGACAACGCCGGACTCCTGCAAATGATCGGGCTGGGCGTGCTGCTGCTCTGCTGGCTCTTCGGTTTCGGGTGGCTCTCCCGCCGGTTCGAGCGGCAAGCCGACGTGTACGCGGTTCGGTGTCTTACTCCCGACGTGCAATCGTGCCTGGATCGCTGTCCGGTTCACGGTGTTCGCCGGACCTCGGGCTTGTGCCTGACCGCCGCAAACCTCTTTGGGCGGACCCTGCTGCGAATCGCCGATTTGAACGGCATCCCGCGGGATGCCGGCAGTTGGCGGCACGGCAGCATAGAATCTCGCTGCCGGCTCATTGCCGACCTCGCCGAGGACGGCGGCAGACTGCGGACTTTCGATCGCTCCCTGCTTGCAGCCAAGATCGGGCTGATCGCCGCCAGCCTGATCGGCACTGCCGTCACCGCCTTGCTCTACGGCCAACAGGTATTGGACGCCTTTGACAAGATGTGGGTGACGGCGGCTCAGTAATAGGAGGAACGAGCGCCGGCGGTCCGCTGCCCTGAAGTGAGCGAGAGACCCGTTGCCCGCTCTCCCGGCTCGGATGCACGCATCTCGCGCATTCTCTAAGCCTGATTCCCCCTGCGGCCGATACTTCATGCAAGCGATCTGTGAATCGTGGAGCAGGCCTCGGCCGCCAATGCGAGAAAGGACTCTTCAGCAAGCCGGCATCGCGAGCGAACCGCGACCACAGCGCGCCAAAACCGCGAGCGGCGGCGCCTGTTCGACAACCGAACGGTCCGCCCTGCTGACTGATTCCCCGCCGGCTGCTTCAGAGGGGGCCCCGCCTTCCCGCTCCCGCCCGTGCAAGCCTGCCAAACCAGTCCGATCGCGCCGTCGTCGGCTGGCCATGGGCCTGGCCACCCTGCTTCTTACGCTTACAGCGAGTTGTGTCCTGCTGGAGTCGGCGCTCCGTTTGACTTGGGAGCGGCCGACCAGGATGGTCATGGGTTCGAGATCCTGGCCGTTCATGCAACCCGATCCCGAGCTGGGATGGACGCCGCTGCAAAACACGAGAGTGGACTACCCGCGCTATGGGGCCTCGTTCAACACGAACAGCCTTGGTCTCCGCGGCCCGGAGCGCTCCTTCGCCAAGCGGCTTGGCATTCGAAGGATCGTCGTGCTTGGGGATTCCTTCGCCTGGGGCCACGGCGTGGACGAGGGCGAGTCATTCCCCGAACTGCTGGAGCGAATGCTCCCGCATACGGAAGTCATCAATCTGGGCGTGCCTGGTTTCAACGTGCGCACCGAGCAGCGGTATTTTGAGCGGATCGGCGCTGCCTTTGAGCCCGACATCGTGCTGCTCGCCTTATGTCAGAATGACATACACGACCTGGACGCTGTTGAACGAAGGCAAGAGCCCCGGGCTTCAGAGCAACTGACGACCTTGGCTCAAACCGGGCCCGAGCCGCAGGACGCCGCCGCCAGCGCCTTTCGCCGCCTGAAACAGCTCTTTGATCGAAATTCCCACATTTTCGCTCTGTGCCGACAGACCGTGGATTCACACAAGAGCCTTGCTCGGGCCGCCGTCCGGCTGGGCTTGAAGGAGGAATTGGTCGGCTTCGAGGGACTCGATGACAACCTGCACGCCTCGTTGGTCGCCCCGCCGCCCCCGGTGATTCGGGCCTATCAGCAACTCGAACGTGACGTGCTCCGCCTCGACGACTGCGCCCGGTCCCATGGTGCCCAACTGGTCATCGCGATGGTGCCTTCTCTCCAGGCGGTGGACGCTCGCGAGCTTGCCTTGTCGCTGGCTGACACACGCTACGAACCGGCCGATTTTGACACCGACCAGCCGCACCGCTTCGTTCGCGCGTTCGCCGACCGGCATGGTATTCCGATCGTTGATCCCCTGGAGGCGTTCCGCACCGCCCGCGCAGGCGGCAGACAGCTTTACCTTCCTGGCGATTTGCACTTCAACCGGGCCGGTCACCATCTCTTCGCCCAAACTGCGGCCGCGGCTCTGTCGTCGCTCTTCTGTGCACACTGATGGATGGCGGTGCTTCCGCACCGGGCACGAGCGCCGGCGGGAGGCTGTCTCACGATCCTCAGGGCTCTGGCTCGTTTTGAGACTCCCTGAATCTGCCTGCGAACCCGCTGCGCGAAGGCGCGGTGCAAGCAAGAAGGAGCTGGAAGTCATCGCCGCGGCGACTACGCCTTCTGGGGATACCCTAATTCCTGGAGCGAGTCGGTGATCTCATCCAGGATGACCGGATCGTCGATGGTCGCGGGCATCTTCCATTCGCTGCCATCGGCGATCTTCTTGATGGTGCCGCGGAGAATCTTGCCCGAGCGAGTTTTCGGTAGGCGCTTCACCACTGTCGCCGTCTTGAACGACGCAACCGGCCCGATCTTGTCGCGCACCAGTCGCACGACCTCCTTCACAATCTCCTCGTCCGGCCGATCCACGCCTGCCTTGAGTACGATGAATCCGACGGGCACCTCGCCCTTGAGGGCATCCGCCACGCCGACCACGGCGCACTCGGCCACGTCGGGATGCGAAGCCAGGACCTCTTCCATGCCGCCGGTCGACAGGCGGTGCCCGGCGACGTTAATGATGTCGTCGGTGCGGGCCATGATGTAGAGATAGCCTTCGTCGTCGCGGTAGCCGGCGTCGGCGGTCTGGTAGTAGCCGGGATAGGCGTCGAGGTACGACTCCTTGAAGCCCTGGTCGTTGTTCCACAGCGTCGGCAGGCAGCCCGGCGGCAGCGGCAGCTTCACGACGATGTTGCCGATCTTGCCGTCCGGCAGATCGTTGCCTTCGTCGTCGAGGATATGCACGTTGTAACCAGGCGAGGCCTTGGTAGGCGAGCCGGCCTTGACCGGCAGGTGCTCGATGCCCAGACAATTCGCGGCGATGCCCCAGGCCGTCTCGGTCTGCCACCAGTGGTCGATGACCGGGACTTTCAACTTGGCCTCCGCCCAACGGAGCGTGTCCGGGTCGCAGCGTTCACCGGCTAGGAAGAGCGCCCGCAGGCTGGCCAGGTCGTACTTGTTGATGTACTCGCCGTTGGGGTCCTCGCGTTTGATGGCCCTGAAGGCCGTCGGAGCGGTGAAGAGGACGTTAACCTTGTGCTGGGAGATGACTCTCCAAAACGCGCCAGGGTCCGGCGTGCCGACGGGCTTGCCTTCGTAGAGGATGGTCGTGCAGCCCTTGAGCAGCGGGGCGTAGACGATGTACGAGTGCCCGACGACCCAGCCGATGTCCGAGGCGGCCCAATACACGTCGCCGGGCTCGACGTTATAAATCGCCTTCATCGTCCACTTCATGGCCACGGCATGACCGCCGTTGTCGCGGACGACGCCCTTGGGGATGCCGGTCGTGCCGGATGTGTACAGGATGTACAGCGGGTCGGTCGCTTCCATGGTCACGCAGCCGGCGGGCACGGCCTTGGCCGCCACGTCGTTCCAATCGAGGTCTCGTCCCGCGATCATGTCCGCCTTGGCCTGCGGGCGTTGAAGGATGATGCAGCGGCGGGGCTTCGAGCTGGACAGATCGATCGCCTCGTCGAGGAGCGGCTTGTATGCGATAACCTTCTTGCCCTCGATACCGCAGGAGGCGGAGACGATCAACTTCGGCTTGGCGTCGTTGATTCGCGTGGCTAGTTCGCGAGCGGCAAAACCGCCGAAGACGACGCTGTGGATCGCCCCCAGCCTGGCGCAGGCCAGCATGGCGATGAGCGCTTCCGGCACCATCGGCATGTAGATGATGACGCGGTCGCCCTTGACGATGTCCTGTCCGACCAACGCCCCGGCGAAGCGGGCCACTTCATCGCGAAGCTGGCGGAAAGTGTACTTCTTCACTGTGTCGGTCA
>CAYYBO010000401.1:3683-4081 GCA_964470125.1 uncultured Planctomycetaceae bacterium | reverse complement strand
CGCCTGACATGCGCTACCGGCGCGTCTGGTCGATGGCGGTCTTTAAGGGCAAGCTTTTTGCCGGCACAATGCCGTCCGGCCGTGTCTGGTGTTTTGAGGCTGGCCGCAGCGTCACTTGCGATCGCGAACTTCCCCCCGGTTGGCACCACGTTGCCGCTGTCCGCGGCGAGAACCGGCTTCGACTTTATGTCGATGGTTCGCTCGTCTCCCGGTCCGAGCCTTTCAAGCCCGACGATTTTGACCTGGGCACCGGTTCACCCTTACGGATCGGGATAGGCTCGCACGATTACTTCCGCGGCCGCCTGGCCGACGTGAGCTACTACCGCGCTGCCCTGCCCGATGACACGGTCGCCGTCCTCGCCCGTCGACGCCCCGGAGCCACCCTTCGACGTTGAGGT
>CAYYBO010000401.1:688-3673 GCA_964470125.1 uncultured Planctomycetaceae bacterium | reverse complement strand
CGGCTCCGGAAACAAGGAGCGGCAGCAGCGACGCGGCCTGCTGTCGCATGAGCTCACTCCAAACAGGCGAGCCGTCGTCGGAGCGGATGCCAAGGCGGTCTGGGGATGCCAGCGAACAAATCAGATGCTGATGAGTTGATGATCAACGCACTTGCAGGGTCAGCCTGTTACCGCAGTCGTCGCCGGTGTGGGACCAGGTTAACATGTGGTAGCGTTGTCGGCGAAGGTCAGTCGCCATGGATTTGCAGAATGACTTGTCGACGCGGTGTGTGTGCGCCGACCCCGGGAGGTGGCCAATGATGATGATTGCAGGTGCATTGATAGCTCTCGCGGGAGCCTCGGCCGGAGCCGTCGAGGTTCGGTGGGATACGGCTGTTCTGCGGTTTGACGACGCCGGTCGTGTCGTTGCCCTGGAGGACGTCGCCACCGGCCGGAACTGCGCCCTGCCGGGCCATCCTTTCTGCCGGATACAGTCCGACTCAGCAGTCTTCGTTCCCGATTCCGTAGCCCGGAACGGCGACCGGATCACGTTTGCTTTCACGGGCGGAGCGAGGCTGATGTATCGCGTGGTGCCGGGCCGTGGGTTCTCCGTCTGGACCCTGGCCACGATTGAAGGCATCGATACGGAACGAATCCTCGCGATTCACTTGGCAAACCTGAATCTGGACGGCTTGCGCACTGTGGGCTCACAGATCAACGCTTACTACGATGACAGCTTCGCCGCTGCCGTGATGGCCACTCAGGTCAATGTGCATGCCTATCCTGAAAAACGTGCAGACGGCAAGGGTGTCGGACTTCGCGCCGACGTCGCGCCACGGCACGGCCTGACGCCGGCCGGTTTCGGCATCATCGCGGGACCGCGAAAGGACTTCGAGGCGGTCCTGGATGCGTTCGAGAAGGCGGCGGGACTGCCGAATCCGCATCCCGGCGGGGCCTGGAGCAAGCGTTCGCCCTGGACGCAGCGGAGCTACCTCTTCATCACCGGCTTCGGCGAGAAGGATGTTGATGAGGTCATCGCATGGGCCAAACGCGGCGGATTCCACATGATCCTCATCCTGGGGGACAGTTGGAGCCTCACCCATGGCCACTACGAGATCAATCGCCGGTTCTTCCCCGACGGCCTTCCCTCGCTCCAACGGACGGTGAGCAAGCTCCGCGATGCGGGCTTCCGCGTGGGGCAGCACTTCCTGGGTGCGGCCGTCTACCTGAACGATCCCTACGTGACGCCCACCCCCGACCCACGACTGTTCAAGGATGCCCAGGCAGAGCTGGCCGCGGACATCGATGACAAGGCGGACTTCCTCCCGACGGCGGCCTTGCCGCAAGGCTTTCCCGCGGAGGACGGTGGATACATGGGCAACGGCACGTTCGTTCAGGTGGGGAACGAGTTGATCCAGTACGGCGAACTGCGCACCCAGCCGCCGTCTGGTCTGGCCCGCTGTCAGCGCGGGGCCTGCGGCACGAAGGCCACGGCCCATCGCAAGGGAGACAAGGTTGCGCATCTCCTGCGCTCGTACGGCTACTTCCTCTTCGATCTGGACAGCACGCTGGCAGAGGAAGTCGTCGGCAACGTCTGTAGGGTGGCCAACGCCATTGACGCCGACATGCTCTACTTTGACGGTTCGGAGCGTCTGCAGGGCGATCACTGGTACTACAACGCCAAGCTGCAGGATATGTACTACCGCGGACTGGCCAACAAGAAAGCGCTCCTGCAGGGATCGAGCTATAGCCATTACTCGTGGCACCTGATCTCGCGGATGGCCTCGGCGGACGGCCACGGCGATCTCAAAGGGTACCTCGACAAACGAATGAGTTGGCTGGCCGACTACGAGCAGAACCTGATGCCGCTGGACATCGGTTGGTACTATGTCTACGACCCCAAGGTGACGGCCGACCAATTCGAGTATGTCCTCCAGAAATGCCTCGGATTCGGTGCATCCATCTCGGTGCAGACCAACCCCCAGCAGCTTGCAGGACACCCGGAGATAGGTGCGATCTTCGACCTGGTGAACGCGTATGAGAAGCTTCGCCTTTCCGGCAAGGTGCCTGAGGCGATGCGGAGCGTTCTGCGAGAACCGGGTCGCGAGTATCGCCTGCGGTCGGGTCCGCCGCGCCTGCGACGCGTCGTGTTCGGGCCGTGGCAGGAGGTTCATGAACTCGATGGCAAGCAGAACGTCTGGCTCCTCGAACGGGCAATGAGCGGCACAGAGCTCGGCGTGCAGATCCGCTGCGGGCCGCTGGTTCGACCCGGCAAGGCATACGAGTCCCCCCAAGCGGTCATCCTCGAAACCTTCGATGACCTGGCCTCCTATGCGAAGACGGTTTCCGCCAAGCAGGGCGTTACTCAACAGTTGACCTCGGTAGCGGAAGATCCCGTGCAAGGTTCCAGATGCGGCAAGTACGTGGCTGCCAGTGCGCTGGCCGACTCCAGCGGCTGGTGCGTTACCGGCAAGCGGTTTGATCCGCCGCTCGATCTATCCTGGCATAAGGCGATTGCCCTCTGGCTTCGTGGAGACGGCAAGGGAGGAACCTTCAAAATCCAACTTCGGGACGATCGTCACGCC
Organism: uncultured Planctomycetaceae bacterium; assembly: GCA_964470125.1. Classification (GTDB taxonomy): domain Bacteria; phylum Planctomycetota; class Phycisphaerae; order UBA1845; family UTPLA1; genus DATKKX01. The sequence continues at coordinate 1,109 of CAYYBO010000401.1, read as the reverse complement.
ACCGACTACTACATCCCGAACGACTTCAGCGCATGGCGGTATTTCCAGCTCCCGCGACCCACCAAGCCCCAGCCCGAGCCCATCGACTACCGCAAGGTCGGGCAACTGATGTTCTACTACAACGGTCTGCCGGCCGGCGTCACGGCGACATGCTGGATCGATGACGTGAAGGCGCTGGCAGAATTGGATGAGGCGACGCTTGCACATCCCGTGTTGAAGGCCGGCTCGCAGAGGATCGAGTTCGCTGCGACCTTGCACGAAGGTGAACGGCTGGTCTTCTTCCCCGGCGAGCAACCCGAGGTGATCCCTGCGCGGGCGGGCGAGCGGCGGAAGCTTGCACCAACAGAGGCCGTCCAAATGAACGGGAGCCAGACCGTGATTCTCCAAGCCGGCCAGCCCCTGACGGCACACGTGGAGGTTC
>CAYYBO010000401.1:0-678 GCA_964470125.1 uncultured Planctomycetaceae bacterium | reverse complement strand
GTTCGGCTCGTGCAGGATTGTCCGGAGGAACTCCTCTTGCCCGAGTAGATCCGACTGCGTCTCTTGGAGACTCCCCGCAGCGATCGACACCTGGCATGAGGTACACGGCAAAGCAGACGCCGCAACGCTTCGAGCCGCGCAGACCTCTGGACGAGCGGGCACGGCGCGACGCGGGCCTGCCGCCGGCCGCCCACTCCTTGGCTGGCTGGGAGCCGGTCAGGTTCCTGTCACGCTCGGTTAACCGGAAAGTTGTTTCATCAGGATTCGACTTGATGCTCAAATCACCCAGGGCGCCCGCATGGGCCGTGAACGGAAGCCGTTGGCGTCGGCGTCGGCGAACTCTTTCTTGGCCGGGTCGTATTTCATGTCCCGCTTGAGCCACATGCAGATGTTCGCGGCGTGCACCGTGGACATCGAGTGGAACATGATCTCGGCGTTGGCTACGGTGGGCTTTCGCGACCGGACGCAATCGAGGAAGTTGCGGGCGTGGTTCATGGGACGGCCGGTCCGCTCCATGTAGTCCTTCACGATCTTGTCGAAGTCCCCCAGCATTGCCGGATTGGACACCTCCGGCTTTTTGTATCCGTCAGCCGCGGAGACCCAGCCCTCGGATCCCTCGAACCGCATGCCGCACGAGCCCTTCCACCACCCCTCGCGGTGCAGGATCATCTTCACGCC
>CAYYBO010000400.1:3799-4081 GCA_964470125.1 uncultured Planctomycetaceae bacterium | reverse complement strand
TCTCCGCGCCATGTGGCCGCAACGCCGACACGACGTCCGGTTTTCAGGAAATTGCGGATTTGTGCGCCTCTGCTGCTTCTCGAAGGGGGCAAACGCCGGCCGCCGCATGGCTCACGCGGCGCCCCATGTTCGACTTTTTTCGGCTTTTTTCACTTGGCCCGCGGCCCCAACGGTGAAAACTCTGATCGCCGCCGGTCGAAGCGTGAGACTGGGGCAAGCGCGGTCCCGTGCTTGTCCGCCGGCCGCTACCACCGCTCGCAGACGCTCTTGCCCTGCATGAAC
>CAYYBO010000400.1:0-3789 GCA_964470125.1 uncultured Planctomycetaceae bacterium | reverse complement strand
AGCAGCAGGTAATCCCGGCCGCCGGCCTTGCTGTCCGTGCCGGACATGTTGAAGCCGCCGAAGGGCTGAACGTCCACCAGGGCGCCGGTGCACTTGCGGTTGAAGTACAAGTTGCCGACGTGAAACTCGTGGCGGGCCCGCTCCAACTCCATCCGGTCGTTGCTGTAGAGCGCCCCGGTCAGGCCGTACTCGGTGCCGTTGGCGATCTCCAGCAACTCGTCGAAGTTGCGGCCTTTGATGACCGCCAAAACCGGGCCGAAGATCTCTTCCTGGGCGAGCCGGGCGTTCGGCTTGATGTCGGTGAAGATCGTCGGCGGGATGAAGTAGCCGCCGGCGGGGACCTTCGCTTCGCCGAGGGCCATCATGCCTTCTTTCTTGCCGATCTCCACGTAGCTGAGTATCTTCTCGTGGGCCGGCTTGTCGATGACCGCGCCCATGTTGACGTTATCCGGGCCGGTCGGGTTGCCGACGACGAGCTTCCTGGCCCGCTCGACCACCTTCTGCACCAGGGCGTCGTGAATCTTGGCATCGACGATCAGCCGGCTGCACGCCGAGCACTTTTGGCCCTGGAAACCGAAGGCGGCCGCGACCACGCCGTCCGCGACCGCGTCCAGATCAACGGCTTTGTCAGAGACGACGATGCAGTCCTTGCCGCCCATCTCCAAAACGGTCCGCTTCAGCCAAACCTGGCCCGGCTGCACCTTGGCGGCCTTCTCAAAGATGCGGGTGCCCACGTCGCGCGAGCCGGTGAAGGCGATGAACCGCGTTCGCGGGTGCTCGACGATGACGTCGCCCATCTCCCCGCCTGAGCCGGGGCAATAGTTCACCACCCCCGGCGGCAACATGCACTCCTCCAGCACCTCGACGAACTTCGCCGCGATAACCGGGGCCGTGCTGGCCGGCTTGAGCACGACGGTATTGCCGGTGACGAGGGCCGCCGTGGTCATGCCGGCCATGATGGCCAGCGGGAAGTTCCAGGGCGGGATGACCGCCCCGACCCCGAGGGGGATGTAGCGCAGCTCGTTCTCCTCGCCAGGATAGGGCGTGACGGCTTGCGCGCCACCGAGCCGCATCATTTCTCGGCCGTAGAAATCGAGGAAGTCGATGGCCTCACAGGTGTCGGCGTAGGCTTCGATCCAGCTCTTGGATTCTTCGTAGACCATCCACGCGGAGAACTCGTGGACTCGCCGGCGCATGATCTCGGCGGCCTTGAGCAGGTACCGTGCCCGCACGTCGGGATCGACCCGCGACCAGCTCTTGAAGGCCTGGTCCGCCGCGGCAATAGCCTGGCGGGCCTGCTCGGCGTTGGCCTTGCCGACATGGCCGACGACTTGGTCGTACTTCGCCGGATTGACCGATTCGATCTTGCCGCTGGTCTCGATCTTCTTTCCGCCGATCCGCAGCGGGTAGGTCCGGCCGAGCTGCGACTCGACCAGCTTCAGGGCTTCAAGCATCTTCTTTCGCGGCGTCTCCTCGGCGAAGTTCACGTACGGTTCATTGCGAAACGGCATGAGCATGGGCGTTCTCCGTCTGGTCTTGTCGTTTGTTCGCGTTTCCCAGGAGGTGAGTTATACCACGACGGATTCGCCGTTGGCAAAACACGCGGAATGAACTGCTGCCGCCGGGGCTACGGAGTCGGCGATTGCTGCGCCATTTTCAGTGCGTTGCGGACGCTGACCTGACCCGCCAGATTGCGGACGAATGACATGATGCCCCGGCGGGTGGCCTCGTCGGTCTGGTCGAAGTTGGCCGCCGGCGTCCCCTCATCGCCGGCGACGCGGATGCCTATGTTGATCGGAATTTCTCCGAGGAAAGGCACGCCAAGCCCCTGGGCCGCCTTCTTGACGCCGCCTCGGCCGAAGATGTCGTACTCCCGGCCCGTGTCCGGGGTCACGAAGTAGCTCATGTTTTCGACCAGCCCCAGGACGTGTACGTTAAGCTGTTGATACATCCTCAACGCCTTGACGGCATCGAGCAGGGCCACGTCTTGCGGCGTGCAGACCACCACCGCCCCGGTCATCGGCAAGGTCTGCGACAGCGTCAATGGCACATCACCCGTCCCCGGCGGCAGGTCGATGATCAGGTAATCAAGCTCGCCCCATTCGACTTGTTCTATGAACTGCTTGACGACGCCGTGGACCATCGGGCCGCGCCAGATTACGGCCTTATCGGGGTCCACCAGCAGTCCCATTGAGATGACCTTCACGCCGTGGGCCTCGATCGGCACCATCTTCTCACCGTGGATGCCGGGCCGCTCGCCCTCAATGCCCAACAGCTTGGGAATCGAAGGCCCGTACACGTCGGCATCCAACAGGCCGACCGCCGCTCCCTCACGCTGCAAGCCCAGGGCCGCCAACACGGCGATGGTCGACTTGCCCACGCCGCCCTTGCCTGCGCCGACGGCGATGCTGTTCTTCACCCCGGCGAGGTCGCCGGCGAGGCGGACGGCCTGGCGAACGCGGGCGCTCCACTCGATCTCGACGCTGGGGTGTCCGTCCAGACCGGCGATCTCTCGCTCGATGTCGCGGCGGATCGTGTCCTTCAGGGGACAGGCCGGCGTTGTCAACTCGATGTTGAGACGCACGACGTGGCGGCCCGCTTCGACTGCCTTCACCATGCCGAGGGTCACGAGGTCCTGGCCCAGTTCCGGATCCTTGACTCGCGACAGTGCTTCGAGAACGAGGTCTTCAGTGACGGCCATATCAACTCCATCCCTGTCTCCAGACGCCTTGTCGGAGTATAGCTCGGCGGCAAGTCTTCCGCCGCGCGGCGGAGCGTTCAATCGGCGAGGAATTCGGCGGGCAGGCCGGTGATTCCCGCGTGGGCGGCCCAGTCGCGAAGCCGGTGGTGGTGCTCGCGGCTTTCATCGGCCAACTGCTGAAACAGCGACCGAAGCGAGGAATCAGCGATCGTCGGACCGTGCCTGGCATAGAAAGCCGACGTCTTGCGCTCCGTGTCGAGCAGCATCTCCAACGACTCCGCGAAGGATATCTCGCGGTGTACGTCAAGGAGGCGCGGCCCGGTGACCACCAGCTCTTTGTCCTCCTGGCTCAGCACGAAGTCGGCCTCTGGGAATTGCTCGGCCAACAGCTTCTGGAGTAGCTGCTTGTGAACCTGCTCCTCGTCGGCCATGTCGGCGAAACGCTTGCGCTCCGCCGGCGTCGCGGCTTTCTCGGCGAGGACCAGGTAACGGTACGCCGCGACGGTCTCACCGTAGACGCCGATGGCGAGGAGTTTGTCGTCTCCGCGTTGCGCGGTTCGGCCGTGGAGATCGGTTGCCGCCATACGAGATATTCTTGGGGTCTGCCGACGCGGTTTCAAGGCGGTCGCGGCTTTGCTCAGGCATGTGCGATTGCCATGGCGGATCAGGGCTTGGCGGATGCCGTGGGCCGGCTCGGTCCGGCGCGTTTGAGGGCGTCGATGACTATGCCCGGCGTGAGAAGCTCCGGCAGGACTTCGGGCTTGGCGACGTCGCCCGGGCGATACACCAGATACATGGGGACACCGGCTCGGCCAAAGCGTTTGAGGTCTTCAGTGATCTCCGGCCTTCTTACGGTGTAGTCGGCCTCGTAGGGGATGACGCCGAGATCGCGCATGGTCTTGATGGTTTCTTGCACGTCCAGAGAGGTCTTCTTGTTGGTCTTGCAGCTCGCGCACCAGTCGGCGGTGTAGTCGACGAACACCGTGTAGCCGTCGGCGACATCCTTAAGCGCTAGTTCGCGCGAGTAACGCTGCCAGGGGATGCCCCTTGACCAGTCGAGTTGCCGGCCGTGCCTGGCTCGTTCTCCG
>CAYYBO010000399.1:0-4086 GCA_964470125.1 uncultured Planctomycetaceae bacterium | reverse complement strand
CGTCGCAGTAAGCAAATGCCACGGCGCCGGCCGTATTGGTACCATTGTTGTCTCCCGCGTAGTTGTCTTGAAACAAACAGTTGCGAACCGTGACCGTCGCCGCGTAGAAGGACCCCGCTCCCCCTGCGCTGGGCGCGTGATTATTGGCGAAGACGCAGTCTTCCAACGTGATCGAGCCGAATTCCGCATACAGCGCACCTCCAATCGCGCCTCCGGAAGTCGCCGTATTGCCGACGAACAAGACGTTTCGAATCAATACGTTCTGGCTCTGAGTAAGATACACGGCGCCTCCTTTTGTTCGTCCCGGGTGATACGAACTGATCTGGAAGCCGTCCAGGACGGCATCGGCGGCTGCCGTCGCAAAGAACGCCAAATAGACTGACGCGGTCCCGTCGATCACTGAACCGTAAGACGACGCGCGTTGGGCGCGTTTCGTCTCGCCGCCGACAAAACCGCCGTAAATGCCCACGTTCGACAACAGCGGCTGCGGCGCGGTAAACGTGTAAGCGCCCTCGGCGACCCAGATCTCGGTGACGTCGTTGGTGGGATTGGTGTCGCCGTTGGCGCTCTGCGCTTCGCTGATCGCGCCCTGGAGCGACGCGTAGGCCGTTGCCCAGGTCGCGCCATTTCCGCCGGCCGAATCATCGTCCACCCGCAGGATGCGGGCCGGGTTCAGCGGCCAGGGGTCGGCGGCGTCGTCGATCCCGTCGCCGTCGGTGTCGCGCTTGTTCGGGTCGGTCGCGTCGCCGGTGTCACTGGGGTGGCCCGGCGGAAAGCCGTCCCGCCCGAGCTTCTCTTCCAGGTCGTGGAGCCCGTCCCCGTCGCCATCGGCCAGGCGCGGGTCGGAGAAGACCCGGTAGGGCGGGTCGTCGCCGACCTGAACATCCCAGCCGGCGGGCACGAACGCGTCGGGGTCGTTGGGATCGGGTTGCGGGTTCACCTCCTGGTCGTCCGTCAGACCATCCCCGTCATAATCCGCGTTGCCGGGGTCATCGGACGAGCCGTAGTGGTCCTCGTCCCAGCCGTAGACCCCGTCGTGGTCGGCGTCCACCGAGAAGACCAGCATGGCCGCATCGCCGGAGTGGAGCACCACGTCCTCGAAGTCGAGGGTGTCGTTGTCGAAGTCATCATTAGTCCCGAACACCGTCCACATCGCGTAACGATCGATGCTGTAGGCGTCCGGGTTTTTCGGCAGCCAAGTGCCGTCGTCCTTCCGGACATGCGTCAGGACGCGGCGGATTGGGACGGTATGCCCGGGATCGGCGTACTGCATCACCGTTTGGAACCCGATCCCCAGCAGATCGAGTGCATCCGCCATCCGCACGCCGGTTGCATTGCCGTTCGCGTCGCGGTTTACGGTTGTCGCGAAGCGATACTTGTGCCACTCGCCGTCGCCGAAATCGACCGTTATCGTCGCCGTGCTGGCCCGGGTGGCCTCCTCGATGAAGCCGTAGTTAAGACCCTGCGCGGTCTCCATCTCGAAGTAGGCCTGCTCGAGGTGCAGAGCGTGCGGATCGCGCAGAAAGTCCTTGATGCGGTCCACGTTCACGTTCTGAGCCTGGACCTGGAGCACCGGCGTGGACTGGCCCGGGGCCAGCGTGAAGCCTTTTTCACCCAGTGTGGGCACCAGCGTGGCCACGGTCTTGAACGAGCCCACGTAGAGCGGGTCGTCGGGATCGACGCCGCGTTCGAAGAGCCGCACCGTCATGCCGAGATCGGTCAGGCGGTAGCTGACCGGCCCGGTGTTAGTCAGGACGATGCCGGTGCTGATCGCGCCGCTGGAGACGGTCTCGGTGTGGGTGCGCGACTTGGTCTCCAGCCGGGAACTTTCGTTGCGCAGCTCCTCGGCCTTCTCGCCGCCGACCTGCCAATTTTGCGAGTAGCTGACGTCCATGTTCACGGTGGCTTCGGCCTTGGCCGTGGCACTGGACGCGGGGAAGCCCATCTCGGCCTCCATGCCGACCGTAACCGATAGGCCCATGCCGACCTCCATCGATCCGCCGGTGTACCAGTGCTCCTTCGTCGTGGTCGCCCGCGAGAAGGAGGTGCCGTACTCGGTCGAGGTGCCCGCCTCTTCGGCGTACTCGACGTTGAGCAGCACGTCGATCTGGTCGACCACTTGCAGCTCCAGAGCCGGCAGATCCGCGATCACCGGGCTCAGGAAGGGGTGCCCCAGCTCCTCGTAGTCCGAACGCCCGTCGCCGTCGGTGTCCGCCGACGTCGGCGAGGTGGCGTCGATCGCGGGGGTGTGCGCGGGATCACCCGCGAAGTCGATCTTGAGCTCGGCGCCGTCGAAGAGGCGGGCGTTCGGCGGCAGGGCGTCGTTGTCCCCATTGGCGTCGCCGTCGGTGTCCACGCTCACCGGGCTGGTCTGCCAGCGATAGACCTCCTCATAGTCCGACAGCCCATCGCCATCGGTGTCCTTGCGGCCCGGGTCTGAGCCGATGAGATACTCGTAGTAGTCCGACAGGCCGTCATTGTCCGTGTCCGCCCTCCACGGGGTGCTGTACACGATGTAGTAATGGAGGCCCAGGGGATCATCCGTACCGAAACCGTACAGGTCGACGGCAATCCTCCAGCCGCACAATTCGAGTCTGTCGTCCAGCCCGTCCCCGTCCGTGTCGATGTTTGCCACGGTGGAGACACAGTCAACCGACAGGTACTCGAACGCTTGTGGGGCGAAGGTCCGTATCCCGTCGGGAGATTCAACGGAGACCGGCACGGCGCCCTCGTCGTGCGGCGGGATGACCGCCGTGATCAATCGGTCGTTCACAATCTTGACCATGCCGGAGCCGACTTCGCCGAAGCGGACCTTTGTTCCCGCCACGAAGCCGCGTCCCTCAATGGCCACGCTGACGCCCCCGTCGGTGGGGCCTTGCGTGGGTGCGATCGAGGTAATCGTCAAATGCCCCGGTTGCTCCGGCATCGCGCCGGCGAGCGGCAGGGCAGGCGGAATCGCCCCAGTCCCGAGATCCTGCGTGGCACAGCCGCCCGCGCTCAGGGCCAGCAGCGCCGCGCAGGCCAGCCGGAGGCCGGGTCCCGTTCGTGCCTGAGCGGTCGGCCGCGGCGGGTCCCCGTCCGTGGCTGCGGTTCGTACGGTCCGTCTTGCCAGGTTGGAGTTCTGTTTCTCAGTCATGTCCATCTCCTTTCCACTAGAGGTGCCCTTGCTCAACCATGCCGCCCATGCCTGCTTGGTCACGGCCACGGACGGCTGAGGTAGGCATGTGCCAGCAACGACGGCGGTTACGTGCTCCCCCCTCTGCCCGGATAGCGTGATCCGGACGTGGCCACCGTCAGGGAATCGGGGAAAAAAACACCGAGGACCGTGTTTCCCGCTCGGCGGGTGGCCCCGCCGACGTTTTGATCTTCACTGCCGCATTGACTGAGCCGCCGGTCAGGATGGCCACGAACGGGTCTATGTCCAGTTCGTTCATCGAGCCGTCGCGGTTGATGTCCGCCGTGCATTGCCACAACAGCGGGGCATACGTCGTGTTGTACTGGGCCGGATCGAACAGCGCCTCGATGAACTTCTCAATGTCCAGACCATTGATGCTGCCGTCTCCGCTTGCGTCACCGCGCGACTGGCCGGCGCAGAGATCTTCGCATTCGTCCGGGACGCCGTTGCCGTTGACATCCTGGCTCGTGCCATAGGCGATATCACACTCGTCCGGGATGCCGTTGGTGTTGCAGTCGCCGCAGGCGGGGTCGCCCGGGCACCAAGCCATCTCGCAGTCATCCGGGATGCCGTTGGTGTTGCAATCGTTGCCGTCCAGCTCGCACTCGTCGGGCAGGGCGTTGAAGTTGCAGTCCCGGCTGGTAACGCCCCTCAGGCCCAGGCTGTGCTCCCAGCCCGCGGCGAGGGCCACGAAACCGCTGTTGGGCGCCGGGACGGCGCACTGGCCGGAGTAGTTGTTGCCCCAGGCGACGATGGAGCCGTCGGACTTCAGGCCCAGGCTGTGGTACCAGCCCGCGGCGAGGGCCACGAAACCGCTGTTGGGCGCCGGGACGTTGCACTGGCCGTAGTAGTTGTAGCCCCAGCCGACGATGGAGCCGTCGGACTTCAGGCCCAGGCTGTGGTAGTCGCCC
>CAYYBO010000398.1:0-4157 GCA_964470125.1 uncultured Planctomycetaceae bacterium | reverse complement strand
CTCCCGCGACCGCGGGAGTCTGCGACGATTGTGGGACCGCGTTGACCCGCCGCAAGGACGACGACCCGGCGGTCGTCCGGCAGCGACTGGAAACGTATCACGCCGAGACCAAGCCTCTGGTTGAGTACTACCGCACGCGGGGCGTCCTGCGATCGGTTGACGCCGGGGGCAGTGTGGACGAGGTGACGGCGGCGATCACCAAGGCCTGCCGAGGGCTGTAGGGCGCCGCATGGTTAAGGCTTGTGGGTGCTTCCCCGTGCGACCCCCTTTGTTTGGGGGCGGCGGACCGGCGGCCTTGGGCGGGGCGGAACACCGCCGACGCAGGGCCGGCGTTTGGAGGGCCGGTACCGCAGGAAGACGAGCGAATGGCGGCGGTCTTGAAGAGCACTCGCGAGATTGAGCTAATGCGAGCCGCCGGTCGAATTGTGCATGCGGTGCTGCGAACGATGCGCGAGCTGGCCAAACCGGGAATCCGAACCGGTGAGCTGGGCGCGGTTGCCGAGGAGATTATCGCGGCGGGCGGCGGCGAAGCTTTGTTCAAAGGCGTGCGCGCGCCAGAGACGAAGTTTCCCTTTCCCGCGGCGATTTGCGTCAGCGTAAATGAGGAAGTCGTTCACGGAATTCCCGGCGATCGCATCCTGCAGGAGGGTGATATCGTCGGCATTGATTGCGGCGTGCGTCGCAAAGGATATTGCGGGGACGCGGCGACCACGATCCCGATCGGCGCCGTCAGCGAGGAAGCTCGTCGGTTGGTGGACGTGACGGCCGAGGCGCTGGATATAGCTCTGGCCGAGATGCGTCCGGGGCGGATGTGGAGCGAGGTGGCGGGCCGGTTGCAGGGGCATGTGGAATCAGCGGGTTTCTCTATCGTCCGGCAGTTCGTGGGACATGGGATTGGCCAGCAGATGCACGAGGACCCCAAGGTTCCCAATTACGCCGACCGGGCACAGCGCAAAAGCGACTTCCGGCTGGAGCCGGGATTGGTCCTGGCGGTCGAGCCGATGGTCAACGGAGGCACGCCGAACGTGCGAGCGGGCGACTGGACGGGGTGGCCGCAGGTGACCGGCGACGGTCGCTGGTCGGCGCACTTCGAGCATACCGTGGCGATAACGGCGGGCGGCATTGACATTTTGACGGACGGTCGATGAAGACGCGAGGGTCGCCGCAAAGGCGGCCTGAAGGCGTTGCTGACAGGAGAGTGGTCCAATGAAGGTTCGCAGCAGTGTCCGCCGGATTTGTGAGAACTGTAAGATCGTCAAGCGCAAAGGTGTTGTGCGGGTGATCTGCTCGACCAATCCGCGCCACAAGCAGAGGCAGGGATAGCCCCGGTTATTTCGGAGAAGACAGATGCCACGTATTGCCGGTGTTGACATTCCCAATGAAAAGCGCGTGGAAGTGGCATTGAGCTACATCTACGGTATCGGGCCGAAGAACAGCCTGGCCATCCTCAAGGAGGCCGGCATCAGCCCCGACGTACGGGCCAAGAACCTAACCGAAGACGAGATCAGCCGCATTGCGGCCATCGTGGATCGAAACTACGTCGTCGAGGGCCAGCTTCGGCGGCAGATCGGTCAGAACATTGCCCGGCTCAAGGACATTCAGTGCTATCGTGGGATTAGGCATCGCCGTGGGTTGCCGGTCCGCGGCCAGCGGACGAGGACCAACGCCCGCACCCGCAAGGGCCCCAAGAAGACAGTGGCAGGCAAGAAGGGCGTGAAGGAACTGCGAAGCTAAGAGCCCGGCCGCCCGGGCGGCTCGGCCAGAGGAGATGCGCGAGTGGCTGGAAAGACAGCAGGCAAACGGAAGGTTCGGCGGAATGTGGCCCGGGCGGTGATCCACGTCAAGGCGACGTTTAACAACACGATTGTGACCGTCACGGATCCGTCGGGTGAAGCCTTGTGCTGGCAATCCGCCGGGACGATCGGCTTCAAAGGCACGCGCAAGAGCACGCCGTTTGCCGCCCAGCGGGCGGGCGAGGCGGCGGCCAACGCCGCCCGGCGCAAATTCGGCATTGTTGAGGCCGAGGTCAAGGTGAAGGGGCCCGGAAGTGGTCGCGAATCCGCGGTCGCGGGCCTGCAAGCCGGCGGCCTGCGAATCGTTTCGATTGAGGATATTACGCCGCTGCCGCACAACGGATGTCGACCTCCGCGGAAGCGCAGGGTTTAGCGGAGATAATCGAGGAACGCTATGGGAAGAGATTTGGGACCGGCTTGCCGCAAGTGTCGCCGCGAAGGCATCAAGCTGATGCTCAAGGGAACGCGTTGCGAGAGCGCCAAGTGCGCGATGGAGAAGCCGTCGCGGAACGCGCCGCCCGGAGCGGCCAAAGCATTCCGCCGTCGGCAGGGCAGCGAATATGGGAAGCGGCTTCGCGAGACCCAGAAGGTCAAGCGATACTACGGGCTGTTCGACCGACAGTTCCGTCGCTACATGCTTCGAGCGCAGCGGTCGCGGGAAAACACCGGAACAGCGCTGCTCGCGCTGTTGGAGCGACGCCTGGACAACGTCGTCTGCAAGCTGGGGATGGCCCTTTCGCGAAAGGCAGCCCGCCTGGTGATCGGGCACAAGCATCTCACGGTGAACGGCAAGCGGATCAACAAGCCGGGCTACCTGGTCAAAGTCGGCGACACCATCGGCGTGCGCGACAAGGAAATAAGCAGGAAGATGGTGCGGGCCGTGCTTGACCTGGACCCCAATCGTTCGCCCCAGCCGTGGCTGCGGCTGGATCCGGCCAAGCTCGAAGGCGGCGTCTTGGCCTTGCCGACGCGCGATGATGTGCAAATTCCGGTGGAAGAGCAGTTGGTCGTGGAGTTCTACAGCCGCTAACCAGCCGTGAACGCCGACAGGGCACGGTCGGCGGAGGCCCGGCGGGCGGTTGGTGGATCGCGTGGCCATTCCGGATAACCGGGGACTACACGGGGACGTGGTGCACGGACCTGGGAGGACTAGGTGATGCGAATACGGTGGCGAGGTTTGGAACTGCCGACTCGTGTTGTGCGGGACGAGCAGACCAGTAAGTCCACTTACGGACGGTTTGTCGTCGAGCCGTTCGAGCGGGGTTTTGGTACGACTATCGGTAACAGCCTGCGCCGCATCCTACTGTCTAGCCTGGAGGGCGCCGCGGTTACGCACGTAAGGATCGCGGGGGCCGGGCACGAGTTCACCACCCTGCCCGGCGTCATGGAAGACGTGACGGTTATCATCCTCAATGTGAAATCGCTGATTGTCCGGCTTAACGCCGAAGGACCCAGGACCATGAGCGTCCGCGTCCGCGGCAAAGCCGGCCAGACGGTCGAAGTCCGCGCCGCCGACATCGAGGCCGACCCGGTCATCGAGGTGGTCAACACCGACCAACTTCTGGCGACGCTCACCGGCGACGTGGAATTCAACATGGAGATGACCGTCGGCCGCGGGCGCAGTTACGCGACGGCCGAGGAGAACAAACCCGAAGGCGATCCCATCGTGGGGCTGATTCCGGTGGACTCCATCTATTCTCCGGTGACCCGCGTGCGGTACCGCGTTGAGGATACACGCGTCGGCCAGCGAACCAACTACGACCGGTTGATCATGGAAATCTGGACCAACGGCACGCTCTCGCCGGAGATGGCTCTGGTGGAAGCGGCCAAGATCATGCGCAAGCACCTCAACACGCTCACCCAGCACTGTGAGCTGGGGTTGGGCTTGGCGGTCCAGGGTGCGGGTCTGGAGGACTCGCCGCTGACTGAACGCGGCACGCCGGATGAAAGCGTGCTGGCGACGCCGGTCGGCTCGCTGGATCTCTCGGTGCGGGCCAGCAACTGCTTGGCCTCCGCGGAAATCAAGACCGTCGGTCAGTTGATCCAGTGGGATGAAGCCAGCCTGCTGAGAATACGCAGCTTCGGGAAAACATCGTTGCGTGAAATCAAGCGAAAGCTGGCCGAGATGGGCCTGTCGCTCCGCTCGGGAGAAACAGGCGATGAAGACACGCAGGCGGCCGACGACTCCTCATTGGCGGCAGCGGAGCCGTTGCAGGAGGAGGGCGGCCCGCCGACCACGATCAGTGAATTGCTTTCCTCACCGCCGTCCGCCGAGCATCCCGGCGATCCAGGCTTTGCGGGAGGCCGGTTACCCCCGTCACGGGCCCGGCGGGGTGGGGAGGGAGGGGGGGGGGGGAGGGGGGG
>CAYYBO010000397.1:0-4160 GCA_964470125.1 uncultured Planctomycetaceae bacterium | reverse complement strand
CGCCTCATGCCACACCCAATCGTGAAATGCTGTAGCCCGCCTTCGACAGGAAAAGCCGGTGAAATGGCCTGTTTCGTCGTTTTCGGTGGTCCTTGGCGCACGGCGCGATGTGGCATCCTAGCATTGACGGTGCGGCCGACCTGCCACTACGCCTGCCACCACATTGGGCGCTGGCCACCACTCAAGTAAGATGCCGCCATCGAAATAACCGGCTCCAGGAAGGAGATGCCCATGGTGGACCCCGAGGCCAAGCAACTGCTATCCATCATCTTCCTCGTCGTGCAGGTTATCGGAGGCGTGGCGCTGGCCCTGATGGCAGCCTTCGCAGCAATCGCCTTCCTACGGGCGCTCTTCGTGAAACACCGTCCGCTACGACCTTTGGAATGGCCCTCGCATCCCGCATCTCAGGGCGTGCAGTCGCTGATCGCCCTTGCGAGTGAGGCGGGGTTCCAGAGCGTGGGCTTCTGGACGGACGCGAAGGAGGACTCCGACAAGGGGCAGATCTACACACTCATGCTGTCGCCGGATGCTCGCATCCTGTTCCACGTGAGGCACGATAGGTTTTCCCCGCCCTACAGATTCATCACTCCATTAGCTGACGGACACTGGGTCGTCACTGGCACCACCGATGACGAAGCGGATCTCAGCGGACTGGATGACAAGCTGTGGTTTCCTCGCGGCTTTCACGCAATCCTCTCCAGACATAGGACCCGCATCGGGGCACTTTCGTCGGCCATACTTGCCCTGTCGCCCGACAGTATGAGCCGGCGACTCCGCGAGCATGAGCAGGCCCGTGTTGATCGCCTGGTTGCAGCGAAACTGGCCAGGTTCGTGCCTGGGCAACAGGTTGAATGGCGCTATGCCCTTCGCGGTGCCGTGCGGCAGACGCGCGTGTGCCTGCGCCACCTGCGCGAGTATCAGAAGATGTTGGCCGATCAGCGCAAACAACCCGATAAGCTGCGCCTGGAAAAGTAGCCTTCCGGCCCCAACGGCTCCGTCATCTCGCCCCCACTCGCCAGTGAAGGGTCGAATGACAGGCGCCTCTTCCCGCGCGCTTTTCTTTGAGGGATTGCCGGCGCGAGAGTCCACCGCTCCATGCGTGTCGATTTCATCGTGTCAGCCCGGCCTTCTGGAGCAGCAGTTGCAGGCCGGCCACGTCGCTGTCGTCGAACGCCCCGGTCTCGTGGCTGTCCAGGTCGAGCACTGCCCAGCATCGGCCGTCGGAGGTGAAGAGCGGGACGACCACTTCGGACCGGTCGCGAGGATCGCAGGCGATGTAGTTCTCGCCGAGGTCCTTCACGTCGCGGACGATCAGTGGCCGCCGGCCGCGAAATGCCTGCCCGCATGCTCCGTGCATTCCGATCGGCGAACAGGCCGGGCGGTCGCGCCGGGGCCCGAGGACAAGTTCCTCGCCGCCCTCATGCAGGTAAAAACCAACCCATGACACGCCCGTGGCGTTCAGGGATTCCCACAGCAAGTCAGCCAACTGTTGCATGGATTGCCGGCGGTCAGGCCCGGGCATGATTCGCTTGCAGAGCAGTTTGTACGGTCTGGACACGCAGCCCATGATGGGCGAGCCCTTTGCATTGGGCAAGGTCTCTCATTCCGCCCTGGTAAGGGGCATTCTGGGAACAGCATGCGAATGCTGTGGACAACATACTTATTCAGTGAGGCGGGGGTCGCAGGATTCCGAGGACGCCGTACCGGATTCCAGTTCGTGATGAGACATCGACTCCGGCCAAGGCGACCCCCTGTGACGGAACCGCCTCCGCAGCCATGACGACATCATGCCGAGTAATCGCGGAGCGATCCCTGTCCGCCCTCCAATCGCCATTGCTTTCGCCGCCGCCCTCTGCGTTTTTGGCGTCGTAACGAGCTGGACAGGCGAGTGGTTGCGTGGCACAGGTCCGAGCAAGTCCATGTGCGGGACCGACATTCCGAATGTCCGAGTGCATCGTGAAGCCTGTAATCGCGAGGCATTCTTTCCCGCGTGGCGGCATGGCCGAACGGAGGCGAGCCCTCTTTGCGGCGCTCCCACCACGGCGCCCGTCGACGCTCCGTTTGTCGCCTTTGATCGCTTAGCCCAATCCGCGAAGTAGGTACATCGGGTTGGGCTGATGAATCGGGAGGGCTTGAAGCCGAAAAGTCCTCCTGCCGGCGGCGCGGGTCCAACGCCGCTTCCGCTGGCAGTCCGGTGGATTCGGTGATATGATTGGTTTGTTGCAGAGGAGACCGCCCGCTGGTGGGTGGATTCTGCAGCAAGGTCCATGCCGCGGCTGGACGGTCTGGCCGTGGAATCGTCCGGGGGCGAAATGGTTTCGACCGGGCAAGTTGACGGAAAGGTGGCGTGCCGAGGTTGTCAGGCGGCCTCGTAAAACACCTGGCAAAACTCTTACATGCCAACTCACAGTTGCGCATGGCGGCGTAAATAGCCGCCCGTCAAGCCGCCAACGCCTGCTAGGCGGGGCGACGGTGACTAGCAGGCTGGTTGGACCGCGCTGCTCGGCCGCGGCTCGACGAGACAACAGTCGAGCTGGACCTTCGCGGAGCCTGTCGATCGGCGCCGCGCGGGTCGAGAAACAATAGACCGACTACGCACGTAGAGGCCTTTCCTGAAGTGCTCTGGGACGCGGGTTCGATTCCCGCCGCCTCCAGTCTTGTTATGCTGTGAATCCCGCTGCAGGATGTTGAGGGGAAAGAGGACCGCCACCTTCTGAAGCAGGTCGTGGTTTGCTTCGCCCCGATCCTACGGCAATCCCTATAAGGGCGCCTCTGTTGCCCGGCGGACCTCGCCGCGGCGGCGGTTCGAAAAGAGACGGTTTTTCAGCCCGATCCACAGGGCCGGGCTCTTCAGGTTTTCCACAAACTCGATGGCCAGCATGCTCACGTCGTCGTGGTGGAGCGGCTCGTCGCCGGCGTGCTCACGCAGCGACGAAAGAACGCCGGCCACTACTTCTTGAAGCGGCCGGTTGCGCTTCGCGGCCAAGACGTCGGCCAGACAATGACGGCCGAACAACACCTCCGCCCGGCTCGGCGTCTCCAACACTCCGTCGGTAACCGCCAGCAGGCGATCGCCCACCGACACCCGGTGGACGCGCCGCGAATAGCGTGTTCTAGGCTCCACACCCAGCGCCATGTCGTACAAACCAGGGCGGTGAGGCAGCTCCATCTGCTCCCAATCGTCGGTGGACGCCCGGCAATACCAGATGGGTTCGTGACCGGCATAGCTGATTGATAATCGCCGCGTGAGGGCGAAATATGTCAGGGCGACGGCCGTAGTGAACGACCCGCTCCCCACTTCAGCAAGGCGGAGGTTCAAGCGCTGGAGGACTTTGCGTTGGTCCATGCGGTCTACCGAGCGCCGAAGCGACTCGTGCATCGTCTCGCTAACGGCCGCGACGCCTTCTCCGTGTCCGGTGACATCCGCGAGGCATATCCGTGACAACAGACCCGAACCGCAGACGGACAGGTAGTGGACATCCCCGCCGCGGGCGCCCTTGCACGGCTGGGAGAACAGGACACCGCGAATGCCGGGCAGCTCGATCGGTCCGTAGAACGCACGATTCCCGCCCCAGATTTCACTGCAGACCAGCCCCACCGATTCAGCTTGTTCACGGGGTACGTCGCCGATGTGGGCGCCGGCCAGGCTTTGCCAAGACAACTGTCCGGCGTCTTCTCTCGCCGCGGACGGCGCAGCGCCGGTTCCACCATTGCCGGTCGGTGTTTGGAGAAGGGGGATAGGCTCCGGCTCGCTCGGGCGTGTTGGGCGGTCGACGCGGCCCGGGACCGGCTGACGAACCGAAGAAGATGCCGCGTGATTCATGCTTGAAGCTCCGAATTCATGCCGGAACCAGGAATCCGCCTCCTGGGAGTATAGCGCGCGGCGCGCGGCCAGGCAGGCCGCGGCCGACGCCAAGGCCGACAAGGCGTCGGGTGCGGGCACTGAAGCTGCGGGCCTGCGCGCCCGCTGAGCGGGTCGCCAGCTCGCGGCTGGTGATCGCTCGCAGCACGCCTTGACACCCGCTCCACGATGATTTTTGCTAGCCCTTTCGTGGCGATCCTGGCTCCGCCGGGGCCGATGTTGATCCGAGAGTCGCCACGCCCGCTGAGCTCGACTTTTGCCTTTTTTCCGTTGCTATGCGGCAGGTGCGAGGGCGTAC
>CAYYBO010000396.1:1549-4170 GCA_964470125.1 uncultured Planctomycetaceae bacterium | reverse complement strand
CCGGTGAACGCCCTAGCTGGCGCCGGCCCGCGCCTCGCGCGGCCGCGCCTCGGCGGCCCGCCCGTCCAGCCCCGTCACGGCGGGGAGTGTAAGATGTTTATCGGTCGCTGTCACGACGACATTAGGTTTCCCCCGGGCCGTCATGGGTAGCGGCCGAGCTCCTGCTCGGCCGTCTGCTCGGCCGTGACGGCGAAACGGCCGACCAGGAGGTCGACCGCTGCCGCTACACGCGATCGCGAACCGCCATACCCTCCAGCCGGGAATCGCGACCGAGCCGCGCACGCCTGGGCGTCCGTGAGCGCCGCTCCCGCCAATATCGAGCCTCCAACGCTGATACCCCCACACAACCGGCCCTCCCGCCTCCGGCCGCCGAGTCCCGCCCCAGGCGGCTACGGCATGCGTCAACCCTGCCTCCAGTCCGCCGCTACGTGCTAGTACCGCAGGGACAGTCGAGAAACGCCCAGCGTCTCAACACTCGGTCGGCAAGCCATCCTCGCAGATCCGCCCAGTCCCGTAGGGAGGATCGAACCCACCCGAAACCCGCTGACTCCCGCCGTCACGCCGGCACCCTCAGGTATCGCCTCGCGTAACCCCCGACCCCTAGAACACATTACGAACATTCCGCCCCCTAAGGCGGTGCGGCGAGCAAGAGTACTTCCGTAGAGGAGTAAGCAAGAGAGGAGCAAGCGAGCCGGCCTGCACCCGGCCCAACGGCTCTTGTCCCAAGAGCCCCCGGCCCAAGAGCCCCCGACCCAAGAGCTCCCGACCCAAGAGCTCCCGACCCAAGAGCCCCCGACCTTGGTCGGGGGCTGCTCGCCTTCGATCGACGCGCCGAAGCTTGGCGTAGACCCCGCTCCGTTCAGCCGAGACGCGCGGCGGAGCGCTCCGGCGGGTGCTGGGCAACTGACCGCCGATGGCCGAGTGCCGTCTGCCGGTCGCCGACCGTTCTCAGCTTGCGAGGAGTCTCTGCGCCATGCGCCTACATCTGCCCTGCGGCATCCCGTTTTCGGCTTTTTTCGGGTTTTTTCACTTTGCTGGTACCTCATGGGTGAAAATCCTGAGTCCGGAGGGCCCCCGCCCGAGCCGCGGCAGTTTGCCCTTGTCGGACCGAAGCGAGGGCAAGGGTCATGCCGCGTTCCCTCGCCTCGGTTTTCGGCGTTTCGGTTTTCGACGTTTCAACTTTCGTCTTCCCCCGGGAGTTGCGGTCGGTTGCAGGTAATTGCAGTTTGGCCGTACCCGAAGTGTGCAACTTCTGATCCCGAAGCCCTCCGGCCCGGCTTCTCACCGCCGAGACCGCGCTGCCACAGGGCTGGGACCTATTCGGCGATCAACCGAAGCGGCCGCGTTCGCGGGGGGCGTTGGCGCGGAGCAGGTGCAACTGGTAGTCGCCGATGTAGCCCTTGGCCTGGAAGTGCTCGAAGAGGTCCTCAACGCACGAGAACACCTTGGTGGCCGTCTCGGTGACGAAGGGCGACGGCTCCTTCTTCGGCCGCCAGATCACGTACACCTCTTTCGTGCCCTCGAAGGCGTGCTGCAGCTCTCGCTCGACGCCGCTGGACAGGCCGGGGATGCCGCCGGGCAGCTCCGGAATGTAGCTGACGATCATGTCCGACTGGTCGATCAGTTTGAAGTCACGGGCGTAAATCTGCCCGTCGATGTCGCGGGCCACGCTGGCCACGTCGGGCACGTTGAAGGTGACGTCGCGCCCGTTGACCTTGAGTGTGATGCTCTGCTGGCCCTTCTTGGTGGCCTCGGCGGCCTCGAAGAGCAGCCGCTTCTCGTCCAGGTCGCCGGGGTCGAAGCAGATGAACTGATCCGCCAGGGCCGCCCGGAAGGCGTCGATCTCCGCCAGCACCTCGGGCATGTCCATCACGTGCGACATGGGGAAGCTGGGGTAGATCTTCTTCTTCTTGGGCTCGAACATCAGGCTCACCAGTGACCGCGCGGTGTCGCCCTCGCAGCCGCGAGCCAGGACGTAGAACCTGCCGTGGCCGCCGATGGCGTGGGCCAGGATCTCGGTGGCCAGCATTTCCTCCTCCCGCCAGACCATGATGTCCTTGAGGGTGTGGACGATGTCGTGCTCGCGGGTAAGCCGCTCGTGGATCGCGTCCACGTTGTCCACGAGGGTCACGTACAGATCGGCGTTCAAGGCGGTCATGTGGTCGAAATCAAAGGCCTCGAACAGACCGTGCTTCCAGCGGAAGGTGGCGTGAGTGTTGACGATCAAATCCTCCACCTTGTCGGCGGCCGCGAGGATGTCCTTGAAGACCGCCCGGCGGAGGGTGTTCAGCCGGGACCGCGGCAAATCGAGAATCCGCCCGGCGATGACATCCGGGGCCTCCTTGTACATCATGTCGCCGACGTGAAAGACGGTGACGGGGTGGCCCTGCGCGCGGGCGATCCTGGCGACCTCCTCCAGAAACGGCTTTTTGTCGAGGCCGACCTGGCCGGTGACGATGACGCGGCAGCCCTTGTGTTCCGGGCCGGCGAACAGGCTTGCTGGAACTCTACTCATGATCCGTACTCCGCCTTATCTGCGTATAGCATAGCAGCTTGCGACTCGCCGC
Organism: uncultured Planctomycetaceae bacterium; assembly: GCA_964470125.1. Lineage (GTDB taxonomy): Bacteria > Planctomycetota > Phycisphaerae > UBA1845 > UTPLA1 > DATKKX01. Next base: position 1,603 of record CAYYBO010000396.1, on the reverse strand, counting down.
GTAATCACACAAATCGGAGGCCGGCTGCGTTGACCGGTCATGTGCATCGACGAG
>CAYYBO010000396.1:0-1539 GCA_964470125.1 uncultured Planctomycetaceae bacterium | reverse complement strand
TCCGGTATCATTCAGCCAGTGGAATTCGAAACGGATCGACTGTTCCACAGGACTCGTCAGTGCCGCAATGCTGGTTTGCAGGAGGCTTTTGTTGCGCGGTCGTTGAAGGACCCCGCTGAAAACGGGCGCACAGGATCTGGCTCGCCGGCTGCGGCAACTGGGTCGTCGCCGCCGTTTGACCAGCCATAAAGCGACCGGCCTAACGGCCTTCCTTAGGATGGGAAAGGCTGCTCAGACGGCCTGTTTCGGCCCGCTGGCCGGCCCTTGCCGCATGGAACGACAGGGACTCAATTGGCTGGCGAGCCGCGCAGGTTTTTCGTATTCCTGGTCTGCCGGGGGCGGCCGACGCGACAGCCGACGGGGACGTCGGCGGCTACCGTGGTTGCAGCTTCGCCGCACCCCAAGGGGGGAGCGGGTGCTGGGGCGCTAGTGCTGCATGCGCAACACTGAGCACGATCTCGCTGACAACGGGGGCTGGCACGAACAGACTACTTGCTCGTGAGGTCTCAAGAAGGAAACGATCGCATCCTCACGAATATCGGTCGGAGGCCGCAGGCGGGCGAAAGTAAAAGATATCCCAGATCGCTATAAGTTGACTCAGGGAGACCCTATCGTACAATTATAAGCGCCGTGAAGTTTCCAGGGGGCGCGGTATGCGCCTGTCAGGGGGGCAAGTATGCGATTTCGATGTGGATGGGTTCTACCCTCGTTTCTTGTAGTCGCAACCGCGTTCTCGGCGCAGGCCGGTGAGATTACATTTCACGCCTCTTCGGGGCACTTGGCTGCCGCGGCCACATTTCGAACCTCTGGCAATGACCTGATCGTGGTCTTCACCAACACGTCTGCGAGCGATGTTCTGGTACCGGCTGACATACTGACCGCCGTGTTCTTCGACGTGAGCGGTCCGATGCTGAGTCTTCATCCGGCGAGCGGCAGCGTGGTGTTGAACACCGGTTCGACCGTATTCTTCGGCAGCTGGGGCGCTGCTGGGGATGTCGGCGGCGAATGGGCGTTCGCTTCTGGTATCAGCGGCGGCTCGCCCAATGCGGCGCACTATGGTATCAGCTCGGCCGGTTTCGATCTCTTCGGCGGCGCCAACTTCCCTGGTGCGAACCTTCAAGGTCCCACGTCCGTCGCAGGTCTGCAATACGGCTTGACTTCCGCCGGCGACAATCCGGCCACGGGAAATGCTCCGGTGACCGGAGGAAGTGCACTGATCAGAAACTCCGTGGTGATTACTTTGCCGGGGCTGCCGGCGGGCTTCGACCCTTCGGCCCAAATCTCAAACGTATGGTTCCAGTATGGCACGGCCTTGCATGAGGAGCCCGGCTTTCCGGGGAACACGCCAGAGCCTTCGGCCCTGGCTCTGTTGACACTTGGAGTCGTGATGCTGCAACGGCGGCGGCGCCGGGCCGCGAGCTGAAGCGGCGCGGGCCGCAAGAGAGCGGGTGAAAGGCGGACCGGCGGTTGCCCCGCGTGCCGCCACGTTCGTGGGCCGAATGGTCATCCTGCCGGCCTCTCGCAGGGGCTTCTGCTCAA
>CAYYBO010000395.1:0-4198 GCA_964470125.1 uncultured Planctomycetaceae bacterium | reverse complement strand
GGCCGCTCTTCGAGGACCTCACCAGCTTCAGAGGCGGATTCCCACGGCTCCTCGGTCTCAACCGCGGCATCCACTTCGGTCTCGGCAGCGTGCCACTGTTCTTGAGCAGCGCTTACCGGAGGCGCCTCCGATTCCGGCTCCGTCCGCCTGAGCCTCAAAACCGGCGTTTGGTTGCCGATCAGCGAATCGATCACTTTTTCCACCGGACCCACGCGCACGCCGGTGGCGTGAAACACAACCCGGTCCTGCAATCCAGGGAGTACCGGCACGATGATTTCACATGCGGGGAAGAAATGCGGCACCAGCCGCAAGAACGCCAACTCCTTGTCGTCCAGCGTCCGTGCGTCCACGAGCACCTTGGCGATGGGGGCGCCCTGGGCAAGCCTGGCCGTCGCGGCGTAGACATCCGCTATCACCTCGACTTGAAGTTCCGCCAGGCGGAGTTGATTCACGCAGTGCTGCACTTCGCCGTCGCATATGTCGGAGACGACCATGACGACGTCGGGCTTGGCGCCGGTGCGGACAACGACTGCGTGATCCGGCGAGGACATGGCCCCTTGTCACCCCACAAGCTGGAATGGTCGCCGTAAATTCGGGCCCGCAGCGCGAGCGGTGGAACCGAACTTGCAGCACTGCTCCCCACGACGCAAACGCGGACCGGTTGTCCCCCGGAGGCCGGCCTGAAGGGCCGGCGAGGGCCCACACCCCGGCCCCGCGATAGGGCCGCGGCTTTGGGCGGCCACGCCGTTCGGCTGCACCTGGCCGTCGGCCACTGCGGCGACCGGCAGGGCGAGCGACTCGCGGCCTCCAATGGGTTCAGTCGTCTGACACCCGAGTTTATGAGTAATTCCTTGGCAAGTCAAAGCTTGCGGCCGGGCGAAGGATTCGTATCATCCTGCCGATGAATCCTCGGAGACAGCGTATGCGGACTTTGAAGCGCTCATGGCGCCGGGGTGTTGCCTTCCTTCTGCCGGTGTTGCTCGGCATGATCGGACCGAGCCTGGCCGTCGCCGCCGACCCCGGCGAAGAAGCTCTGAACAATCTGCATTCGCGGCTCGAAGCCCTGTTGCTCGGTCACGGGCAGCCGAAGGTGCGCGTGGGGGCCAGGGTTGTGGATCTGTCCAGCGGGCGAGTTCTGTACGACCACAACGGCGATCTGCCGTTGATTCCCGCCAGCAACATGAAACTGGTCATCATCGCCGCTGCCGTGGATCGCCTTGGCGCGGATTACAGGATTCAGACCACGTTGGCGGCGCGGCGCAAGGACCTGGTCGTCATCGGCGGCGGCGATCCGACGATCGGCGACGCGGAGCTCTCCGCGAAGCGCAAAGAGCCCATTACCGCTCTCTTTCATCAATGGGCCGCGAAGCTGAAGGCCGAAGGGGTCAGGGAGATCGCCGGCAACATCGTGATCGACGACTCCATTTTCGACCAGCGTTTTGTTCATCCCAACTGGCCGGCGGATCAGTATCAGCGACATTACGAGGCTTCCGTGGGCGGCCTGAACTTCGGGGGCAACTGTGTCAGCGTCCGCGTCGCCCCCACGAAGCCCGGCCAACGGGCGAAGGCCTTTCTCGTGCCCGGCAACACCGCCGTCGAGTTGGCGAACAAGACGGTCACCGGTTCGCACGACGGGGCGATCGTGAACCGAGCCCGCGACAGCGACACGATCGTCGTCAGCGGCACGGTGGCCAAGGAGGGCGTGGTCGGCCCGATCACGATCCGCGACCCCGGGTTTTACTTCGGCAGCGTTTTCAGAACCGTCCTGGCCTCCAAAGGGATACGAGTACGCGGCTTGCTCGTTCGGCAGAAGGTCCGCACGCCGGACGGGCAGCCGCCCAGGGAATACCGCATCATCGCCGTGCACGAGACGTCCTTGGCCGCGGCCCTGGCCCGCGCCGGCAAGGACAGCCACGGCATGACCGCGGAGGCGATCCTGAAGCTGTTGGGAGCGGCGGCCGGCGAGACAGGCTCGTGGAAGAGCGGTAAGACTGCCGTTGAAGCCTTTCTGCGGAAGGCGGGCGTTTCGCCGGAGGAAGTTTCGGTTGACGACGGCAGCGGGCTCTCGCGGGGTAACCGTGTGAGTGCCGCGGCAATGACACGCATCTTGCAGTACATGTCCGCGGATCAAGGCAAGTTCAAGGCCGTCCGGAATTCGCTGGCCCAGGCCGGAATCGACGGAACATTGAAGAAGAGAATGGGCGGCCCGGCCACCAAGGGCCGGGTCTATGCCAAGACGGGCTACATCAACGGCGTGCGGACTCTGGCCGGCTACGTGCAGACTTCGTCGGGCCAGTGGCTGGCGTTCGCCATCTACTACAACAACGCCGCCAAGACGCGCCCGCTGACGCAAATCCAGGACCAGGCCTGCGAGCTCCTGGTCAACTGGCCGAACATCTCCCCGCCTCGGGCTTCAAGCGGTCCGCGAGCTCAGTGAGACAAATCGCCCGCCGTCGGTGTTGCGAACACAGGTTGCGGCGCGCGGAGGCTCAACAATCGCAAACCCAGCCGTGGGGTGATACCGCCGATCGGACGTTGGTCGTCACAGTTCCTGGAAGGCGGCGGCGGGCGGGCTGTTGCCGGCAGCGGGTTGGACTTCGGAGGTCCAGGCGCCGCCGTTGCCGCCGGCATCGGACCACCGCAAGATGATGGTATCGCCGCAGGAAAATTGCTGGCCGATGGCGCCGCCGAATCGCCGGGGGACCTGGGCGAGTTGGGCCTGATCCGCCCCGAATCGCCAGCCGCACAAGCCGACCATGAAGTCCGCGGAGAAGCTCTGACAGTTGCCGAATGAACCGGCCACCTCGCAAGAGGTGTAGGTCGCTTCCTCTCCGGGGCCCAGCACGGGCGGGGCGCCGACGAAGAAATGGGGCTGGCTTGCCATGCCGTTGGGGCAGAAGCCGAGGTTGGGGGAGACGGACTGAGCGGCGCTGTCGTTGATCAGGCGCACCGTGACCATCGCTTGCTCCGTGCAGGGGACGAGAAACTGCAGGCAGGTGGCGCCGGAAAGGACGGCAACGCAGGCGGCAACAGTGAGCAGTCGGCTGGCGATTCTTGTCCTGGTTTGCATTTGGATCTCCCTGTTCGCGATCCGCCTCTCCCGACCCGCGGAGCGAGTGTATCCGATGTATCAAGGAGAGGTCCAACACCTCTTTTTGACGGCCGTGAGCCGCGCGGCCCGGGCCTCGCTTCGGTTCAGCCGGAGGCATCCGCCGCGGCCGTTCGCTCGGCGGGTGACGGTCAATTCAAGGGCCCTGCCCCCAGGTTGATGACGATGGTCGTGTTGTTGACCAGGTCGGCCTTGATGTTGAGTGCTCCCGAAGCGATGGTCAGGTTCTGGCTGGGGCCGGGGGCGAAGCGGAGCAGATAGGTCCCCGCGGCGCGAACCTCGAAGCCATAGCCTCCGCCCGCGTTGGTTGTCTTGCTCGTGCCGCCGAGGGTGACCTGCACGTTGGCGACGCCCTCGCCATAGTCGTACCGCCCGTTGCCGTTGGCGTCGTTATAGACGGCCCCGAGGACGAAGGTGCTGCCGCCTGTGGGGGTGCCGTAGTCTTGTGTTTGCATCAGGGCATCAAACCGGTTGCCGGCATCCGTGTAGTAGCCGCGCACGATACCGATGCCCACCTCGCGGAAAACGCCTTGCAGCATTGTGGTCCGGTGCCCTCTGTCGGCCACGCCGGCATCAATGAACAGGTCCTGGTGCTGCTGCTCGACGGTCGGGGCTTCACCAAGGGCGCCGGTCGTGCCGCGCCAGGAGAGGTTCTCCCCCGCCGCGGTATACAGGTATCCGGCGGCGTTGATTCGCTGGAAGGGAGTTGTTCCGTCCGGAGTATCGTGGGCAAAATAGTTGCGCGTCAGCATGTCCTGGCTGTGTTGGCGGGCTGCCTGAGTCAGGGCGGCGTTCATGGCCAGCGGCTGCTTCGGGTTCAAGCCGATTTGCTCACCGACAGGAACGCCTTCGTTAAGATTGATGCCGGCCAGCGCCGCCTCGGCGGCGGGTCGGAGGCGAGCCCGGTTGATCCTCTCCAGAGCGAGCTGCTCCAGGGCGGAGGCATCCACGCCGGCGCTGCTGGTGCCGCCGGCGCCAGTGACGCTGCAACCGCATGCCAGAAGCAAGAGGATGGGAAGCAGCCGCCGCGGTCTTATGCACCGGCCCAATCGTTGCGCATGCCTGTTCATGTTCACCTCATCGCGTGCG
>CAYYBO010000394.1:0-4206 GCA_964470125.1 uncultured Planctomycetaceae bacterium | reverse complement strand
GCGGGATATTTACTAGAAACGACCAGTTCGGCATCCGCCTCTTCTCGCCCGTCTCGGAATCCGTACCCATACGCAGAACCTTGTGGCCGTTCTCTAGGTTGTAGAGGAAGTCGCCCTGGTTGCGCAAGGCCTGCACCGCCTCACTGTATTGTGTCTTGCCGTCCGGCCCCATAACCATTGCGTCTTCGCCGAAAGTCCCCACGCAGATCGACGTCTTCATCCCGTCCGGCGAGTGGTAGTAGTAAGCCTCGTACCCCTGCTCACGCAGGGCCCGCACCCACTCCACCGCCGCCGCCTCGTGGTTGTGAAATTGCGGCGTGTTGTAGGTCACTCCGACGTTCAGCGTGTAAACGCCCTCGGCCTTCTGAAGGTCCCACTCCGGTGGTCCCACCTTCTTCAACGGCTGCGGAACCGGTCGCGCGCTGAAGAACGGATACTCCTCGCCCATGGCCAGGCTTCGCACGAAGCGCAAGTCCTGCTTGATCTCCTCGGTCAACTCGATGACCACATCCCCCTCAACCCGCTCCTCTTTGCTCACCTTCGCCCGCGTGTACTTGAGCGGATAGCTGCCGTAGAACACCCGACTTCGACCCTGGCCGTGTTCCACCCAAACCGCATCCGCCTTGATCCCGTTGACGCGCTTCAACGCCGAGGCCATCGAGTCCGCCATCTCCCGGCTGTTGGCCCCCACATACTCGTTGCACTCGATGGTCCACTGCTCCCGCTCGCCTGCCTTGCGCCCGAACGGCGAATCCTGCCCTGAATCCACCTTCCAGAACTCGTTCCACCGCTGGATGTTTTCCTGGTGCCGGCGATCCATCTCCGCCGGGTCGCAACCGCAAGACATCGCCACGGCTGATACGACCAGCCAAGTCAAACCGGTCTTAATGTTTCTGAGGCCCATGCTTGCTCCCCGAGAGAGAATGAGGATTACAGACGAATTTCCAGAATGGCGGTCACACCGACTCGACGAAGTCTCCGCCGTTCATCGTGCATCCTTCAGCCTCGGTCCTTACTTCTCCTCCCCAGCGCCTTTTGCTGGACCGCGCGCAACCTCCTCAGTCCCTTCTCCGCTGCGGCCAGCATCCTCGACATCTGCGCCCGGCTGAACGTACCGGCCTCCCCCGTCCCCTGAACTTCCACGAATCGGCCCCCCCCGGTCGCCACTACCGTGAAATCCACTTTCGCGTTCTTGTCCTCCTCGTAGCACAAATCGAGCAACACACTGCCGCCCACCAGGCCCACGCTCACCGCCGCCACGGTGTCGACGATCGGGTTCCCCTTCACCAAGCCTTGGCGACGCAAGTGGCCGACGGCGTCCGCCAACGCCACGTAGGCCCCGGTGATTCCAGCCGTCCGCGTGCCGCCGTCCGCCTGCAACACGTCGCAGTCAATCCAGATCGTCCGCTCGCCAAGTCTCGCCATGTCCACGACGGCCCGTAGCGAACGCCCGATCAAACGCTGTATCTCCTGCGTCCGCCCGTCCAGCCGGTTCCCGCGATTACGCGGCCGCCGCTCGCCCGTGCTGGCCGGCAGCATCTCGTACTCAGCCGTCACCCACCCCAGGCCCGAATCCTTCCGCCAAGCCGGCACCTTCTCCTCGATTGTCGCCGTACACAACACGCGCGTGTCGCCGGTCTGGATCAACACCGAGCCTGGAGCGGCTTTCAGGTACCGCCGCCGCAGCCGCACCGGTCGAAGTTCGTCCGCCCCGCGTCCGTCGATTCGTCGCATGCCACTCAGCTTCCAGCTACTTGCCCCATCGGTCAAGCCCCACCAGACTCAGCCGCCTCGCTGCTTCCGCCGAATCCGTTTCCATAACCAGCCGCCGATCGACGTCGCCCACGATGGTCAACTCGATCCACACCGCATCAGGCCTCACGGCCTGTCGTACGCGGTCCGCCCACTCGATCAACACGACGCCGCCCGCGTCGCACATCTCCTCGAAGCCCAACAAATCGAGTTCCGGCGCTGACCGGAGTCGATAGGCGTCTATGTGATACACCGGCAGCCGGCCCGCGTATTCGTTTACAAGCACAAACGTGGGGCTGGTCACGCAACGCCCGCTCGCCACGCCCAGCCCGACGGCGATGCCCTTGACCAAATGCGTCTTCCCCGCCCCCAGGCAGCCGATTAGCCCGACCACGTCGCCGGGTTCCAGGCTGCCCGCAATCGCCTGCCCGATCTGAAGCGTCTCCTCGACGCTGCGCGACAGTATCTCGATAGACCAGTTCATGAGCCGATGGAATGCTGCCAACCTCGCGATTCGATCCGCTGTCTCCCGCCGCCCGGCCGTCGCAGCCAGATGCCTTTCTCATCGATTGCCACGCCGATGACCGTCCAAGCAACATCTCCCCCGCATGAACCGCCCACGCCGACGGGGATGCTATCCACCACGCGCCCGCGCGGCTCTGCCGTTGGAAGACGGCGCCACGCTTTCGGGGCCGCGGCGAACAGCAGTTCGAAGTCCTCGCCGTCGTTCAGCACGTGGTCGAGCACCGCGCGGCCGTCTTCCTGCGACGCCGCCCGCGCGGCGGATGACGCCACGATCTCAAGCGCCGCGGCGTCGAATTCGATCCCGCAACCTGAAGCCCGTGCCATCCGAGCGGCGTCAGTTGAAAGCCCGTCGCTCAAGTCCATCATCGCGTGCAGGCCCCGGCCAAGCCTGGCCGCGAGCCAATGCGCCTCTGTCACCCTTGGCTCAAACACCAGATGATGCGGTACGCCGGGCCGCACCGCTCCTCGCCTCCCCTGGATTGCTGCCTTCGCATCTCTTCGGTGTTTCGGCGTCTTGGTGTCTCGGCGCTTACCCTCCCAAAGGCTCCCGCCCAATTGACCGGTCACGCAGATGATGTCACCGGCTCGCACGCCGCTGCGCCGAACCGGAGCAACATCCGGCCACGGTTCCGCCAGCACCACCACATCGATGACCAGCGGATGCCTCCAGCTATTCGTGTCCCCCCCGATCAGCACACAGCCATAGGCCCGGCCCATGGCCTCCACACCGCTGCAGAGCCGCCGCGCATTCCGCACGGGCCACGATTCGGGCAACGCCACGCTGGCCAACGCAAACCTTGGCCGCACCGCCATGGCCGCGCAATCGGACAGACTCGCGGCCATCGCCTTACGTCCGATCAACCTGGGGGAGTGGAGAGCGGTCTGGAAGTCCACCCCGTCCATCAGCATGTCCGCAGTGACCAACACGAGCCCCGTCTCGGCCGCACCCCGCCTCCCCAGCCGGACCATGGCCATATCGTCACCCAGCCCGATCGGTACCGCCCGTGCGCGCGACCCGAACTCTGAGGCCAACCAGGCGACAAAGTCGTCTTCACCTCTGCCCATCGCGTGCAATTCTACCGTATTCCCTCGCTAAGCCCAGCAAGTGGCAAGACTTGCGTACAAGACATCAAGTTCTGACCGCGAGGAGGCCGCAGAGGTCGATCTGCGCTCCACCACCGGGCTCACCGCCGCTTGGAATCCGCAATCGGCAGTGTACCACCCGAAATGCGCCGCTTAACTTGGAACGAGCCTCATTCAGGGCTAAGTTACCTCCACGCGGACCCCTGTGGATCGGACGCTATCCCATGCCCAAGCGATGGACCGCCGACAGCATGCTCACCCTTGCCAGAAGTTACAAGTCTGCCTGCGCCCTCGCCGCAGCGGTCGATCTGGACCTTTTTGGCGTCTTCTCTGACAAGCCGTTGACTGCCCGTGACGTTGCTGCCGCCCTGGACGCCGATCTGCGCGGAACAACCATTCTCCTCGACGCCCTCGCCGCTATTGAGGTCATCAGCAAACGAGCGGGCCGCTACACTGCGGGTCCAGCCGTCCGTCGGCTGCTCACCAGCACCGGCCAGGGCTCCGTCCTGGCCATGGCCCAGCACCAGGCCAACTGCCTCCGCCGGTGGGCCCAGATTGCCAAGGCGATCAAGGATGGCCGACCCATCGAGCGACAGCCGAGTATCCGCGGTGAAGAAGCCGACCGCGAGGCGTTCATCGAGGCCATGGACAACATCGCCGCCCCAACCGCCACGGCTTTCCTCTCTTATCTCGGCTCCCTCCGATTCAGACACCTCCTCGACCTCGGCGGCGCGTCCGGGACCTGGACCATCGCCTTCCTGCTCGCCTATCCCGAGGCCACCGCTACGCTGTTCGATCTACCCCCGGTCATTCCCCTGGCCCAGCGACGGGTGGCGGACGCCGGCC
>CAYYBO010000393.1:0-4240 GCA_964470125.1 uncultured Planctomycetaceae bacterium | reverse complement strand
CGCCTCGGTGACTCCCAGCAGTGGTTCGAACAACGCATCAGGCCCATCGAGCTTCCGCTCGGTGACGGTGGTGCCTTGGCGGTCGCTGACATCAAGGTCTATGCTCGGGAAGGCCAGGACCCGATCTGGCGATTCAGCAACCTGCACACGGAGGGGGCTTGAGAACATGGCAACCCGGCGACTCACCAAGAAGACTGTACTGCCGAACGGGGCTGATGCTTGGATTACAGTGCGCCTTGACGGCAAGGCCGCAAACCGGGAGGGATACCTCGAACGCGATAAGTTCGAGGACGGAGTATGGGATCAGCTCCGCGCAGACCTCGTGGTCGAGTACAACCCCGACAGCCAGCGATGGCGTGTGGCCGCTGACCAGCCTGCTCAGCCCAAGGCGCCAGTGCCGCAGGCAGTAGCGCACACCGGTCAGCCAGGCCACAGGACGCCACCGGCGCGCGAGAACTCCCGCAACCGGCAGAATCACGAGCAGACCAACCGGAGACCCCAGGACCGTCGCCGGCGAGACGAAACACATCGACCAGGGGGAGGCCCAGCCATGCCTGCCAGCGAGTTCCTGCCACCGTACAACTTCGTGCCGCTGAGCACTGAGCCCGCCAGGGAAAAATGGGACGATCTATTGAACCGCGCCGGACACGAGCGCTTCACCGGGCTCTGCGGCCGGATCACATGCGAGATCAAGACACTCACTCCGCTGTTCATACCGGACGCCGAAGGCCAGTGCGCCTGGCGTGCCGCCAATGGCGCGCATCGCCAGAAGCGCTTCTTCCGGGTTGAGGATGTCCCGGCCATTCCGCCCGCGACGCTTAAGGGCGCGATTCGGTCCGTCTATGAGACCCTCACCGGAAGCTGCCTCGGAGTGTACGACCAAGAGTCCCACAAGGCGAGGATGGGTTGGAGAAGGGCCATGAAACATCCGAACCGGAAGCCGGCGAGGCTGTTCCGCGTGGGCAAGCAGGTGAAGTACTGCGAATATGGGCAGCAGGCGCGTCTACCATTTGAGGCGGTAGCCCGCCTCGGGCTCGAGGACGGAGGCACCGTGCAGACTCTTCGAACCGTCTCACTCCGCTCCGGAAACGTCCCGGCTGAAGCGGTGGAGGTCGCTGTCGCTGGGAAGGCCACGTGGAGAGCGCCGATGCCTGCCCTCGCCCCGCCGCTCACAGGGCTCCTCGCATTCGACGTGCCCAGGTACCAACCCCACCAGAGGAACTGGCGCATTGAAGTGGGCAACGAGTGGTACAGACTGCCCGACACTCTGGTCAACCTGGTCGAAGGCGGCGTCCGGGCTGGGGATCAAATAAAGATCACTCAGGTGCTGCTGGTGGCCATGAAGGACCCCGGAGCCAATTTTCGCCACGGCCCGGCCGGGCAGTACAACGGCATGCAGCGCTTCTACAAACGCTACGCCATCGCGGTGGAGTATGCCGGCACAACATATGAGTTACCAACGCCGACGGTGTCGCCGCCTGACGCCGTGGCACACGTAACCTCCTCCGGTGACGCCAACAAAAGTAATGACAGAATCTTCTGGGGCCTTTCGAACGCCCCGGTGGAAGTCTCCGCCGCAGACTACAAGGCGTGCGTTGGGGCTCACAAGACCTGCGACCCCAAGCTTGCTGACGCGCACCTGCACGGATGGGGCGCGATGCTGAAGGATGAGGGGGACGTCGCCCCGCAGGATGGGCCGCTTGTCTACGTGGCCTCCCAACGGTACAGGGGCGTTGGTTTCAGGCCCCCGCAGGCCGTCTTCATCGGCCCGGTCGCCATGTACCGCGAGCCCTACGACAAGTCGGTGGATGACTGCACCACCGGCGACCAAAAGCCCGGAGCCTGCAACAAGACCGACGGCCTGTGCCCGGCCTGTGCTCTCTTCGGAGGACTGTTCCCAGAGAATGAGCCTGACGAGATGACCAAGAGTGACGTGCCCCTGGCTGGCCGCGTGTCCATCAATACCGCCTGGTTCGTGGAAGAGCCAGATAGCCAGCCGCAGTTCAAGGAGGTTCCGCTCCGCATTCTGGGTGAGCCCAGACCCTCCTACTTCCCGTTCTACCTGCGCCCACAGAGCATCAACGGTCAGAGGCGCGCCGCAGACTACAACGGCGTCTTGTGGCAACGACAGCCCCACAAGCCCTCCAAGCCCGAAGACCCCAACCAGTGGCCCCCCACTACTCAGGCTGGCCTCAAGATCCGCGGCCGCAAGTTCTCCTGGCACCAGCCTATGCTCAATGACTGGCCCGATGTGTCCCAGTACCGCTTGCCCGAAGACGTGCAGAAAGAGATAGCCGACCCTGAGGCCAAAGAGAAATGCCGCACCAACCAGAATGCCACCGTGGAACTCCTCAGACCTGGTGCGAAGTTCAGGTTCACCGTGGACTTCGAAAACCTGAGCGAGCATGAGCTCAAGCTCCTGCTCTGGTGCCTAAACTTGGAGACCGGCATGGCCCACCATTTCGGCATGGGCAAGCCCATCGGGCTTGGCAGCGCTGAGGTAAAGGTCCAGGAAGTCGTCGTCCGCGACCTGAAGACCAGCTACACCGACCTTCTCGCTGAAGACGAGAAGCAATGGGGCGCTTTCGACAGGGACAACCCCGCCGCCCTTCTCAATGGGGTCCCGCACGCTGGCACGGGCATCCTGAAGCAGCTCAAGAAGATCCTCACTGTCAATCCCTTCGGTCAGAGCCAGCCGCGTATCGACTACATCCCCGACGGCCTGCCTGCCAATGAGGGCTTCAAGTACTACACCCACCACCGCCACAAGCCGCTGATGACCATACCTGAAGCTGTCGGTGGCACACGCATGGTCGCGGATAACCTGCCCTGAGGGGGGAGACTGATGTCCGGACACATCCTGCACATCATGACCGTGGGCACTTCGGCCTTTGGGAAGAAGTCGAGGCGTAATATTGGGAATCTGCCTAAGCCACACTCAGAGATCCAGGTGATCGGAGACCAGCCTTTGGTCTCCGTGAACGCCGAGGACACGCCGAACTCTCTCGATTCGCACCAGGCGATCGCAAAGCAACTGGTCGACCAACTCAACGAGCTCCGTCCGAGTGAGGAGATTGGCCAAAACCCTCCCGGAGGGGTGGACTTCCTCCCCGCCGAGATCAGCAGCCTGCATGCCTTCAATCAGCAGGATAAGGAGCGGATCAGAAAAGAACCCGAGCCAACCGACACCGTCGTGCTCCTGTGCAGCGACACCAACGCCGGTCTGACTGCAGGCTTCGCGATCCAGGAGTACATCCGGGACTACAAGTTCCGCCAAAATGATAAGCGAGCCGCATTCGACGGATGGATTATCGGCCAGCCGACACTCGTAAAAATAGAGGGACTGCAGAGCCTCAACGCCGATACCTTCAGGGATACCGGCCTCAACAAGCTCGTCGAGGCGGTCCAAAATGCCATTGCCCCGCACCGGAAGACTCACAGGATCGTGATCAACCTCACCGGCGGCTACAAGGGTGCGATCCCCCACCTCGTGCTCATCGCGTCGGCATACGAGGACATAGAGGTTATCTACAAGTACGAGACCTCCGCCGCTACGGTGACGCTCCCAGCGATGCCCCTCGCCCTGGACCTGCCCATGTGGCGCGATTACCGCTGGCTGCTGCGCGCCCTGCCGCACCTGGGTACTGGCGGCAAACTCCTGCAGAAGGATGTGCCGCGACCCGTGCGAGCCCTGTTCCAGGTGGATGCGAACGGAGTGGCGAAGGGAAACTTCCTCTACGGCCTATGCAAGAGAGAGTACGATAGGCACGCGGACGATGCCTTCTCCATGCACGGCCGGGGCGAACTGCTGCTCGACCTTCTGGACGACAAGCCGGGGCTCCAGACATGGCTGCGCGAGCATGTAGAGCACTGGCAATACGCCTGGCTGGGTGATCAGGTCCCTGAAATGGCCGAGCACCAGCGCGGCCACACCCAGCGCGCTCTTGAGTTGGCATCACAGATCATCCGACCAGCGTTTGCCTCCGAAGACGGGAGATTCCTCAACGATACCGAGCTTGCCGTATTCATCGCCGCGGTCTGGCTGCACGATATCGGCCACGCCGGCAAGCAGTTCAGGGCTGCGGGAAAGATCTACGTGGTGGATGGCTTTCCCACGCTCATTCGGGACTGGCACCACTTCCTCGCCGCCCAGATGCTGGAGGACGACATCGATGCAATCGAAATGGGTCGCGACGGCGCGTTCTTCCACAGGCCTCAGAACTGCTGCGCTGAGACAGCC
>CAYYBO010000392.1:0-4257 GCA_964470125.1 uncultured Planctomycetaceae bacterium | reverse complement strand
AGGCGTTGAGGAAATCCCGGATCCAGTTCCTCTGGGCCAGCGTCATCTCGGTCCCGATCGGATCATCGTAAATCAGTTCCTGGCCTCGGCTGGTGCGAAACGTCACGTCGCCACCGTCGAGCTTGTCCTTCTTGACGATGTACCCGCCCGTGATCTCGGGCTCGGCGTCATCGTCGGAATCGAGAACCGCGATATCCACGCGATCGGGGGCAATCTTGATCTTCTCCATGAAGACGTAAACGCCGACATAGTCGTTCATCGAGAGATCGCCGTCATCGGTCTTGAGGAACAGCTCGATGAATCGCGTGCGCGGCGCGTAGCGGCCCATCTCGTTGCTCCAGCGATAGACCAGGACGTTGCGCATGAGTGTCTTGTCCGAGTAGGGTCCCTGGAGCACCCAATCCGCGTCGGCGGGCAGCCCCAGGATCGAGGCGGCCCGGTCGCGATCGTCGTCGTCCCAGACCTCGAAGTGGTATTGCTGCTTGGGAAAACCCTCGGAGCTCTTGCCCCGCACGTTCAGACCCGCGCGGCCGGCAAAGTCCGTCGGGCCTGTCATCGAGGCAATGCCCTGATCGTCCGTGTCGATGACATACCCATAGACGGGCGTCTGCGTGCGGCTGATGGATCGCCCCATAGCGTCGACAACCATTAACGGCAACGGAGAACGAAAACTCCGCAGGCCAGGACCGATGAACGAGAACCGCTCGCTGCTGACATCGCTCTGCCGCCAGCCGGGCAGCCATGCGACGGCCCGGATCGTCATCGTCCTGGAGACTTGAATCGGCCCGGTGTAGACGCTGCCGCCGGGCCTCTGCCGGGGCACGCTGAAAGGATCGGTTCCGTCGGTCGTGTAGTAGATCGTCGCACCGGGCGTGTCGGTTCTCAGGGTGATCGTCAAAGACTCGCTGAAGAGGCAACCCCGGCGGCTGAACTGCGGCGTCTCGGCGATGCCCTCGTAGACGATGACGTTGGCGGCGCCCGGCGTCGGGACCGCCATGAGCCGCCAGGTGTCGCTGCCGTCCGGATAGCGTCCGTAAGACACATCCGCTCGCTGCGGACCGAACGAGAGACTATCGATCACTGTGGTCCCATCTCTCGCCACAAGGACAACTTCCTCGCCGGCGGCATCCAGCTTGAAGCTCGCGTGAAGCCCCGGCGAGGCAGTGTCGCCGTCGGCCCAGATCAGCAGGTAACCGTGCGGGGCAATCGTCGTCGAGGGAGAGCCGACCGGAAACTGCCATTTCGTGGGCGATGAGGAATTGTCAGTCAGGTACATTCCCCCCGCGTCCACGCTGACATTCGTGGGGTTGTACAACTCGATCCAGTCATCGTACTGCCGCTGCGGATCGCGGTTGGTGTTGCGATTGGAGGCGAGGATCTCGTTGATGACGACCCGCGTCTCGGCGCCGGGCCGCCCGGACTGCGCATCCGTCGTCGCGACCGCTGGGCCCAGCACCACAAACAGCAGCAAGAGCCACGCCTTTGGCCGAGCTGTACCCATGCTATCCCCTGTCCTGAAGGAGGTTTCGCCTTTCCACGACGGGGCCGGCGGCTCTTGCGCCAACACCGCGCGCTACTTGACCATTCTAACAAATTCGGCTCGAATCCGCCAGACCATTCGGCCCCCTCCCGTTACACGTACCGGCACTTCCGCCGGTTCGAACTTCGCCCGAACAAACGCCGCAGAGCAGGCTATTCTCGGACGTTAAGTGAAGAGACGAACTGGTCGATGAAAAGATTCGGTTGACGGATCGAAAACCACCGGGAGGACAGCCGGACCGACCTCAGTTGCGATGTGTATCGTGACTGGATATGCGGCGTGAGGAGGAGGTATCGGATGAACACCGGTTCCATCAAGAGACGGTTACGCGTTAGCGGTTTTTAAGGGTTGGGATTTATAAGGAAGGAATGTCCCCACGCCCTGCCCTGCGTCCGGCAGGGCCAGAAGGTCAGGCCGACCGAATGCTACGTCTGCTGGCACAATCAGGGAACGCTCCTGCCCAGAGACTGCCGGCTGCGACTGACCCCTGTCCGAAAGAAGGTCTGTGTCTGACCACGAGCGGATCATTCCGCGATTCACCAACGTACGGTCCGGAACCTCCGCCCCGCCTATCCGGGCCCGTTCCAGCCGGGCCGCAGGCGATCCTGCACCTCCCATGCATCGAGCAACGCCAGTGCCGCCATCGACTCGACGACGGGAATCACGCGAGGCACGATACACGGATCGTGCCGGCCGTGGGTCTCGATGGGCCGGTTCTCCATCCGCTCGTTCAGAGTCCGCTGCGGCTTGGCGATCGATGAGGTCGGTTTGACCGCCAGGCGCAGCGTGATGGTCTGGCCGGTCGAGATACCGCCGGTGATGCCGCCGGCGTTGTTGGTCACGAACCCGCCACCGGCCATGTTGTCGTTGGATTGGCTGCCGCGCATCCGGGCCAACGCAAAGCCCAGGCCGATCTCAATTCCCTTGATCGCACCGATCGTCATGATCGCCGCCGTCAGTTTGGCGTCGAGTTTCTGGAACACCGGATCACCCAGCCCGGCGGGCAGCCCGTGAATGTCGAGTTGAATGACGCCGCCGACCGAATCGTTGTCGTCCTTGGCCGCCAGGATCGCCTGGACCATGCGCTGGGCCGCGTTGGGATCGGCGCAGCGGACCGGATTGGTTTCGATGGCGTCGTAGTCGCACGTCTCGGCGGCGATGCCCGCGATCTCGACCGCATGGGCCACGATCTTGACGCCGCGCTTCGCCAGTTCCTGCAGCGCGAACGCGCCGCCCATGACACGCCCGGCGGTCTCGCGCCCGGAGGAACGGCCGCCTCCGCGATAATCGCGGATACCGTACTTGCGATAATACGTGAAATCGGCGTGCCCGGGCCGGAACAGGTCCTTAATCCCCTCATATTTGGACGAATCGTGGTCGCGATTGATGATCGCCATCGCAATGGGCGCGCCGGTCGTCTTGCCGCCAAACACGCCGGAGAGCACCTCGACCTGATCCTTCTCATCGCGGGGCGTGGTGACTTCGCTCTGGCCCGGCCGGCGCCGGGTGAGTTGTTCTTGGATTTCCTCGGCCGAGAATTCGACACCCGGCCGCACTCCGTCCAGCACGGCGCCGATGGCCGGACCGTGACTCTCGCCGAAGGTGGTGACACGGATGACGTCACCGTAGGTGTTGGCCGCACGGCAGCGGACGGTCAGCTCTTCGACGACGTGCTGCATCGCAATCTGAGCGATTTCCTCGGGGGTTCTGTCCGTTGTGTCGATCACCGCATCGGCAAACGGACTGAGCAATTCCTCGCGATAGGCGACGTTCTCATCAAGCTGGGCCCGTGCATCGGGTCCGCGCAACCAGGGAGGAAGCCCCTTTTCAGCGATGCGGCTCCACAGTGTGGCAGGATCGGCGGTCAGATAGATCAGGATGGCGTTGCGGCGCAGCGCCCGGCGGCTGACCGGGTCCAGAAGGCTCGATCCGCCGCAGACGATCAGCTTCCAGTCCGCTTCGCCAAGCTCAACCGCCACCTTCTTCTCCACCGCGCGGAACGCCGGCTCGCCGTGCTCGATGAAGATCTCACGACACGTGTGCTTCTCACCCGTGTCCCGCTCGAAACACTCCTCGATCAGCCGGTCCGTTTCAATCGCTTCCAAACCGGTTGACTTCGCCAGCTCGGCCGCAACGGAACTCTTGCCCGCCCCTTTCGGTCCTGCCAATACGATCTTCACGCGGATGTCCTCACTGTGGTTTCGCCGCCGGACCCGATCTGGCGCTTCCAGCCGCAATCATGCCATCTGGATGAGTTGTACAGCCCCGGCCGCATCCGGTTCGTCCATTCGGCATCCCATCCTGTTCCAGAACGCCATCCGGCTGCAATGCGCGGGCAGGCTGGACCTTCGGCCGGCGCATTTCGTGCTACGCAATATGCATCCCGCGCGACACCACACGAGGCTGCTATTGGACCTTGCCGGTGGCGGCCCATTCGACGCCGCGCCGGATCAGTTGCTGCATGCTCGGGTTCAGGATCGCCTTGAAGTCGTGGCCAAAAGCGTTCTGCACGCAGCGGCCCTTGCCATACGGCGTGGTGAAGATCAGCGGTTCTTCCTTCTCGCTCCAGTCGGAGTACGCAGAGACCAGGACCTCGATCGGACCGTCGCCCTGGAGTTTCGAATACAGCTCGTCGAAGATCTGGAAATCCTTCAAGCCCTGTGTGATCGGGTGGTCCTTCTTGACGATCTTCGCGTCGAAGACGCTTCGCGGGCCGT
>CAYYBO010000391.1:0-4293 GCA_964470125.1 uncultured Planctomycetaceae bacterium | reverse complement strand
CGCCATCTACAATCCGAGATCGGCGTCCCGGTAGCTCAGTTGGACAGAGCGCTGGATTCCTAAGCACCCCGGACACCATTCCGCACAGCCTGATTCTCCGAGCAATTCCCGACGTCCGAGTAGCTTGTGCGAACTGCAAACGTGCGCGTGTCTGCGCGTGATTGCTGATTTCTTCCCTCGATGTGCCACGGCTGCGCCACGTAGTCTGCCTTCGCACGACCTGCAGGGAAGACAACGTGTTTGTTCCTCTCGACCGACTCGTCTGGGAAGAGCAAATTCAAAGGGGTCAGAGCGGCGAACCAAGGGCCATCATTGCGTTCTGCGCACCCACTGAAACACGAAGACGATGCTGCCCAACAACATCATCAACACCGTCGATGGTTCGGGAATGATCTCCCACTGGAAATTGTCGACGGCGTATGTCGGGTCTTGGAGGTTCTCGCGGCTGAACAAGACATTCTGAATGTCGAAGGTTGGGTTGACAGCGATGTTGGTCAGAACCAGAGAGCTATTCAGCCACACGTTGAACACGTCTGAGTCGAGGTCGAAAAGGAACTCGAGATGATGTTGGTTGCCCAAGGCGTAGGTCCCCACATCAACATCCCCGATCTCCAAGTCAAAGTCGTATTCGTAGTCAATGAACACATCGCCCACGCCAGTCGGACTCGATTGGATAGCGACGGCAGCGGTGTCCAAACCGCCACCCGTCCCCAAGCTGAGGACCGCCATGTCCCAACTGAGGCGCACCAGACCGGAGGTGACGGCCGGACCGTAGAAAAAGGCCATCGCTCCGGCCGGCTCCAAGGAGGCGACCTGTGTGGTGAAATCCGCCACATTGGTGCGGGCGAGCACAGTCTCCTCGGCATATGTCGGCCGATCAATGGCGCTCCCCGCGACGACTTGCTGATTCACGACGTGTGGAGGGTTCTCGAAATCCACGTTGAAGATGTAATCCGCGGAGGCGGCAACTCCCATCGCGAGGAGTATGGGAAGCGAAAGATGACAGCTCTTCATGATGCTACTCCGTGAGCGAGTTGGTCGGTCCATAGATCCGGTAGTCGCGGGGCAAAGCCGAAAGACCAACAATGCCGTTGGTGTCGGTCTGTACCAGTGTGGCGGGGTTCGTCGAGACCAGATCAATCAACCACTCGTTGGTGTATATCGTTTGAACCTGGTTGGTCAGCGTGTTCGACGAATGGTCGTTGATGACCAAGATGGAGCCCGGCTTCTGCGCCCCGCCATCGCGCTGCTGAATGAACAGGTCGGCGTTTGCGTTGAGATACGCGACGCTACCAGCGACCGTGGCCTTTCGGATCAGAATCAGACGGTCAATCTGCGGCTTGAGCGCAACGCCCGCGTAGTTGGTTCCCCCGACGTAGTATGGCTGATCGTAGTAGTCGTGATAGAAGACCAGCGGCAAACCCTGCGAGTGCAGGATGTAGGCGTACGCCATGTGCTTGTTGGTCGCGACGCCGGTCTCGTTGGTCGGTTGCAGGGTGTCGTGGTTCTCCACAAAGGTGACCGTGTACTCCGGTTCGATGCCGAGGAGGCTGGGAGCCTGCAAGTCCGACATGTCAAACGTGGAGCCGGTGTCCTCGCACATTTCCTTCAGGAGGCTCTGCAGATTCCAGTCATAGATCGCCGCTCTCCAACCGGTGAGGCTCAGCCATGTGCGCATCTCGGTTGCGTCGGCATTGGCCCAGTACTCCATGAATCCGAACAGAGGTCTCTGCGCGGGATAGTTGAGCCATTCCCAGAGATACCAGGGCTCGATGCCCTCCGTGTAGTCGAAACGGAATCCCCCGAAGTCGACGTTGGTGACCAGCCAACTGCCCCATTGCTTCAGGCCCCTCCTCATGTGCGGATCTAGGAAATCGTTGTCCACTCCGTAGATGCCCGAAGGCTCATAGGTCCCAAACCCTTCGTTGTTGTGATACGGGAATATCTCGTCATTGTGACCCGTGGCTGAGGGATGGAAATTGCTGCTCCCCTTCTCGAAGATGTTGTGCGGATAGTCGAAGGACTTGTGGTCGACGTTGGTCCCACCAGCCATATGGTTCAGCACAACGTCACAGATGGGAGTGATATTTGATGCGAGGAGTCCTGCGATCAAGTTGGTGAAATCGGATTTCGTCCCGTATCTGGTAGGAACCGAGCCCCTTTGATCATACTCACCCAAGTCATAGTGATCGAAGGGATCATAGCCCACGGAATACCCGGCATTGGCTGCTTTGTAGGGCGGCGGAAGCCATATCATCGTGAATCCAGCGGAGGCTAGGTCGCTGACTTTACCCGCGAGGTTCGTCCACCAGCCCAGTCGAGGTTCGACGTCCCAGTAGAACCCCTGAAGCATCACGTCGTCATCTGTGAAGCCGGGGTATGTGCTTGGCGGCAGAGTCTGCTGAACGCCGGCTAACTGGACCAGAGACCCCACCAGCGTCACGGCGCCAAAGCCGCTTCCCGAAAGGCTCTGCCCGTAGGCTTCCTCCACCACCCAGCGGTTCGCGCCGGATGTCCCGCCCAAGAACACACCGGCGGCTCGAATCGTGTCGCCCGGTTCCACGCCCAGGGCGGACAGACTCAATGCGACTTCCACACCCGCATTCGGGGAATCGCCTGAAGACCCATTGATGCTCCACTGTGAGAAAGGCGCGCCTCCCGTCGTCCGGCTGAATTCCGTGAAGTCCGCGATGTTGGTGCTACTCGACAGCTCATACGCGCCTTGTCCCACATCGTTTCCGCCGATGGTGCGGTAGATGTTGTTCGAGCCGTCGTCTCGGTTGTCTCCCACGAGGATGGCGACATTGGGCGTGAACTGGGTGGCGTTGAACCCCAAGTTGTCGGCAATGCCCAACGCATAAGGCCTGCCGCTCAAATGGGCGAGGTTGGTTACGCCACCGGTTCCGGAGTCAATGAAGAGGACGAAGGCGTTGTCGCTGCCTCTCTCCAGCCCGCAGATGCCCACATAGAGATTGGATTGGTCGTTGTTGAAGAAGATGCCGCCGCTGAAGCTGTACGATGCCCCGTACACTGTCGGAATGCGACCGCCCCAGTCTGCGTCGGATGCGCCGGCGGCCAGAGACAACGGCCTTCCGGCCGCATGGAAATCGAACTCCTCGCTCCCGTCATCGGGGTTCGGGCTGTTCGTGGCCACTTCGACCACGTTGAACCCGCTGCGGTAGAGGGTACGCTCCGAGGTGGTGGGCGAGTATCCGTAAAAGAGCTCTTCCAGATTGTCCAAGCCGTCATTATCTTCGTCGCCGGTGGCGGTGATGTTGGTCAGCCCGCCGAAGTTCTCGGTCTCCCACCAGTCGGGCAGGCCGTTGGTGTTCGAGTCCGTCCCGCGGACTTGAACATGATGGAACGCAACCTCCGCATCAGTCACCGTATCGGTGAACACAAGGCCGCTGTCGGTCCCGTCCAGCCACTGCGTCGCCACGCTCCACGTCTGCGGGCTCAGGAGCGCGACACCGCCCGCGGCTGTCATTACGCTGTATTGCCTGTTGCTGACCGACGGCCACCAGATCTCCCGGTCGGATGCGGCAAGCTGCATGTTGGTGATCCGCAGGAAGTCGGAGGCGTCTTCGGGGTCCGTGCCGGCAAGAATCTCGTCTCGGTTGGGCACACCGTCGCCGTCCAGATCGTTGAGCGGGCCGCTCCCCCCGCTGCCGCTTGTCATCATCTGCACGCCGCCGCCTCCACTGCTCTCGGCGGTCAGAGCCTGCAGGATGCTCTCGCCCTGTGCCTCGGCATAGAGGTAGTCGTACAGGCTCTCCGTCGGGATCAACTTGAGCCAAAGGCCAAGCCTGGCCGGATCACAGTGCGCGACGAGGTATTCAATCTCTTCCTGGGTGTACTTGCCGGAGTACAGGTCGGGGTATCGGTCGAGAGCGCAGACGCCGGGATCGCAGTGGTCGCCGTACGGGCAGTCGATGGCGTAGATTTCCTCCTGGTCGCTGTTCAGGAAGACGATCTGCCGCGTCTCCGGGTCCTGGAAGATGTACAGATCGTAGACCGGCACGCTGCCTTCCCAGTACCCGACGAGGTTGGTTGTCAGTTCCTCCGGGAAGTTCTCCCAATCGACCGGATACGGGCCGACATGATGATCCCACGGCTCCGTGCCCGGCAGAGGCGGCAGCCCGCCGAACTGGTAGTAGGCAAACTCTCCGACCAGCGAGTCGAGGTCGGCCATGCGATGGTTGCTGATGAAGTCGTCGTATCGGGCGAGTGCGCGCTGCTGGGCGGTGGCGGAGACGTAGTACTGCGCGACGGAGTAGATAACCAAGGCACCGA
>CAYYBO010000390.1:1285-4330 GCA_964470125.1 uncultured Planctomycetaceae bacterium | reverse complement strand
ATCAGCAGCAAGGCCCCGCTGTTCAACCGCCGCTCGCAGGTCAGCCGCTATTCCAAACGGCGGATGGCCAACCTGGACCTGGAGCGTTGGCACAAGCACTGGTCGGCCTTGGCGGATCTGAATCTGCGCCGGACGTTCGCCCCCTACGATCAGAGGATTGCCGTTCCCTCGCCGGAACAGTTGGTCGACATCATGCATCGACTGGGCAAGTTCACCCCGGTTGACGAGTTGAACTGCGGGGCCTGCGGCTATGAGACCTGCCTGGAGCACGCCGCCGCCATCTACAAGGGTCTCGCGGAAAGCGAGATGTGCCTGCCCTACACCATCGAGCAACTCAAGCACACCTGCCGCGAGCTCGCCGTCTCCAACGAGCAACTCGCCAGCACGCAGGAGGCCCTGATGCAGTCGGAGAAGCTGGCCAGCATGGGTCAGCTTGCGGCGGGCATCGCCCACGAGGTGAACAACCCGCTTGGCACCGTGCTGATGCTGTCGCACATCCTGCTCGACGAACTGCCGCCGGACAGCGAGATGCGCGAGGACTTGTCGCTCATGGTCGGTGAGGCGAACCGCTGCAAGAAGATCGTGTCCGGGTTGCTGCAGTTTGCCCGCAAGAACAAAGTCGACCTGGAACTCACCGATATTCGGGAAGTGATGGCGCGGTGCGCTCGCACGCTGCGGGTGCCGGAGAACATCCGCGTGCGGATCGAGCACGACGACGCCAACCCGACGGCCGAGATGGATCAGGATCAGATCGCCCAGGTGGTGATGAACCTGGCCACTAATGCCGTGGCGGCGATGCCCAACGGCGGCGAGCTGATTTTCAAGACCAACGGCGATGAGAGCAACGTCCGCTTCTGCATTTCGGACACGGGCGTGGGCATCCCACCGGAAAACCAGAAGAAGATATTTGAGCCGTTCTTCACGACCAAGCCTGCCGGGCAGGGCACCGGCTTGGGCCTGGCTGTCAGCTATGGCATCGTGAAAATGCACCACGGCGATATCCGCGTGGAGTCGAATGCCGATCCACAAGCGGGCCCCACGGGGTCGACGTTCACTGTCAACATGCCGCGAAGACGAATTATACAGTGACGGGCCTCGGAAGCGGCCTGGCCGCGAGGAGGAGCCCCGGGCTTCAGCCCGGCCGGTGCTGGGCGTGGAAGAGTGTTTGGCACGCGGCGGATCGACCGCACGGGCTGAAACCCGTGGCTCTGCACACCGGCGTGATGTTTGGGTCCAAGGAAGAGAGCAGATCTCATGGATACTCTGCGGGTCTTGGTGGTCGACGACGAACCAGGGATGCAGCATAGCGTAGCCCGGGCTTTGAAGAACTTCACCATCCACTTGCCTGATGTGGAGGGCGAGGTGCGGTTCGACGTCGATCGAGCGTCGACCGGAGAAGAGGGCCTTCAGAAGATCACCGCCTGTCCGCCCGACGTGCTTCTACTGGACTATAAGCTTGGTGACATGACCGGGCTGGACGTCCTTGAACGGCTGGTGAAGCAGGAGCGCGACATCCTGACGGTGATGATCACCGCGTTCGCCACGCTGGAGACGGCCATCCGGGCGACCAAGTGCGGTGCATTTGATTTCCTGGCCAAACCCTTCACGCCCGACGAACTCAAAGAGACGGTTCGCAAGGCCGCCCAGCACCTTGTCGTGCAGCGGCAAGCGAGGAAGCTGGCCGCGGAGAAGCGCAGGGTCCGTTTCGAGTTCATCTCCGTCCTGGGCCACGAGCTCAAGGCCCCGCTGTCGGCGATCGAAGGGTATCTCCGCATCCTGAAGGACCGGGCGGCTGGGAGTGATCTCGGGGCCTATGATTCAGTCATCGACCGCTCGCTGATCCGCGCCCAGGGAATGCGGAAGTTGATCCTGGACCTGCTGGACATGACCCGCATCGAGTCCGGGCAGAAGAAACGAGAGCTGGTGGAGGTGGATGTGCGAGAGATCGCCAAGGCGGCCATGGACACAGTCCGGCCGGACGCCGCCGCGAAGAACATCACTCTTGAGTTGCACGGCGAAGGGCCGGTTCCAATGGTCGCGGACCGCAATGAAATTGAGATCATCCTCAACAACCTGCTCTCCAACGCGGTCAAGTACAACCGGGACGGAGGCCGCGTGGACGCCAAATTGGGGTGCGACGCTCAGAGGGTGACGATCTCCGTGACCGACACCGGCATCGGCATGACGCCCGAGGACGCCGCCAAACTGTTCCGCGACTTCACGCGGATCAGAAACGAGAAGACGGCTACGATACCCGGCAGCGGCTTGGGGCTTTCGCTGGTCAAGAAACTGGCCATCATGTACGGCGGGGACACGACGGTGGTCAGCAAACCCGACGTCGGCAGTACGTTTACCGTGGTTCTGCAGCGCCAGCACAAGCCGACGGCAAGCGAACAATGACGCAATCCGAGATACTCACCTGGCTGCGAGAGCTAGACGAACGCCGACTCGAGGAGTTGTGGCGACGCGCCGACGGCATCCGCCAGCGGAACGTAGGCGACGACGTTCACCTGCGTGGACTGATCGAGTTCTCCAACTATTGCGGGCGTTCGTGCCACTATTGCGGTCTGCGGGTCGAGAATCGGCGGCTTGAACGCTACCGCATGTCCGCTGACGAAATCATGGAATGCACCCGCCAGGCGGTCGCCTTCGGTTATGGTACCGTGGTGCTTCAATCAGGCGAGGATTACGGTCTCGATGGGCGGTGGCTCGGCGATCTGATCCGTCGGATCAAGGGCGAGACGCCCCTGGCCGTCACGCTCAGCCTGGGCGAACGCGACGACGAGGAGCTGGCCGACTGGCGAAGGGCCGGCGCCGACCGTTATCTGCTGCGGTTTGAGACCTCCAATCGCGAGTTGTTCGATCGCTTGCACCCTGCCCTGGCCGGCCGAAAGCGAGATCGTATCGGCGTTCTTCGTTCGCTGCGGGAGATTGGGTACGAGGTGGGCAGCGGCGTGATGGTGGGCATCCCCGGGCAGACCTACGAGGATCTGGCGAACGATCTGGAGCTGTTCCGCGAGTTGGACCTGGACATGATCGGCGTCG
>CAYYBO010000390.1:0-1275 GCA_964470125.1 uncultured Planctomycetaceae bacterium | reverse complement strand
CCCCACCCCGAGACTCCGTTGGGGCGGCAGGGGGAGGCAGCGGTCGACGACGGTGCGGCCCAGGTGCCCGACTCAGAACTGATGACCTACAAGATGGTAGCCCTCGCTCGGCTGATGTGCCCGAGAGCGAACATTCCGAGCACGACGGCACTGGCCACCGTGAACCGGGAGAGCGGGCGGGAGCTTGGGCTGTGCCGCGGGGCGAACATCATCATGCCGAATCTGACGCCGCCGGCCTACCGCTGCCTCTATGAAATCTATCCGGCCAAGGCTTGCATCTTCGAGACGGCCGAGCAGTGTCATGGGTGTCTGAAGAGGAGGATCGAGTCCCTGGGGCGGACGGTAGGCGTCGGGCGCGGGGATTCGCCAAACCGGCTGGTCCGCGAGGCTGGTGTGAAGACTACGATGGGTTGATGAACAGAGCCGCGACCGTAAGGGAGCGGTTACGCAGGAATTGAACAGGCCGTCAGACTGGCACGGTGACTGCTCCCTGACGGTTGCGGCTCTGTTTGGAGATGGTGTTTTCGCGGGATGCGGATGTTGGAGCTGATAGGACATCGTAATGCCTAGGTTGCCGGATTTGTCGTTGAGCAAGAACGCGACGGACTTCATAGATGACGCCAGGCTGACGGCTCTTCTGGAAGGCCCGCCGCCGGATGTGTTCCAGGTTCGCGACGTGGTCGCCAAGAGCCTGGCGAAGAACGCTCTGTCAGTCGAGGAGACCGCAGTGTTATTAAACGCCGCCCGGGCTGAGGCCCGGGGCTCTTCCACCGGCTGCGACCGCGTGGAGGAGATCTTCTCCGCGGCGAGGCGGCTCAAGCAGGACGTGTACGGCAACCGAATCGTCTTGTTCGCTCCGCTGTACGTCGGCAACGACTGCGTTAACGACTGCGTCTACTGCGCCTTTCGCCGATCGAACCGCGACGAAATCCGCTGCTCGCTGAATCAGGCGGAAATCCGCAGCCAGGTGGAGGCCCTGGAGCGTCAGGGGCACAAGCGGCTGATCCTGGTCTTCGGGGAGCATCCGCGATATGACGCCGATTTCATCCACGACTGCGTGAAGACGGTATATGGCGTGAAGGTCGGTCACGGGGAGATCCGCCGCGTGAACATCAACGCCGCCCCGCAAGACGTGCCCGGCTACCAGCGCATCAAAGAGGCGGGGATCGGCACGTTTCAGGTCTTTCAGGAGACGTACCACCACGAGACGTACGCGGCGATGCACCCTCGCGATACCCGCAAGGGTAACTATCTCTGGCGGCTGGATTCGCTGAG
>CAYYBO010000389.1:0-4333 GCA_964470125.1 uncultured Planctomycetaceae bacterium | reverse complement strand
GAGCTTGGTTCCGTGCCCGCTGCGATCACTCGGGACGTTAGCTTCATGCCATTCGGGACATTCTACGTTTTAAGAAACAAGGGCAAAAGGGGACATTCTACGTTTTAAGAAAACCAGAATGTCCCCCTTTCCCGCCTGTCCCCCTTTCCCGCCCTGTTTGCACATGGCGAAATGCTCCTTTCAATGCGGTAGAACGGATCGAGAGCCGCACCCTCTTGCCGGGACACCGGCAACGGGAGTATACTTGAACAGGGAATGCTCGCAAGACCACTCCCGTTGCGGTAAAAGTCTATGCGATGCCCAGGAACATGCGATCTCCTCCTCGCGGCTGCGCTGGGGCTTTGCCTACCCGTGTCGGTACAAGCGGCCACCATAGACAAGCTCGACCTCGGGGTCGGCGTATACGACGGGGCCAGCGGCATAATGCACAGTGATGGCATCGTTCTAACTCAAAACATACCAAATCCATTCCAGATCTCCCATTCTGCGGCTCTCGGTAGCTCGACCGCTTTCGCCTCCTACGACTTCGCCTGGGCGGAGCAATTCGGGACCTTCCTCATCCAGTCCACCCAGCAGGCCGAGGGCGTGCCCACCAGCCAGTTACTCACCGCCGCTTCCGGCTACATCTACGTTACCCCCTCCGAGGACCTGGCTCTGACCATTGACGCCGCCTGGACGTTCGACCTGCCCAGGGACTACATGTACACCAGCCTGCTCGTCCGTGTGTATGGGGCCGGCACTCACCAGGTGCTCTTTGGCCAAACCGCCGGCGGCAGCACTTTCCCCGGCGAGCCGGCCTCCGGCACCGTCACTATCACCGGCAGCAACATGATCCTGCCTCCCGGCGAGACCTGGGTGCTCCGCTACGAGATGAGCATCTACACCTACGGCGGAACCCAGGGTACCACCGCCACCGGCAACGGCTACGTCAACTTCCAACTCTCCCCCGAGCCTGCGGCGTTTTCCTTGCTCGCTGTCGGCAACCTGCTTTTGCGCGGGTGCCGTTGGCCGCGGCACAAACGATAGCTATGAATGAGTGATGGGCCGCCCCTCTGTCGGAGCGGCCTGTTTGCGTTCATCAGCCGCCCTTCCCTTTGCCCATCGGCCCCACATGGTGATCGAACGTTTCGCCAATAACCTTGCGGTCCTCCGGCGGCACCTTGTGGAGGATGGGGGCAAAAGGGGACATTCTACCAGAATGTCCCCTTTTCCACCCCGGCAGGTTTGGGCGGGTCGATGGTCTTATACGTGCCGTCCGCGTGGCGGATCGCGACCGAGCCGTTGACAAAGACGGTCACGGACTGCCACTCAGGCTCGATGCGGTGCAGCGGAGCGATGATGCTCTGACGGAGCTGCTCAGGGGGAGATGAAGAAGCAGATCCACAAGGCGTTCTACGCCAGGGACTACGAGGAGGGCCTGCGGCGTGGTCGGCAACTGGTGGAGGAGTACCAGGACCGCTACCGCCTCTGGTCACGTAGAACTGACCGGTTGGCTTGTGGAAAGAAAGAAGGTTGGACGTGGGCCGGCGTCGGGGCATGGCACTACCTCGCAAAAGTGTAGCGAAAAGTGTAGTGCCACCATTCTTCGTTCTGATGACGGGATGATGACCAGCCACAAATCGTTGGCTGGCAGAGGCTTCAGAAATCGGGGCGACAAGATTCGAACTTGCGACCTTCTGCACCCCATGCAGACGCTCTAGGCCAGGCTGAGCTACGCCCCGGTCATCCTTCGCCAGAGATATGCCTGGATGCTAGCCTGGAGGCGGGCCGCCGTCAACGACGGCATTCATCGCCGGAGCCGATTGCCGTGTTTGGCTTGCGGCGCGGGCGCTGGGTTTGGTGGGCTCGCCTGTGCTGGCTCGGCCCTTCGGTCCAGCAGCGTGGTCCACAGTCACCGCCCAACGGGCGGGCCGGCGAGCTCGCGACAGCGCTCAACCGACGCCTGGCAGCCATCGCCTTCTGCACTTCTCGAAAGCCATCTGCAGGCCACATGATCTGGCGCAGCATCTACCTCATCCAGAGAAGCCGGCCGCTGGAAGCCTGAACCGCTCGGCGAGGTCGACGCGAGCAGCGGGCGACGGAGGCCATCCACCATCGAACCGCCCGCTTGCCTGGCTACCGCCGCGCTGGGTACTGCCATTGAGGAATCTCGGCCTCGGGAGCCCGAATGCCAGCGGCTTCGCTGAGCATAACTCGAATCCAGGCAAGAAATTACACGGAGGGCCAAGATTGCAGATCGACACACCGTCGATACGCGCAAGCTGCAGGGCTGCGTGCCCTGGCGCAACACACTGTTCGGTCCGGGAGGCATTATCGTGGACGCAAGCCACGAGAGGGAGCTATCCTGCTCAACAACCTGCCCGCGGTCGCTTGGCTTGGGGGCGGGCCGAGAGAAGGCGGCGGGCGTCCGGTGAGGCCACCCTTTCCAGATATCCCAGCCATGCAGAGCGTGAGACATGCTTGAGGCCCGACCGGCGGCGGTTGAGTCTCTTCTTTGAACCATTGAGTACCTTCCGAACACCCGCGAACCGGGCTATTGATGGAGCAAGCAGCCGTGACAAGCTTAAGAGCAGCAGGCACGCACAGCGGTCACCCCAAAGGGCTTTTACCTCTCTTCTTCACCGAGATGTGGGAACGCCTGGCCTTCTACCTCATGCTGGGCATTCTGGTTCTGTATGCGACGGACAGCGAGCGCGGAGGGCTCGGCATGTCCAACACCATGGCGGCCGAGATCTACGGCACCTATCTGGCCTTCGTGTATTTCACGCCGTTTCTCGGGGGACTGATAGCGGATCGCTATCTGGGCTACCGCCGGTCGGTGTTCGTCGGAGGCCTGCTCATGGCGGGAGGGCTGTTTCTGCTGGGCGTTCGCGGAGTGCCCACTCTATATGGCGGCCTCACGCTGCTGTGCCTGGGCAACGGCCTCTTCAAACCCAACATCTCCGCCATGGTCGGCAATCTCTACCAGCCGGGCGACCCCAAACGCGATACGGGTTTCAACATATTCTACATGGGCATCAACATCGGCGCGTCGCTGTCGGCGATCATGTCGGCGCCCCTGCGAAACGCCTTCAGCTTCAACGCGGCGTTCATCGGCGCGGGCGTGGGGCTGCTCATCGGCGTGACCATTCTCACCGTTAACTGGAAGAAGCTGGCTCTGGCAGACCGTCAACCGGTGATCGATTCCCGCGACGCGAGCCTCGGCCGGATATTCGCAACGATCCTGCTTCCGGCAGCGCTATTCGGCACCGGCGGATATTTCATCGGCGACAAGGTCGATGCAATCAAAGACACGCTCGGCCCCATCACCTTTGCTTTCATCACGGGCATGATCCCGGTCATGTTTTATTTTGTGTCGCTGGTGTTTCGCGCTGGTCCGGAGGAAAGGCCCGGCCTGGCCGCCCTGATGCCGGTCTACATCGCCGGCGGCGCGTTCTTCATGATTTTGCACCTGAGCGGCGGATTAATGACCTTCTTCGCGGAGCATGACGCAAACCGCAAGGGCGAATGGGTGCCGGGCTTCGCGAGGCAGTATTACACGCAGAGGGCGATGCCGTCCTATTACCGAAACGCCGCACCGGACCTGCCGCGCCTCCACGAGGATACCTTGTTGATCGCGGACGCCGAGATGGAGGCCATGTTCGGCGCCAAGCGAATAAGCCAAGAAACGCTGGACAGGGTACACCAACAGTATCCCGACGTGAAAGCCCTGGACATCAACCGTGATGGCGCAGAACTCAAGGGGCGATGGGGCTTCCTGGCGTGCAAGACCTATGAGACCAAGCAGGTCAAGGTCAAGGAAGGCAAGGACGAACACGGTATCAAGAAGCTCTCGGTCGTCGTCGAGCCGGAGACGGCGAGGCCCTTGCGCGAGGTGCTGTTTGTGCGCGAGAAGGCGGGCGAGACGTTCCCCGTTCTGTTCGTGACCCAGGAGATTTTCGACAGCATCTACAAGAAGGCATCAGAGGCCAGGCTGGAGAAGGGAGTGTTCACCAGCCTGCTGAACGCGGAGTTGATTACCGGGCTTCTCAATCCCATCTTCGTTGTGGCTTTGACGCCGTTGGTTGTGGCCTTCTTTGGGTGGCGCGTTCGCAGTGGCAGACCGATCGGCACGGCCCACAAGATCCTCTATGGGATGATCATTACGTTCCTTTCGCTGCTCATCATGGCCGGCGCGGCCTACTCCGGCGGTAACGGTCAAGACAAGGTCGGGCTGTGGTGGCTGGTCATCTACTACGTCGTGATCACCACCGGCGAGTTGTGCCTCTCGCCGATGGGGCTGTCACTGGTGACCAAGCTGGCCCCCAAGCGGCTGGTCGGCCTGATGCTGGGC
>CAYYBO010000388.1:0-4360 GCA_964470125.1 uncultured Planctomycetaceae bacterium | reverse complement strand
GTCAAATTCGCATATGCGCGAAATTCACTAAAAGCGGGGGCTGCCGTGGGTAACGTGGGACGGCCACCGAAGCCCACGCGGCTCAAGATGGTGGCGGGAAACCCCGGCAAGCGGCCCCTCAACAAGAGCGAGCCACAGCCGAAAACGGGCGCGCCAAGCCGCCCCGAGTGGCTTTTGCCAGAGGCGAAGCGTGAGTGGAACCGGGTTTTGGCGGCCTACGATGGCTTGGGCCTGGTTACGGGTGCGGATAGGGCGGCGCTTTCGGCGTATTGCCAGAGCTGGGCGCGGTATGTGGAGGCGGAGCAACGCTTGACGGCCATGCAGGCCGAAGATGGCCATGATGAGATGGACTTGCGACGCCAGGCGATGGTATGTGACAAGCGGCTCGTGGAGATGCTGGCCCTGGGCGGCAAGTTTGGGCTCAACCCGAGCGACAGATCGCGCATATCGTTGCCCGAAGCCAAGCCGGTGGACGAGTTCAGCGCATTTCTTGCGGCCAAGGCAGTGAATGAGTGACGCACCCGGTTGCGGCGTACATGCATGGGGTGTTGGATGGCTCGATTCCGGCGTGCAAGCTGGTGCGGCAGGCTGTGGAGCGCCAGCAGCGCGACCTGGAGAGGGCGGCTGAGCTCGGGCTGCGCTTTGACAGGGCCGCGGCGGAGCACGCGATACAATTCTTTGGGTTCCTGAAGCACTCGAAGGGCGAGTGGGCGGGGCAGCCGTTCCAGCTGAGCCCTTGGCAGCAGTTCATCCTATGGTGCCTGTTTGGGTGGAAGCGCACGGACGGGCTGAGGCGCTACCGGACGGCGTACATCGAGGTGCCGCGGAAAAACGGCAAGACGACGCTGATTGCGGGGATCGGGCTGTACTTGCTGGTGGCGGACGGCGAGCCGGGCGCGGAGATTTACAGCGCGGCGACCAAGCGCGACCAGGCGAAGCTGTCCTGGTCGGAGGCGGTGCGGATGAGGAGCTCCTCGCCGTCGCTGAGCAAGATGATTCAGCATTGGCGCGCATCGGACACCCTGAGCATCGAGGCCACGGCCTCCAAGTTTCAGCCCTTGGGCGCCGACTCGGACACGATGGATGGGCTCAACATCCACGGGGCGCTGATCGACGAGCTGCACGCGCACAAGACGCGCAACGTGGTGGATGTGCTGGACACGGCCACCGGGGCCAGGCGGCAACCGCTCATTGTAGAGATTACAACAGCGGGCACGGACCGGGAATCGGTGTGCTACGAACATTATGAATATTCGCGCCAGGTATTGGCGGGGACGATAGAGGACGACCGATGGTTTGCGTTTATTGCGGAGCTGGACGAGGGAGAGGATTGGCAAGATGAGCAGGGATGGGCAAGGGCCAACCCGAATCTGGGCATCAGCGTCAAAGTGGATGACCTACGAAACAAGTGCGCTCGGGCATTACGACTCCCGGCAGCGCAAAATGCCTTCCGACGATTGCACCTCGACCAGTGGACCCAGCAGACAGACCGATGGATTGACCTGTCCCTATGGGACGAAAACGCCGGGGACGTGTCTGAGGCTGACCTCGCGGGGCGAGT
The DNA here is from genome assembly GCA_964470125.1 of uncultured Planctomycetaceae bacterium. Taxonomy (GTDB): domain Bacteria; phylum Planctomycetota; class Phycisphaerae; order UBA1845; family UTPLA1; genus DATKKX01. Next base: position 2,799 of record CAYYBO010000388.1, on the reverse strand, counting down.
GTGCTATGGCGGGCTCGACTTGTCCGCTGTTAGCGACCTTACTGCCTGGGTGATGGTGTTCCCGCGGGCAGACGACCCGGAGGAGCTGGACATCCTGGCGCGGTTCTGGTGCCCGCGGGCGAAAGTGTACGACGAACAGAACCGTTACGCGGCGCAGTACCAAGCATGGGCGGCCAGCGGAGCGCTCCAGGTGACGGAGGGGGACGCCATAGACTATGGGTTCGTCAAGCGGCAGATCCTGGAGGATGCGGCCAAGTTCCAGCTCGTGGATCTGAACGTGGACCGGCTCTTTCAGGGCTACCAGATGACGCAAGAGCTGGCGGACGAGGGGCTGAAAGTGTTCGGCATGGGCCAGGGGTTCCTGTCGATGGCCATGCCGATGAAGGAGTTCGAGCGGCGCTTGCTGGCCAAGCACCTGCACCATGGGGGCAACCCGGTGCTGCGCTGGATGGCCAACAACGTGGCGGTGAGACAGGACCCGGCGGGCAACCTCAAGCCGGACAAGGCGGAATCACAAGGGCGCATCGACGGCATTGTCGGGCTCGTGATGGCGCTGGATCGGGCGATGCGTGCGGGAGGTGGGTCGGTGTATGACTCCGCGGATTATGAGATGACAATTCTATGAGCATTTGGACCAACGTGCGGGCCTGGTGGGAACGGCGGTCGGGCAACATCAGCCTGGCGGAGTGGGACTTGATCCTCCAGGGCGCAACGGCGACCACCGCAACGGGCCGGGCGATCACGCCGGGGACGGCGCTAAACAGCGTGGCGGTGTTTGCCTGCGTGTCGATCCTCACGGACTCGATCAGCAGCCTGCCGCTGTTTACGTATCGGCGCCTGTCGGGCGGCGGCAAGGAGAGAGCGCCCGAGCATCCCCTGTACCCTATCCTGCACGACACACCGAACGGTGAGATGACCAGCATGGAATGGCGCGAGACGATGGTGGGGCACCTCGCGCTGTGGGGCAACGCCTACGCGGAGATCGAGCTGGACAATTACACGGGTGACGTGGTGGCCCTGTGGCCGCTGCGCCCCGACTGCATGACGCCTACGCGAGCTGACAACGGTAGGCTGTACTACAGCTACCGGCTGCCCGACGGCACCAACAAGGTCTTCGCCAAGGAGCGCATCTTGCACGTCCGGCTGTGGAGCGGGGATGGCCTCATAGGTTACAGCCCCATCAGCATGGCGCGGCAGGCCATCGGGCTGACGCTGGCCGCGGAAGAGTACGGCGCGCGATTCTTTGGCAACGACTCGCGGCCCGGCGGCGTGCTCAAGCACCCCGGCAAGCTCACGCCCGAGGGGGCGAAGAAGCTGCGCGAGGGGTGGGAGCTGGCGCACAAGGGCCTGACGCAATCCAACCGGGTGGCCGTGCTGGAGGAGGGCGTGGAGTGGCAGCAGATCGGTGTGCCGCCTGAGGATGCGCAATTTCTGGAGACGCGAAGCTTCCAGACGGCGGAGATCGCGCGGCTGTTCCGCATCCCGCCGCACATGATTGCGGACGTGGAGCGCTCCACTTCCTGGGGCTCGGGCATCGAGCAGCAGAGCATCGGGTTTGCGGTGTATACGCTGCGCCCGTGGCTGACGCGCATCGAACAGCGCATCTCGAACAGCCTGCTGGACGAGGTAGAGCGGCGCAGCTACTTTGTGGAGCACTTGCTCGATGGCCTACTACGCGGGGACATCAACAGCCGATACCAGGCGTATGCCATTGGGCGGAACAACGGGTGGCTCAACGCGGACGAGATCAGGGAACTGGAGAACATGAACCCCATCCCGGACGGGGCGGGGCAGGTGTATTGGCAACCGATGACCGTGCAGGAGTTAGGGGCGGAGCGACCAGAGCTGGAACTGGGGCCTACCACGGAAGACACGGAAGAAGAAGAGGATGCCTAAGCGGGTGATTGTCGCCGGGCCACCGTGCAGCGGAAAGAGCAGTTATGTTCGCCAAGCCATGCAGCCCGGTGATCTGGTCTACGATTATGACACGCTTCACCAGGCGCTCTCGGGGCAGCCATTATACCACCACGACAAGCGGCTTACATCCTACGTGGTGGCTGCAAGGGATCGCGTGTTGGACATGGCCGCCTCGCGCAGCGGCGACGGGGCGTGGGTGATCACGGGGACGCCCAAGGCGGAGGAAGTTCGGCGCTTGCAGACGCTCTTGGCCGCCGAGGTTGTGCTGATGGACGTGGACCAGGCCGAGGCGCATCGGCGCTGCACGGAGGATGGCCGCCCCGACGAATGGCATGGCGTGATTGATGACTGGTTTTCCGAGACGGACATACATGCCTCGGACATAGCGAGCAATGCGGAGGGGAGAGCGATGCCCTGGACGACGGCCAAGCCCCCGGCGGTGGCAAAGAACTGGACGGATGAAGAGAAACAAAAGTGCGTGGCTGCGGCCAATGCGGCGCTAAAGGACGGCAAAAGTGACGCCGACGCGATCTATGCCTGCATTGCGGCGGCAGGGAAGGGCAAACGGATGAGAGACCAAATCGAGCGACTGGTATTGGTGGGGGACGCGCTGGAAGTGCGGGTGGAGGGCGAGGGGGCCGAGGAAAAGAAGCGCATCGGCGGGTATGCCGCGGTCTTTGATTCCTGGTCCAACGACCTGGGCGGATTCCGCGAGCGCATCGCGCCGGGTGCGTTCTCAAAGACCTTGCAGGAGGCCGACGTGCGCGGACTGCTGAACCACGACCCGAACTATGTGCTGGGCCGCACCAAGGCGGAGACCCTGGAGCTATCCGAGGATAGCAAGGGCTTGCGCTTTGAAGTGACCCCGCCGGATACGCAATG
>CAYYBO010000387.1:0-4367 GCA_964470125.1 uncultured Planctomycetaceae bacterium | reverse complement strand
ATACTCATTCTGGTTTTCCGTATCGAAGGCACGGCCATGACGGCCGTGCCTTCCCTTTTGGGATGGGAATCATTCGATGAATCGGTAAAGATAGACCGTGGAAAGGTCCTCTGATATCCAAATCTCAATGCTGCCCATTGCCCCATCGTCTCCTTCTGAGACGGTATAGCCGTTGGCAGAGTTCCACCACCACCACGGCGCCCCATTGGTGCTGCTTGGGGGAAAGGTCGGATCGGGCGCCACCGGCTTCAGGTTGTATTCGTCAATGACCTGCTGACACGACCTCGGATTAGCCGAGCCGCTTGCCCTATGCAGGGCCACCTGATTCGAAGGCTTGTCTGCCCGGGTGGCAGGGGGTATGCTGGTACCGACAGGTGAGGTGGCGGGTCTGTGAATGCTGATCGACGTGGGAGTGTGGCAGATGGCGTATCGGTTGACGGGGTTGATTGCGGCGACGTATACGCCGCTGCATGAAGATGGATCGCTGCATCTCGAGCTCGTGCCGGCGATGGTGGATTTCCTGGAACGAGCGGGCGTGACGGGGATCTACATCTGCGGCAGCACGGGCGAGGGGATGTCGCTGTCGGGCGACGAGCGGCGGGCGGTGGCCGAGGCCTATGTGCAGGTGGCCAAGGGACGGCTCCAGACCATCGTGCAGGTGGGGCACAACTCGCTGGCAGAGGCGGCCCAACTGGCCGGCCACGCCCGCTGGATCGGCGCCGATGCAATCTCGGCGACGGCGCCGTCCTACTTCAAGGTCGGCTCGATCGAGGTCTTGGCCGACTGCATGGCGCAGGTCGCCTCGGGAGCGCCCGACCTGCCGTTCTACTACTACCACATTCCCGCGCTGACAGGGGTGGCGATGGACATGGTGAGCTTCCTGCCGGTGGCGGCGGCGCGGATCCCCAACCTGGTCGGCATGAAGTACACCGCGCCGACCGTCTTCGAATTCCAGGCGTGCCTGGAGCTGGAAGGGGGACGCTTTGATTGCGTCTGGGGCTGCGACGAGATGCTGCTCAGCGCCCTGGCGGCCGGGGCGCGCGGCGCGATCGGCAGTACGTACAACATCGCGGCGCCATTGTACCGGCGATTGATGGGGGCGTTCGAGCGGGGCGATTTGGCGGAAGCGCGGCGGCTTCAGTTGCTCTCGATTCAGATGATCCGCGCGATCAACTGCTGTCCGTTCCATCCCGCGATGAAACAGATACTCGCCATGTCGGGCCTCGACTGCGGGCCGTGTCGTCTGCCTCTGCCTCGCGTCGACAACGCACAGGTCGAGCAATTGCGACGCGACCTCGATGCACTCGGATTCTTCGACTGGTCCCGGCCCGCCGGATGAAACGCCATCTCCAACGAGTAGGGGAGAACCGTCCGTGAGCGCCAATCGCTGCTTCGTCGTGTGGGTGTTCGTGGCTCTGCTGGCAGGTGCTTCTGCTTGCGCCGGCGAGGTGCTGCGATGGGAGGCGTTGCCTGCAATGCCTGATACACCGGGACTGGGCGGGCCGCTGGTGGGTGTGCACAACGATGCCTTGATCGTCGCGGGCGGCGCCAACTTCCCGGAGCCGGTCTGGGAGAGCGAGAAGCTCTGGCGGGATGAAGCCTGGGTTCTGGTCACCAGCGGAGCAGGCGGCTACGAATGGCTCGCCGGCTTCAAGCTGGATCGTCCGATTGCCTACGCCGCGTGTGTCAGCACTGCATACGGTGTCGCATGCCTGGGCGGAACCGACGGGCAGGCAGTCTTCGACCGTTGCTTCCTGCTGCGATGTGACCCGCTTGTGCGGTGGGTGAGCCAGGAGCCGCTTCCGCCGTTGCCGGAGCCTTGCGCTTATGGGGCGGCCGCGAGGATTGGCGACGTGATCTATCTGGCGGGCGGCCAGAGCGGATCGACGCTCGATGCGGCAACGAGCAACTTCTGGCGGCTCGATCTGTCGCGGCGGGGCGGTCCGCTCGAGTCGCTCCGCTGGGAGACGCTGCCTTCCTGGCCCGGTCCCGCGCGGGCCTTTCATCTCGCGATCGCGCAGCACAACGGGTTCGACGATTGCGTCTACGTCGTCGGCGGTCGCTGTGCGAATGATTCCGGTCGCGTCGCGGACGTTGCGGGGTTTGCACCGACGCCGGATGTCTTCGCCCTTCGCGATGTCTATGAGTTCAACCCGCAATGCTATGATCCAAGCGCGTTCGACGCGCGCAGTGGCGCCTATTCTGGCACGGGACGGTTCGCCCACCCTTGGCGCAGGCGCGCGGACGTCCCGCACGCTGTGATGGCGGGCACGGGCGCCGCGATCGGCCAGTCGCACATCTTTGTGCTCAGCGGCGACGACGGCGCGCTCATGGCCCGCGCCGACGAGTTGAGGCTGGGGCATCCCGGCTTTCCCAAACGCGTGCTGGCGTACCATACGATCACAGACACCTGGATCGAGGCGGGCGCATCGCCGGCCAATCAGGTGACAACGCCGGCGGTCGTATGGGGTGGCAAAGTGATTCTCGCGTCCGGCGAGATCCAGCCTCGCGTCCGCACGCCGGCGGTTTGGGCCGTCGAGCCGCTTGCGCACAAACGGTCATTTGGTGCGATTAACTTCGCAGTGCTGGCGGTTTACCTGCTGGCGATGGTGGGCGTGGGCGTCTACTTCGCCCGGCGGAACCGCGATACCAACGATTACTTCCGCGGCGGCCAGAGGGTCGTGTGGTGGGCGGCGGGCTGCTCGATCTTCGCGACGATGCTCAGCTCGATCACGTATATGGCGATTCCCGCCAAGGCCTACGCTCAGGACCTCGTGTATCTGATCGGCAATCTGATGATCCCGGCGGTGGCGCCGGTGGCGATCTACCTTGCGCTGCCGTTCTTCCGGCAGATCGACGCGACCAGCGCGTACGAATACCTTCAGAAGCGGTTCAACACGCCCGTGCGCCTGTTCGCCAGCGCTTCGTTCACGCTGTTCCACGTCTTCCGCATGGGGATCGTCATGTCCCTGGCGTCGCTGGCGCTGGCGAGCGTGACCTCGCTGAGCCCGGCCTGGTGCGTGCTGATTATGGGCGTGCTGAGCATCATCTACTGCACGATCGGCGGGATCGAGGCGGTGATCTGGACCGATACGATCCAGACGTTTGTGTTGCTGGGCGGCGCGCTGGTCTGCCTGGGTCTGATGGTCGCCGGCTCCGAGGGCGGCATCGCCGGGTTTTTCGACACCGCCGTTGCGGACGGCAAGCTGCATGCCTTCAACTGGCACATGGACCCGACGAGCGCCTCGCTGGCGCTGTGGGTCGTGATTCTCGGCGGTTTCGGCCAGCACCTCTCGTCGTATACTGCCGATCAGGCGGTGGTGCAGCGGTACATGACGACGCCCGACATCAAGCGGGCGGCCGGATCGATCTGGGCAGCAGCGCTGATGACGATCCCCTCGTCGTTCCTGTTCTTTGGTTTGGGCACGGCTTTGTACGTCTTCTACAAGTCCAATCCCGAGCGGCTGGACCCGACCTTCATGACCGATCAGATCTTTCCTCTGTTCATCGCACGCGAGGTCCCTGTCGGCGTCGCGGGTCTGATCGTGGCGGGCATCTTCGCGGCGGCCCAGTCGACGATCTCCACCAGCATGAACTCGACCGCGACGGCGGTCGTGACGGACTTCCTGCGGCCGTTTCGGGTCGTTCGGACCGAAAGGGCCTATCTCGCCCTGGCCCGCATGTTGACCTTCGGATTCGGTGCGGCCGGCACGGCGCTGGGACTGCTGTTCATCGATCCGGCCAATCGCTCGCTGTTCGATTCGTTCATCAAGGTGATCGGTCTGTTCATGGGCGTGCTGGGCGGGCTGTTCGCGCTGGGCGTGCTGACCCGTCGGGCTGGTGGATGGGGCTCGCTGCTCGGGGCGCTGGCGGGAGCAGGTGTCATGGCGATGCTGCCGGTTTATACCACCGTCAACGGCTATCTCTTCGCGGCCATCGGCGTCGCGACGTGCTTCGTGGTCGGCTACAGCGCAAGCCTGTTGCTGCCGAGCGAGTCGCACCCGCTCGATGGCCTGACCATCCACACGATGCGGCGACGGTGACAGATCACTCCAGGCGGATCGTCACGGTCTGCGCTTGCGGCCCCGCAGTGACCTGAACCGACTGGCGTACCGCTTCGCCTTTCGGCGGGGTGGCAGTGATTTCGTAGTCTCCGTGGAAGCCGCGCAAGGCGAAGACTCCTTCGGCGCTGGTGCGGCCGGAGGTTTTCGTGGACCACTCGCTCATCAGGGCCTCGTATCGTTTGCCCGCTTCGTTCAAGGTCCAGTCGCGATGCGCGAGACCTCCGTTGGGGCCGCGCCAGGAGTTGCCCGCCCAGACGACCCACATCACGATGCCCTCGACCGCCGGATGGCTGTAGGCGGTTC
>CAYYBO010000386.1:0-4420 GCA_964470125.1 uncultured Planctomycetaceae bacterium | reverse complement strand
CTGTCGCCCGAGGCCACGTACGGAATCGTGCGCACCGCGCTCAAGGCTGCGATGCAGGAGAAGGCCGGGCTGACGCCACCGCCGATTCCTCCGCTCGATTTTACGCCGAGCAACCGGCCGTACGCGGAACTCCTGCCGATGGAGGGCATCTACGTCATCAGGGGCGGTCCGGAACAGTTCGTCGGGGAAACGAACGGGACGCTTACGCGCATCTCGATCGGGCTGACGAACAGCGTGGTGTCCACCGGATGCCAGGCGCTCGTCAACGGCCGGTTCTCCGTCCCCGGCAAAACCAACCTCCAGTACGCGTTCACGAACGTCGCAGGGCAGGATCTGCTGATGCGATACGGCGACGACGACGGCATCGTCGGAGAGATGATTTACGATCACAATATGCGCCAGCTGTACGGGAGCCGGTTTGTTCCGCCGCCGGTGTCCGCCGCGTGGTCCAACCGCGTCGACGTCGAATGGATCGTGTGCAATCTCTTTGCCGACGACAGCAACGTGCTGATGGATAGTCCCATGACCTGTTCGCTCCACCTGACGAACGGCATACTGCGTTTCGTCGGGACTCCCGCGATTACGGTGCTCGAGCCGGCCGACGACGACACCGCCTATGTGGCCGGTCTCGTGACGCGCGCCGGCGGCGCGGCCCGCATCCTGCAGACCAACGGCACCGAACAGCTCCAGTTCAGCGGCTACCGCTACATGCGGATGGACGACATCCCGGAATTGACACCTGGCACGCCGGTGGGCGGCACAAACCTGTTCCACTTCGGCCATTGGTATTCCATGGACCTGCCGATCGGCACGTACACGCTGACGTGCTCCGACACGAACATCGCCCTGCTATTCTACGACGACCTGGACGAGGCGCCGGACATCGCCGCCGGCGAGCACACGTTCGCGGTGACGAGCCCCGGCACCGTGTACGTCGCGCTCGTCACGATGTCGGCGACCGTGCCGTACGAGCTCGACGCCGGGAAGGCCACGTTGCGGGTGGACCGGGCGGAGCCGACGCCGGCCGGGCTCGTCTTGCGCTGGATCAGCCAGCCGGGCACCAACTACACGGTCGAGGTCGCCACCAATCTCTGCAGAGATCCCGCGTTTGCGCCGCTGGCGAGCGACATCCCCTCGCTCCCCGACGTCCGGACCGAGTGGACGACGCCCCCGCCCACCGCCCCCGCGGCCTACTACCGCATCGTCGAGGAGCCGTAGCGGCGGTCTGAGACACGTGCTATGCAGGGTTGAGATCGTCCCGATGAAAGATGTGCCGTTGGATGAGCAAGGAGGGTTCCCGTGTCTATACGGTTGTTCCCGGTGGGCGTACATGGGGCAACAACGAGCCTGGGGGTCGGTGAGATCTTTTGGCGAGAGTGTGTCTTTTCACGTCCGAGCAGGTCGAGGTCCCTCATGATGATAGCCGGCAGTCTCCGCAGAGTGTTTCCGCTTATCCTGTTTCTCGGCTGCGTCTCCCACGTCTGCGCGGGGCTCGAACAGGCCGCGCTGTCGTTCAGCCCGCGCAGTCCTCAGGCGTACGGCACCACCAATACGCTCAGGATCACCGGCGGATCCGGCACGGGCGCGGTGAGCTACGCCGCGCTGTCGGGCCCGGGAGAGATCGTCGAGACCAACCGGCTGAAAATGCTGGCGGGCACCGGAACAGTGTGGGTCGTTGCCACGAAGGCCGCGGACGACATGTACAACTCCGCCTTCGCGACCGGGCAGGTCACGGCGGTGAAGGCGGCACAGGCCATTGACTTCCCCGTGATCAGCAACCAGTGGATCACCAATACCGTCCGCTTGGCGGCGACCGCGTCGAGCGGACTGGGCGTCAGCTTCGCCGTCGCCAGCGGCCCGGCAACCATCTCGGGCGTGACTAACGTGTCGTTGTTGGGGGAGGGCGACGTGAGCATCGTGGCCTCGCAATCGGGCGACACGAACTGGAACGCGGCGCCCGGCGTGACCAACACGTTTAGATGCTTCTCGGTGGCGGTTACGGACATCCGGGCTTCCCAGATGGACGATGGGAGTGGCCGTGTGCAAATTGACTACGTGTTATGGCGCTACCCGGCCTCGTCGCCGGCCGCCGTCAGTTTGGCTTTCTCGACCAACGACGGCCTGTTGTGGGTCGACATGAACGCAGGCGCCCTGGCCGGCGACTATGGCGCAGCCGTGACCGCCGGTCTTCGCAGGGCCGTCTGGAGCAGCACGCAAGAGCTGCCCACCAACACGTTCAACCACAACGTTCGCGTGCGCGTGACGGCTGTGGCGGCGGGCCAGACCGTCACCAATCTGTCCGACGGGTATCTCATCGACCTGAAAGGCTTGCAGGGCGGGTTGAGGGTGTCCGGCAGGATCTGCAGCAAGGCCGGCCTGCCGCTGTCCACGGCCGACATCAGCCTCGCCGGAACGACCAACTCACTGGCACTTGCCGGTGGCTGGTTCACGCTGACGAATGTGGCCATTATCAAGGGTAACATCCTGACGGTAAGCAACTTCGGTTATACCGCTCACTCGGAGCAGATTTCGGTTCCGGCGGGAGCCAAGGAGGCGATCACGGGGCCGATCTACTTGCCCCCAGTCTCGACCGGACAACCCGTCATCACAGCCCTCAAGCCCAAGCTGGAAGGCATCTGGATTCATGGCCTGCAGATGTCCAACGAGTACACCGCGTCCGTAAATTGGAACGGGTTCGTGCCAGACCGCGTGAAATTCTTCGCCAACAACGTGTGCGTGATGGATATCCCTTCTCCTACGGGCTCCCAGTTCACTTGCGCGGTCAACATGGGATCGGATTTCAGGCCGATTCTCGGCTCCTGGTCCAATCACATGGATGTCTCGGTTTATGCACATGACGAAGTGACTTCGGAGCCGTCATCCAGCACGCAGGGAGTTCCTGTGGCTGTGATACCACTGCCCTCTTGGTTGGGCGGCCTCGCCTTCCCCGCGCTTGGCTTCTTGAATGGGCAATATTCCTTCGAGCTCACTTTCCCGCCAGACGGGTGGTCCCTTATTAAGGACACGCCGTACCCCATCGGGAATTTCGGCAGCGTCGTGGCTATATACATCGCGGTCAACTACTCCGTTCCCGACGGCGGCACTTGGCATATCTTGGGCTCCGGTAAGCGTTCCGACATCCGTCTCTTGCAACAAGGGGGGCAGTACGAGCGAATATGTGACGATGACGGCAGCAATATCAGGCCCAAGAACACCGGACTCTACATGGGCAACAAGACGGTGGACGTCATTGTGGGGTTGCAGCTCTCCGGCGTGCTGAACCTGGAGCGCGGGTTGGCGCTCGATACGGTAAGCGTGCACGCGGAACTCAACCAGAAGTGGCAGTGGGGCTGGTATGGGATCCTCGACGTGGTCCCCGGCGCAAGTAGCGGTGTGTCCGTCATTCCGGGGGGCAATAACGTCGTGAAGCAGCTCTCCTTTGGGATCTACGCATTGATAAACGCAGCCGCCGATGTCAGCCTGGCTTTTACGAATCCTACGAGCCTCAAGGAAGTCAGCATCAGCCCAAAGCTTGGCCTTGAAGCTCTGTATGAGCCCAAAATCTGGGGTATCCAGGCCCATGTCTGTGTCGGCGGCGACGTCCACGGCATGCTGGGCATCACCAACTGGCCGCCCACCGCCGCAAAGTGGAGCATCGGTGCCCGCGCATATCTCGAACTGTCTGCCACTTGGGGGTTCTTTAAGCCTAGCGGCAACTGGGTGTTTCTCAACTGGGACACCGGTTCTACGTCCGAGCTTGGCGAGCCGCAGTTCGTGTGGCTGCCCGGGGCCCACAATGGTGAACTGCATACGCTCAGCCGGGACTACCTCCAACACGGCGGAGAGCGGTTCGTTGCCGGCGACCCGCGGAACGCCGTGAAGCTTGGGACGGAAGCCACGCCTCTGGACGCCTTCCGGGCGATCGGGCAGGCCCCGGTGCAAGGGTCGGTTCAGGCGGGGCTGAGCGGCGAATCGGTTCCCCTGGCCAAGCCGCAGGCCAGCCTGCTGATCATCACCAACACCTTCCCAGACTCGGCTCCGGCCCTGGCGGGGATTTCCTCGAACCTCATGCTGCTGTACGTGGCCGACAACGAAAACACGAACGACCTCCAGTACACCGACATTCGATGGACGCGCTGGGACGGCTCGAACTGGAGCACCCCCACGGCGATTGTGACGGACACACGGGGGGAGTTCGGCCCGCAGGTCAAGTTCGACGGCGACGGGGATGCCATTGCCGTCTGGGAGCGCGTGACCGATCCCGATTTCACGAACGACGACATCGCGGCCATGGCGGCGCTGACGGAGGTGGTATGGTCGCGTTGGAAGCAGGACACCGGTTCGTGGACGGAACCGAAAGCCCTCACCACGAACACCTGCCTGGATCACCTGCCCCTGCTGGCCGGCCCCCTGACCAACG
>CAYYBO010000385.1:768-4454 GCA_964470125.1 uncultured Planctomycetaceae bacterium | reverse complement strand
TTTCAGTTGCGTCGACCCCGCCACCTGCAGCGACGGCATCCAGAACCAAGGCGAGGAACGCATCGACTGCGGCGGGCCGTGTCCGCCTTGTCAGTGTACTTCCGACGCCGCGTGCAGCGACAGTGATTACTGCAACGGTGTTGAGACGTGCGACGCCTACGGTCACTGCCAGCCGGGCGGTGATCCTTGCCCGGGCCAGTTGTGCGACGCCGAGGGTTGCTACTCTTGCTCCGGCCACGACGGCGACATCAACGACGACGGCACAATCGACGGTGCCGACATTCAGGGCTTTGTGGAGGCGGTTTTGGCGGCGTCGACCAGCCGTGGCGATGTCTGCCCTGCTGACTTCAGCGACAACGGCGTCGTGGATCTAGGTGACGTCGGCGGCATGGTCAGCACTCTGTTGGGGCTTTGATCGGCAGGCCGCACGGCCGGCATCGCCCTCCTGCTGATGCAGACCTCAAGCCCCCGGCGAAGCCTCGCCGGGGGCTGTTCATGTGTTGGCCGGTCAACCCGCCCCCCGAACGGAGTCGTTTCCCCAGCTTCTCGTGATGCGCGGAGAGGAAGAACTTACAAGAGCCGTGTTGCCCTGTTGAGCATCCTTGTCGGGAAGCTTCAGATTTCTCGACGGTTTCGATATACTCAAGATGATCCGTTGCCAACACGCGTAGTGTGGGGAAACGATCTTGCGAACATCGAACTCCTATTGCTGAGCCCGCCTCGGAGGGAAGAACGGAATGTCAAGCACAATTGGCCACGCCTCGATCACCCTCGCTGTTCTGACCGCAGTTGCTGTGGTGCTGTTCCTCGCACCGGAGTCGAACTCCCAGACCGAGCCAGCATCAAGCCCGGCTTCGAATGACTCAGCTTTGGCGAGAGCCGACCTCGCCGGGAAGATACACCCGACCCTCTTCCAGCGCTTTTCCGAGGAAGGCGGAGTCGTCAAGACTTGGGTTTTCTTCGCCGACAAGGGAACGGGCACCACGGCTGACCTGCGAGCCGCCCTCGACGATGTTGCTGCTTCCTACAACCAGCGGGCCGTGCAGCGTCGCATGAGGCGCGGCCTAAACGGCCGGCGAGGCGGCGGGCTATTTGACGAACACGATCTGCCCGTTGTCCAAGCCTATGTGGATGCCGTCAGAGCGACCGGCGCCCGGCTGCACGTCGTCAGCAGGTGGCTCAACGCCGTGAGCGTCCAGGCCACCGCTGAAGAGTGCGGGCAAATCGCTCAGTTGTCGTTCGTGTCCAGCCTTCAGCCCGTCGCCCGGCAGGTGAGGTCGCCGTTGCCGCAGCCGCACGGCGAGCCGATCGAAACCCCGGCCGACGAAGGCGGCGGTGATCCGCGCTCCATCAGCTACGGCAACTCGCAGAGCCAGTTGGCCCAGATGAATCTCATCGCCCTCCACGACGCAGGCTACACCGGCGCCGGCGTCATCATCGGTATGCTCGACTCCGGCTTCAACCGCACGCACGTGGCCTTCAATGAGCCGGGGCATCCCCTGATTGTCGTCGCTGAATGGGATTTCGTCATGAACGACGGCAATACCGCCCCCCAGACCGGAGACTATCCGGGACAGGCCAATCACGGCACCCAGACTCTTAGTTGCATCGGGGCCTACAAGCCCGGTCAACTCGTCGGCGGCGCCTATGACGCCTCATTTGTCCTCGCCAAGACCGAGGACACCTCACAGGAGGTGCCCGCGGAGGAAGACAACTATGTCGCCGGCATCGAGTTCATCGAGTTCAACGGCGCCGACCTGGCCACATCGTCGCTCGGCTACATCGACTGGTACACCCAGGCCCAGCTGAACGGCCTGACCGCTGTGACCACCGTCGCCGTCAACATCGCGACTAACAACGGCCTGCACTTCTGCACCGCGGCGGGCAATGAATACCACGACTCAAACCCGAATATCTCTCACCTCATCGCCCCGGCCGACGCCTTCAAGGTCATCACCTGCGGAGCGGTTGACAGCTCCGGCGGAACCGCCTCCTTCAGCTCCGACGGCCCCACTGCCGACGGCCGCGTCAAGCCCGAGGTGCTCGCCCGCGGCGTCAGCGCCGCCGTCGTCTCGACGTCCAGCACGACCAGCTACACCACCGCGAGCGGCACTTCCTTCTCTACGCCGCTGACCGCCTGCGCCATCGCCTGCCTGATCCAGGCCCGCCCCTATTGGACGGTCGATCAGATGCGGCAACACGTTTTCGAAACCGCCGACTACTACGTCGCCAACGGCACCCACGATCCGCTCTACATCCGCGGCTACGGCATCGTCAACGCCTTCGCCGCTTACAACAGCGGACCCAACCCGCCCGCCGCACAAAACGTCAGCGCGACGACCGCCGTGAGCGTCCCCACCACTATAGCCCTCGTGGCCAATGACGACGGGCAACCGGACCCTCCCGGCGCGTTGACTTATATCATCAGCAGCCTGCCCGATCATGGCGCGCTCAGCGACCCGCTCTCCGGCGTCATCAGTGTAGTGCCCCATACCCTCGCCGGCGGAGGCAATCAGGTGGGCTATCAGCCGGCACCCGGCTACCGCGGCCCAGACGGTTTTCAGTATCAGGCCGATGACGGCGGCGCCCCGCCCCAGGGAGGAACCTCGGACCCGGCCACAGTTTCGATCACCGTCGGCGGGCCGGCGTGGGACCCTGTCGCCAATAACATGAACGTGGCCCTGCCGATGAATACGCCTTCGAACATTGCCTTGAGCGCCAGCGATCCCAACGGCGACCCGCTCACCTACGTCGTGGAGAGTCTCCCGCCGGCGAACAAGGGGGTGCTCTTTGATCCGGCCGGCGGGCAGATTACGTCGGTCCCCTACACCTTGACCGGCGCTGGCGACGTGGTGCGATTCGTGCCCCCGTTCGGTCGGACAATCGCCACCAGTTTCAACTTCTCCGTGTACGACCTTACTGCCGACTCAAATGTCGCCACGGTCTCCGTGACGGTGGGCGAAGGCATTCCGCAGACCGTTTATTTCTTTGCTCTTGATTCCGACCCAGGTTGGAGCCGCGAGGGTTTGTGGGCCTTCGGAGCGCCCGCCGGGGGCGGCTCACACAACAACGATCCCAACAGCGGACATACCGGCGCAAACGTCTATGGCTATAACCTCGCGGGGGATTATCCCAACGGTATGAGCCAGACGAGGTATCTGACCACGACGGCGATCGACTGCGCCAACGTCACCCAAGCCGAACTCCGTTTCCGCCGGTGGCTGGGCGTGGAGGCAGGTCAATTCGACCACGCCGTCATCGAGGCCTCGAACAACGGCAGCACATGGACGACCATCTGGTCAAACCCGCCCGCCGCCGCCATCAGCGATTCCGCGTGGACCCTGCGAACCTACGATATCTCCGCGATTGCGGACGGCCATGCTGCAGTCTACATCCGCTGGGGCATGGGGCCCACGGACAGCAGCACCACTTACCCCGGCTGGAACATCGACGACGTGGAAATCCACGGCATACTGCACCAGTCGTGCGTTGGGGTCCTCCTCGGCGACGCGAACCTTGACGGCACGCTGAACGGCCTCGACGTCCAGCCGTTCATCGAGGTCCTGCTGGATCCGTACGCCTCTTCGGTGACCTTCCCCGAGTACTGCGCCACCGACCTTGATGCCGACGGCTTCGTCACCCCGGCCGACGTGTGGGGTTACTTTACCGCGACTGGCCCGGGGCGC
>CAYYBO010000385.1:0-758 GCA_964470125.1 uncultured Planctomycetaceae bacterium | reverse complement strand
GTGCCCGGCTTCATCAACCTCCTGCTGAATCCGTAGCGGTGAGGCCGGATACCAAGGGCCGACCACCCGTTGACCGGCACGCCGAGTACTCGATGCATCCACGACGGCGGCGATTCCTGACGCGACGCCTCGGTCAGAGTCCGACAGCCCCAGGCCGAAGGGTCTGGTGACGGGCAGGCGGCATGCTCGCAGCCTGGGATGCAAGCCTGGGACGGAAAAGGACGAGCCGACGCATGTGCGTGGGCGCTCGCGACCAGACTCCTGGTTGCGTTCTCGTTCCCCACACTCAAGCGAAGGCATCGCAGGCGGTCCTCGGTTAAGGCGGATGGCCCGCCTGGGTACGATGGCGGTTGATATTTGACGAATGGGCAGTCCCGACTGACGGCGCTATGAATCCCGCTGTCGGCAGGGTGAGAGTTAAGAGCGCTCTTCCGAGCACATCATGGCCCGCGAGCATTTGAGCGAAGTCCAACGGACGCTTTGCGTGAAGGATGCACACGGACACCGCGTCCCCATGCTCGATCCGTCCGTCCTGCATTTGTTCCGGCGATACCACACCATCCCGGCGGAGCCGCTTGCCCTGATGGCCCGGGAGATCGGCAGCGGATTGGATGCGAAGACGCGCCGGTTGTTGATCGTGTTGGGCGTTATCGGTGTCTTCTCCGCCGTGGTCTTTGAAGGGAGGGCAAAAGGGGACATTCTAGAATGGCATGAAGCTAAGTGGCATGAGGCGAAGCGGGGCATTTCTAATATTCTGT
>CAYYBO010000384.1:0-4463 GCA_964470125.1 uncultured Planctomycetaceae bacterium | reverse complement strand
TGCGGGTCGCCGGCAGCTCCGGCGGTCCTATCGCTGGTGCTGCTGGCGGCTATCCTTGTGTTGACGGCCGCGCCCGCCGTGTCCGCCGAAGAAGGGGGGCAAACGGTATCAGACGCAGTCGGGCCGGTATTGGTGCCGGAGCCCGCGACACTGTTGTTCGTGGGCCTTGCCGGTTTGGCGCTGTTCCGCCGGAGGGGAAAGCAGCATCTGCACTAGGCAGCCGAGAGTAGGTGACTCACCAGCCGGAAACGCAAGCGAGTATCCCAGGCGTTGTCTCGGCGGACATTCGTTCGCGCCTCGGGCCGGTCAGGGTTCGCCTGAGTGCGGCCGTATGTAGTAAGTACCAGTCGGCGGTCGCCCGTCAGCCATAAGGTTCGGCGGATAGGGGCAGTTCGGGTTGGGCGGCGGAGGCGTCGGAGCGATCTTGCGGTAGACCCTCACCTTCATCTGGCGCCCGCTGCCGCACCGAAATCGCCGCAACTCTTCGTAAGCCGGGTCGCTGGCAATGTGGCGCAGCGGCAGCCGGTGGAAGTCACTGGGGCTGTAGACCGAGTCCCAGATGACCACGGTTCCCGCCGGCATGGATGCCAAGAGCGCCGGTCCTTTGTGCACACGGGGCATCTCCACCCAGTCCTCGAAGTAGGCGACCCAGGGGTTTGCGGCGAAGATTGGCTCGCGATCCAGGTTCTGCGATTTCAACCATGTCAAAACTTGGCGAATCTGTACGGCTTCGTCACTGAGCTTCGGCGGCCTGACGACGTGGCAGCATTGCAGCAGACAGGCCAGCAGGAGCAGCCCGAGAACGCCCCCGCCAAGACGCAATCGCTTCTCCTTCCGCATGCGGGGCCAAGCTGTCGTTACCGCCCAGCCCATCGCGACGATCAGAACAAACAAGGCCGCACAAATGCGCATGACGGGCAACGAGAAGAGGCCCGGCAGAATCATTCGACCCGCCGCCACTTCGACCTCAACGGCGACCAGTCCTAAGAACCAGACACCCGCATGAATCAGCCACGGCCAGGCGAGGTTGCGCCCTTGGCGAACCCTGTCGATCATCTCGCCGAGCCCGGCAACGGCCGAAACCGCCACAAGCGGCGCGACCGCCACCATGAATCGCGCATAGCCGCCGCTGGCGAAGAGGCCCAAGGCCTTCGAAGCGGCGTGCGTCAGAAAGTAGGCAGCGATCAACGCCGGAATCAGCCGTCGGCCGCGCCGAAGCATGACCACGATGCCGATGATCGCCAAGGCGGCAATGATCGGCGGCACGGCAAGCATCGCCTGCGGCACATAGCTGAACACGCCCGTCGGTGTAAACTCGGTGGAGCCTCGGGGCAGGAAGAACATGCTGATCGGCCATTCGCCCAGGAACAGGCCAAAGAGCAGGTTGTGCAGAAGCGGCGCCCAGATCGAGGCGGCGACGGCCCCCGCGCGTCGAGTCCATCCGCAACGAACCGCCCACACGGCAATCACCCAAATCGGCCAAAGAACGGCCATTTCGTGACGTGTTACGAGAACGAGTGAAAACGCCAGCGATGCGAGGAGCGGGCATCCGCGACACAAGGCGCCCACGGCCAGGACTAGATACAACGCCGCGAAGTTCTCCGTGAGCGTCGTACAGGCGAGGAGGGTGTTGAAGGGCTGCAGGTAGCAGGCAACCACGACGAGCCACGGGCGGCGAATACCCAGTCGTTCGGCCATTCTTGCAGCGGCCAGGGCCGAGAGAGCGGTCACTGCGGCCGAGAGCAACCGGGCCGCGTGCCAGCCGATGGATGAGTCCCCGATCCACGCCACCGCCGCCATCGGCGCAGTAAAGCCCGGCCGGCCCCAGAAGTGCAGCAGGTACTCGGGAAACCACCGAGCCCACCGAGCCATGAGGAAGTGGGCCAGGTCGTCATCGTGGTAGGCGCCGTCGGAGAGGAGTCCGAGCGCGGTCGTAAAGAGAAAGAGAAGCCCCGCCGCCAACCAGGCGGTACTGCTGCGAGGCGTGGTGCTCGCGCCGGCCATCAGCCGGCGCGACGCTGACTCCAAGCCGAGGCCTGGGCACGCGCGAATTTTGGAGCTCCTTTCGCCAAAGCTGTTCACGGACGACTCGGTGTCGGCTCAGCGAGCGGTTGCCCCCACTTGAGCTTCTGGATCAGCGTCTCCCACGACTTCCGCCGCGGGTTGCGGACAAGTTGAAACGTCCACTGGGACTTGCGGACGACAATTCGCTCTCCCCCCGGCAGCGGCCGCACTGTCTGGCCGTCGAGGACGATCGAGGCTCCCTCGCCCGCCGGATGGACGGCGATACCGACCTCGGCGTCGGGACCCAGAACCACGGGACGGTGGGTCATTGAATGAGGGCACATCGGAGTCAGCACGATGGCATCCACGTCCGGCTGGACGATCGGCCCGCCGCTGGCCATGTTGTGAGCGGTGGAGCCGGTCGGCGTAGCGACGATCAGCCCGTCGCTGACGATCGTTGTGACGGGGCTGCCATCGATGCTCAGGGCCAGGGCGACGGTGCGGAACGGATGGCCCACGCGAACCACACAGTCGTTCAGGGCGATGCCGTTCCACGAGTCGCCGGTCGGCGGGCTCACCGCAACATCCAGCATCATTCGCCTGCTGACCAGGCCGGAATCACTCAGGATGCGGTCAAGATCGTGCTCGAGTTCCTCGGCGGCAAAATCGGCGAGGTAGCCCAGCTTGCCGAGGTT
Source organism: uncultured Planctomycetaceae bacterium (assembly GCA_964470125.1). Taxonomy (GTDB): domain Bacteria; phylum Planctomycetota; class Phycisphaerae; order UBA1845; family UTPLA1; genus DATKKX01. The sequence continues at coordinate 1,764 of CAYYBO010000384.1, read as the reverse complement.
GACGCCGACGATCGGCACCTGCCGGTGGCGGAGGGCCTGACCCACTGAGAGCAGCGTGCCATCGCCCCCGAGGACGATGACGAGGTCGGGATCTGCGTCGTTAATGGATTCGGGGTGGCCGCTAAGGTCGGCTCCGGCGAGGACGCCCCGGGCCTGTAGCCAGCTCTTTAACCGATTAAACGCCTCGGAAACGCCCGGTTTGCGGGCGTTGCCGATAAGAAAGACACGCGACGTCGCATTGTTCATCGACATGATGACACGCCAATCCTCTCTGTTTGGGCGGCCAAGCCCTCGTTTTCCAAGCCGCATTATACGGAGAAGGGGACAAGCGGGGCATATGTCGAGCGGGCGGGTGATCGTGCTCTAACCGACCACGCCGGCCGCCTTTCGGTGCCGCATCACAGTGGGCAGACACATTGGCCGCGTAAATAATTCCATGCCAATAGAGGTCCGATGTCCGCGGTGGGTGAATGCGCGTTTGCGCATTCTGAAGGGTGTAAACCGAGGCTTGCCAGGGGCGGCCTGGCGCCACCGAGGGCGTCTTCCGACCTGTTCTGTTCGGGCCGCCGGAGACAGCGGCGGTTCGAAGATGGAGTGAACAGCCATGCCGACGTTCCAGTTTGAGGCGATGAACGCCGCCGGCCAGGAAGTCAAGGACGAGATCGAAGCACCAAACACGGAGGAGGCCATCGGCAAGATCCGCGGCCTTGGCTACTTCCCGACCAAGGTTCGTCAAAAGGGGGGAGCGAAGAAGGTCACCACCGCCGTCGGCGCCACGAAGAAGAGGCGGGTCAACGTCGGGAAGGTTGGAACCAAGCAACTGACCCAGTTCACGCGGCAGTTATCCACTCTCATGGACGCCGGCCTGCCGATTCTGCGATCGCTGCGGATTCTTGAACAGCAGCAGAAACCCGGTTCCATGCGCGTGGCTCTCCGAAACGTGGGAGAGGACGTGGAGGGCGGGGCCACCCTCTCCGAAGCCATGGCCCGCTTCCCGAAGGCGTTTGACCGGCTGTACTGCAACATGATCGCGGCCGGCGAGGCGGGCGGCGTACTGGATGTCATCTTGCAGCGTCTGGCCGAGTTTATGGAGAAGGCCCAGCGGCTCAAGCGCAAGGTCATCGGGGCGATGATTTATCCATGCGTGGTGGTCGGCTTCGCCGTGCTGATCGTGGCAGCCATCATGTATTTCGTGGTGCCCAACTTCAAGCAGATATTCATTGACTTCGGGGCATCACTGCCGGGTCCGACCAAGATGCTGCTGGCCATGTCCGACTTCATGGTCGGAAAGACGACGGACGCCTCGGGCAGGGAGGCCGACATGCTCATCCCGGGGTGGGCGTACATCTTTGTCTCGCCGGTTCTCCTGTTCATCCTTTTCAAGTTGACACGGCAGATCAAGGCCGGGCGGACCGCCATGGACATAGTCGTACTGAAGGTGCCCATTCTGGGTTCAATCATCGGCAAGACGGCGGTGGCCCGTTTCACCCGGACTCTGGGGACCCTTATCGCCGCCGGCGTTCCGATTCTCGAGGCCATCACCATCACCAAGGACACCGCGGGCAACGAAGTGTTCGTCATGGCCTTGGGCAAAGTTCACGACTCCATCCGCGAGGGCGAATCATTTGCGGCCCCGCTCAAGGCCGCCAAAGTCGTGGATGCCCTGGTAGTCAACATGGTGGACGTGGGCGAGGAGACCGGCGATCTCGACAAGATGCTCATGAAGGTGGCCGACAACTACGACGACGAGGTGGAGACGCTGGT
>CAYYBO010000383.1:0-4476 GCA_964470125.1 uncultured Planctomycetaceae bacterium | reverse complement strand
TGGCCGGTTTTGAAGTGATAATCAGTGGCTGGTTTTGAAGTGATCGGTGGCACTAGTTCACGGGGCTGAGACGAGTGGCTCAGGCCGTGAGCCAAAGGGGCTTAAGGATCGTAAGCCAACGCGGCTTCCGCCGCAACTTCGGCATCCCGTCCGGACTTGAGAACTCGACGAAGGCCGAGGCGGTCAAACGTATCGCCTTTGACTACAAGGTCGCAGGGCCGAGTGCTTAGTCGATTGGCACGCCTGCTCAGCCGCCTTTGCCGAACGTAAACACGTCGCCGCTCACGTCCACGGTGATGTTGTCGCCGGGGGCGAAGTCGCCGGATAGGATGCGGCGGGCGAGGGGGTTTTCGATTTCCTGTTGGATCAGGCGATTGAGCGGGCGGGCGCCGTAGCGGGTGTGATTCCGGTGTCCTCCGTCAATCCTCTCTCTTTGCCTCGCTCATGAACCCGATCTTCCCCCGCGTCTGCGGCTCCTCTGGCTTCATCAACTCGTCCAGCAGTTGGTAAATCTGCCTGATGTGGGCGGCGTGCTCTTTGGTCTTGTTCGCAAACGCCCTTTCCAGGGCTTCAAGTCGTCTCGCCAGGTTCGTGTGCGCGGCGAGGACCTGCCGCAGACGCACGAAGGCACGCATGATCTCGATGTTGACCGCCACGGCTCGCTCGCTGCGAAGCACGCTGGACAGCATCGCCACGCCTTGCTCGGTAAAGGCGTTGGGGGGAGTCCGACGGCCGCCCCAGGTCGAACTTGGTATCGCAAGTTGCGATTTCAAGTCGGCGGGTTCGGCGCGCGGACGCCTGTTCCGTCCTTAGCGGGCGAGGCAAGACTGGGTACCGCCACCGGGCAGAGCAATGCGTCGTCCTGCGGCTTTGGCGTGTCTCAACTCGCTCCTTCCCCGCTGTTGCTTCCATCTGCCATTCCTTCCGCGCTTGCTGAAGAAACTGGTATGGAGCGCCGGGGATTGTGTCCTCGGCTTGTGGGATTGTGGTCCGGCGTAGCCGTTTCCAGAAGCAATCTGTCTCAGTGTGAGCGGCACCACTCATTCAGCTTGCGCAGCGTCGCATCTCGTATCTGCGTTACCCTATTCTCAGGCAAATCGAGCGTGTCAGCGATTTGCGCATCAGTCAGAGCCTCGTAGTAGCATAGCACCATGATGAGTCGCTCAGCAGCAGACAGTTCCTGAGTCACGAAGCGCTCCAGCGTCATGCTTCCTTCGTTGGGATTATCTGGTGATACTCGATGCCCCGTGATCTTGCGGTATGCTCGCGCACTTTTCGCCGATGCAATAACCTTGGTAAAGTCTGCTTCAACATCGCCAAGTCTGAGCTTCCGAACGGACCCCAGCAACTGCACGAAGTGTCGCCGAAAAACCAGCGATAGCGAGACTATGGCTACCGGCCACACCAGCGACGCGACGAGGCATGAAATGAAGGTCAACGTATCCATACTGCACCACCTCTGGGAATCTCGAACCCTCGGCCACGACCGGCGCGTTTATCCTATCCAAGGTCGCTTTCAACGGCAATATCGCAGGAGCCGGGTGCTCAGTCGATTGGCACGCCTGCTCAGCCGCCTTTGCCGAACGTGAACACCTCTCCGCTCACGTCGATGGTGATGTTGTCGCCGGGGGCGAAGTCGCCGGAGAGGATGCGGCGGGCCAGGGGGTTCTCGATCTCCTGCTGGATCAGCCGCTTCAGCGGGCGGGCGCCGTAGGCGGGGTCGTAGCCGTCGTGGGCCAGCTTGGTCTCGGCTTGCTTGCTGAGGGTGAGCGTCATCTCGCGGTCGGCGAGACGCTGGCGCAGTTGGCGGATTTGGATTTCGGCGATCTTGACCAGGTCGGCTTGCGACAGACGGTGGAAGATGATCGTCTCGTCCACGCGGTTGAGGAATTCCGGGCGGAAGTGACGCTTCAGTTCCTCGCGGACGCGCATTTCGATTTCAAGGTCGAGCACGGCGGATTGGGAAGCGGCGTCGGGTTCGGAGGACGGCTCGGCGGGAGCCTCGCCCTCCCGAGAAGCGCCGCCCTCCCGAGAGGTGTCGCCCTCCTTGCCGCGATTTGATGCCGCTGGTGTTTCGGGGGCCGCCCGGACTGAAGTCCGGGGCTCGTCGGCACGTCGGCCACGGGGGGCCGACGCTACCTCATCGTGGCCGCGCGGGGCTGGCGCGCTCGCCGCCAGGTTGGCGATGTACTCGCTGCCGATGTTGCTGGTCATGGCGATGATGGTGTTCTTGAAGTCCACGGTGCGGCCGTGGCCGTCGGTCAGGCGGCCGTCGTCGAGGACCTGCAACAGCACGTTGAACACGTCGCGGTGGGCCTTCTCGATTTCATCGAGCAGGATCACGCTGTAGGGCTTGCGATGCACCGCCTCGGTCAGCCGGCCGCCCTCCTCGTAGCCGACGTAGCCCGGCGGGGCGCCGATGAGTCGGGCGACGCTGTGCTGCTCCATGAACTCGCTCATGTCGATGCGGATGAAGGCCGATTCGTCGTCGAAGAGGAAGGCCGCGAGGGCCTTGCAAAGCTCCGTCTTGCCGACGCCCGTCGGCCCGAGGAAGAGGAACGAGCCGATGGGGCGGTTGGAGTCGCCGAGGCCGGCGCGGCTTCGGCGGACGGCGTCCGACACGGCCCTGATGGCTTCGTCCTGCCCGACGACGCGCTCGTGCAGCCGCTCCTCCATCCTGAGCAGCTTCTCTTTCTCGCCTTCGAGCATTCTGGCGACGGGGATGCCGGTCCACTTGCTGACGATCTCGGCGATCTCCTCGGCGGTGACTTCCTCGCGCAACATGCCGCCGCCGTCGCGGTGGAGTTCGACGAACTTCTGTTCGCGGTCGGCGAGGGCCTGCTCTAGGCCGGGCAGTTCGCCGTAGCGGATGCGGGCGGCGCGTTCAAGTTCGCCGCGGCGCTGGGCATCGTCGAGTTCGGTCTGTTTGGCGTCGAGCTGCTGCTTGACCTCCTTGATCGTCTCCAGGGCCTTCTTCTCGTTCTCCCAGCGGGCGGTCAGGGCGGCGTTCTTCTCCTTGAGGTCGGCAAGCTGCTTCTCCACTCCTTCAAGCTGCTTGCGGCTGGCGTCGTCCTTCTCCTTCTTCAGCGCCTCGCGTTCGATCTCAAGCTGCATGATTCGTCGGCGAAGCTCGTCCAACTCGGCGGGCATCGAATCGTTCTCGATCCGCACGCGGCTGGCGGCCTCGTCAATCAGATCGATGGCCTTGTCCGGCAGGTGGCGGTCGGCGATGTAGCGGTAGGAAAGCGTGGCAGCGGCGACGAGGGCGGCATCCTGGATGCGGACGCCGTGATGGGCGTCGTAGCGAGGCTTGAGGCCGCGAAGGATGGCGATGGTGTCCTCGACGCTCGGCTCGCCGACGTAGACGGTTTGGAAGCGACGCTCCAGGGCCTTGTCCTTCTCGATGTGCTTGCGGTATTCGTCGAGGGTGGTCGCGCCGATGCAGCGAAGCTCGCCACGGGCGAGGGCCGGCTTAAGCAGGTTGCCGGCATCGACGGCCCCTTCGGCGGCGCCCGCCCCGACGACCGTGTGCAGCTCGTCGATGAACAGGATCACCCGCCCGGCGGATTCGACGACCTCTCGGACGACGGCCTTCAGACGCTCCTCGAACTCGCCGCGGTATTTCGCCCCGGCGATGAGCGCCCCCATGTCCAGGGCGACGACCCGCTTATCCTTCAATGCCTCCGGCACATCACCGGCCAGGATTCGCTGGGCCAGCCCCTCCACGATCGCCGTCTTGCCCACCCCAGGCTCGCCGATTAGCACGGGGTTGTTCTTGGTCCGCCGAGCCAGGACCTGCATGACGCGGCGGATTTCCTCGTCGCGGCCGATCACCGGGTCCAGCTTGCCCTGGCGGGCCATCGCCACCAGATCGTGACCGTAGCGCTCGAGGGCCTGGAAGGTGTCCTCGGGGTTCTGCGAGGTGACGGCCGCCCCGCCGCGGACTTCCTTGAGTGCCGTGAGGATGGCATCCTTGTCTGCCCCGCTGACGGTCAGGACCTCCTTGGCTTCGCTCTTGACCTCCGCCAGGGCGAGCAGCAGGTGCTCGGTGGAGACGTATTGGTCCTTCATCCGCTCGGCGACGGCCTCGGCGGTCTGCAGAACCTCTTGAAACTCACGGCTGGCGGCCAGCGACCCGCCGGAGACCTTCGGCAGCCGCCCAAGCTCGGATTGCACGATGGAGCGAATCTGATTGACCGACGCCCCGGCCTTCTCCAGCACGGGCACGACGATCCCTCCAGGCCCGCCATTGCCGCCGGACGAGCCGTTGGGTACGGACCCGCCGCGCATCGGTGTCCCGGCACGCCCCGCGCCGCCCGTCGAGCCACCCGAGCCGACCAACGCTGCCAACAAATGCACGGGCGTCAGCTCGCCGTGCCCGTTGTCCTGAGCGAGCCGCTCGGCGTTCTGAATCGCCTCAATAGCCTTGATGGTGAACCGATCCATTCGCATGACGCACACCTCTCCGCGAGAGCT
>CAYYBO010000382.1:0-4487 GCA_964470125.1 uncultured Planctomycetaceae bacterium | reverse complement strand
TTTGCTCTTGAATTGTCTCCCGCACCGCGGAGCGATGCCGAATTAGCCCTGCGTCGAAGCAGGCTGCCGCATGGATGCCGGGGTCCTGGAGCTCGGTCGTATTCCAGGGTGCCGGGCCGGTCTTAGAAAGTCGTGCCGAAGGAGAAGCTGAATACCTGTGTGTCGTCCTCGCTCTGCTTGCCGATGGGGAAGGCAAGGTCGAAGCTCAGTGGGATAGGGCCGAAGTAGTCGATGTAGAGCCGGACGCCCACGCCGGCCGCCGCTCGCCAAGAACTGATGCCGAAGTTGTCCTCCACCGTGCCCATGTCGAGGAAGGTCACGCCGCGAAGGGTCTTGCCGACAAGCGGGAATGAATACTCGGTGTTGGCCAGCAGCATGAAGTCGCCGCCGACCCGGTCATCGCGCCAGCCGGCGCGCGGGCTGATGCCTCGGTACTCGAAGCCGCGGATCGAGCCGATGCCGCCGCCGTAGAACTTCTCAAAGACCGGGGCGTCGCCGAAGATCTGACCGACGCTGCCTCCCGCCGCCACGATGTGCTTGCGGTCAAAGACGTCTTTTTTGACTGTCCAGTATTGGTCAAAGCTGCCGGTCAGCTTGCTGAAGCTGTAATCCCCGCCCATGGCCCCGAACTGCTCCCACGCGATCTGCAGGCGGTTGCCTTCGCTGGGCAGCCAGCGGCTGTCGGTGGTGTCCCGCACCAGCGTGCCCTTGATGCTGGTCAGCCAGCTGTTGCCCGCGTCTTCCTTGATCTCGTCCGCCGAGTTCCACTCGATGCCGTCGATCTTCACCTGCTCGAACTTGAAGGCCGCTTCCGCGGACCAGTCCTTGAGCGGCCCCTCGCGGAAGCGCTTGTCGAAGCTGGTGTAGAAGCCGATGCGCCGCTCGTCATATTCCCGGCGGCCGCGTTCGAATAGATACGCCCCAATCCCCCAGCCGACGTCCTGATCGAGCAGATACGGCTCGCGAAAGTCGATCCGGCCGCGGGTCAGTTCGGTGCCGGGCTCGACGCTCAAACGGAGCGTCTGTCCGGCGCCGCGGAAGGATCTACCCTTGAAAAACTCCTTGCTGTCGCGGGGCCAGTCGAAAATGTCGAAGTTTCTCTGCTCCAGGGTGACCGAGCCGACCAGGCCGCTGTTGCTGGTTACGCCGATGCCGAAAAGGATGTTGGTGGTGCTGGCCTCGGCCACGTCAACCAGCGCGTCGCGAACGGCGGGCGTGGAGCCTTGCGGGGTGATGGTCGCTTCGCTGAAAAGGCCCGTCTCGACCAGACGCCGCTCGGCCTTCTTGGCGTCCACGGTGTTGTAAAGCTGCTCGGGGAAGAATCGAAGCTCGCGGCGGATCACCTTGTCCTTGGTGTGCTGATTTCCCCGGATGTCGATCCGGCCGAAGCGGTACTGCTGCTCTTCCTTTATCTGCACCTTCAGGTTGACGTAGCCGTCCTCGACGTCGAACGTGTACGGCATGCCCACCTCGGCGTAGATGTAGCCGATGGCCCCGTATGCGTCGAGAATGAGCTTGCGGTCCTCCTCCAGAATGTCGGCGTCAATCGGCTTGCCGACGGCCGACTTCAAAATGGTCCCAAGATGGTCGTCCTCGAAGACGGTGTTGCCGCTCAAGGTAACGGACTTGATGATGTGCTGCAGGCCCTCCTCGATCTGGAAGATCAGGACCAGATAAGACTCGTCGGCAGGATTGGGAAACTCGATGCGATAGCCTACTCGGGCGTTCAGGTAGCCCCGGTCGGAGTAGTACTTCTTGATGGCCGCGGCGTCGCGCTGGGCGGTCTCGTCGGAGAACGCCCCCGTGCGGAATATCCAAACGTAGGTCGAGGTCTCGATCTTCGAGCTCAGGAGGAAATCGCCGAAAGCGCTGTTGCCCTCGAACACGATCTTCCGAACCTTGATGCGCGGACCCTCGGAGATGCGGAACAGTACCCGTTGTTCGTCGCGCAGCACGTCGCGATCCACTTCCACGATGGTGTGATAGTAGCCGGCCTCCCGGTACTTCCGCTCGATCTCCTGCTGGGCCTGATTGATGGTGAAGTCGCTGATCGGCGATCCGACGGAGAGCTCGGTGACTCCCAGGAGGTCCCCCGCCTTGAATTTCTTGTTGCCCACGAAGTCGATCTGCTGGACGAACGGGCGTTCCAAGACGGCGAAGACGAGGACGAGTTGTCCGTTCTCCTCCCGGGCTTCGGCGTAGGGGCTGCCCTCGAACTTGCCGGTGGCCGCCAGCCTGGCGCAGGCGGCGGCGATCTCGTCGCGGCTCCACAGGCTGCCGGGCGTGACGCGGGCCGTGCTCTGGGCAAACGACAAATCAACGCTTTGCAATCCCTCGAAGACAACGCGATCTATCACCCGGCCTTCGGTCTTGACGGGCGGACCGGAAACAGACTGGTCGTCGCGCTGCTGGCGCAGACCCATCATGCACGCAAGCGCCGCCGCGCCGCAGATCGCTGCCAGTAGTGAACGCCGGCAAGTCAAACGACGAAACATGCCTGCTTCCGCCATTTCGTCCCATCGGGCCAAGCACATCCGCACGCTGCTCGCTTGGCAGACGGCGCGAAACAACCCCTGCTCATGCCCCCGCCCGGCCCCGCGCTGGCCGACATGCGGCGGACACATCTGATCCGGGCGGGAACTATACACGCCGGAGGAGCACACCGAAAGGGACGCCATGCTGTTTTTCAGTATTGGCAGCGCGGCTGACTAGGCGCGGTGACGCTGCGGGAATCGGGGACGCTCGCCCGGGACTGGACGTTGGGCGTGAGGATAGCTCGTTCAAGTTGCTGGGATCACCGCCTTGGTGCGGGCGGCTTGGTGACGGACCAAGCGATGGAGTGTACGCCGCAGCAGCCGTACAACAGCCAGATTATTGCGATCCATAATTATCGTGTGCTCATTAGGTTACGGCCGCCTACCCTCGCCGCCTGCCAGCCGGCCGGGATGTAGGGAGTCGTCGGATCAAATCAGTTGGGACGCTTCTGTCCCCGGCGTCATCGTTGAGCGCGGCGAGGCGAGGACGGACCCTCGGCCGCGAAGAATGCGTCTGACCTTGGGCATGGCAACATCGGTCTGCCCGGCGACCAGATCCGGCGACACAGCGAAGCCTGATCACCACGCCGGTATTCAGCAGGTTGTGTTCGCGCCTCTTTCGATCCCGGCGGCGGTCGCTCTTGAAATAGGCCATCTTTTTGTGGATAATGCCTGTCGTCGCTCTTCATCGCATGTCTAGAGCAGCAACACGGTGCGGCGGAGACTCAAGGAGGCTCACGTAATGGCCAGGCAAGTGTCGCCGGACGAAAAGAAACTGGACAAGATGGTTCTCAAGGCCATGGGGCCCCAGCGGCTGCTCGAACCCAGTCGAGAGGTCATGGATCAGTCGGAGCGAATGTGGCACCAAAGGTGGTTGCTGCAGTTCGGGGCCGTCCTGACCGTGATCGTGCTCATCGTCGGCGGCATCTTCTGGTTCGTATATCGGGCTCGGGCCGAGGAAGCCGCCCGGATAGCCGAGCGGCAGGCCCAGGTGGATGCCCTCGCCCAAACCACCAGGCAAGAGGTGGCGGACCTGCTTCAACAGCAGAAGCTCTCCGAGGCCAGCATGGTCCTGGAGACGGCGTCACGGAAGGAACTGCCCCAGGCTGTATTCGTTGATCTCGACAAGGAGATTAAGACGGCCCTAGCCCAGCGCACGACGGTCGAGGTGACAGACCTTATTTCTAAGAAGCAGGTCTACGCCGCTATCCTGGCCGTGCAGAAGGCGAATGAAAAGGGCTTGCCTGACCAAATCCGCCTCGACCTGGAGAAGCAGATCACCACGGCACTGGCAAGCCAGGCGGCGGAGGAAGTCAAGGACTGTCTCTCCAAGCACGAGTACAAGGACGCCGAGTTCGTCCTAAACAAGGCTCGTCAGCACGGCCTGCCCCACGAAAACGGCGTTGAGATCGAGAAGGCGATCATGACCGCCGCGAGAGCCCACCGCGACGAGTTGTTGCAGAAGGCTGACACCGCGATCAAGGAGGGCGACTCGGCCTTCTCCGAGAAGCTCCTCGCGGAAGCCGAGGAGCTTGGGAAATACGCCCAGTCAGGGAACATCGACGAGGCCAAGAAGGCCCAGGGCAAGGCGCTGATCGATCAGTCACGAGCGGCGGCCGCGGAGAAGAAGTGGGACGCCGCAATAGGGCTACTGGAGAAGGCGAGAAAATGCCCGCAGGAAGGTCCGGATTTATCAAGGTGGGAGGATGAACTTCGTAGCCTGGTCGGCGGACGCCTTCTGGTGCAGGGCTCCCCGGAGGGAGCGACTGTTCGCGTCCACGAGCAGGGCGAGGGGAAGATCGGTGAGACGATTTCCGGCTTGAAGCCCGGCGAGGTCGAGTGCGTGGTGGAGGCCAAGGGTTACATTCCCGAGTCGATCAAGGCGAGGGTTGACTATCCTGAGACCACCTCGGTCCAGGTCAAGTTGTCCCCGGCCTCGCCCGGGGCGCTCTG
>CAYYBO010000381.1:0-4510 GCA_964470125.1 uncultured Planctomycetaceae bacterium | reverse complement strand
CCTTAAACAGATCGGCGTCCAACTGGGGAAAGAGTCGGCCCGCCGTTCGCTCCATCAGGAACTTGCCCGCTGTCGCGAGCAGATCGAGCGGACCAAGCATCAACAGGGTATTGTTTGCGGCGTTGACCCTGCGGCGGAGATGGCCGAGGCTTTGGGGCTTGAGCAACAGGCAGATGATCTGGCGGCCACGCTGACCGAGATGGACGATCAGTCCACGGTTCTCGAAGCCGCCATATCCACGGCTCGCAAGAACCGCGAAAAAGCCAATGCGTTGCGCGAACAGGTAAGTCTGGAAGCCCAGCGATATGAATCGGTTCTGCGGCAAGCGGAGTCACTACTGAAGGCCGCCGAGTCGAGCGATTGGGTTGAAGCCACGCGACTCGTCAAAGAGCTTCAGTACATGGGCGTCGGTGGATCGGTCCAGCTTGAACAATTGCTGACGATCTGTCACAGGAACGCGGACCCTGATCTGATTGACCGGCTTCGTAACGAGGTTGAAAATGACCGACTCAGCTTCGTTGCCGCTGGCGATCTCTTGGCGAAGTACAAGGCCGACGCTTCCGCCTGCGACGAATCGGTTGCCACCACTGAGGCGGCGTACTCCGAGCACGTCAACGCATTGCTCCAACAGCGCTGGGCCAATGATGAGGCGATGGGCAAGGTCCGGCAGCTTCGACAGGACGCAGACACCATTCGCGCCCGGCTGGCCGAACGAGACAAATCCATCGACGCCTTGGCGTCCCAGCTTGAATCCCTGGACAACCGGCGGATCGACCTAGAGAAGAAGCTGAACGACGTCGAGGCCGAAGGCGGTCAGGTTCCGCTGGCCGAATTGCAGACCAGCGAAACAGCCCTGCGCGGGCAACTGCGGGCCACCGAAGAGAACATTGAGGCCCTGATCCGATACTCGAATCTCGGGGCGGAACTGAATCGCTCAATCGCCAAGGCCGAACAGCAGCGAGTGTGCCATGAGATCGCCAAGGCCGGGATGGAGGCCGTTCGTGGTGTTCGCGAGCGGCTGATGGCTGAGATGGTTCAGCCGATCCTGAGCCATATCGACCAATTCTTTGCTGCGTGTGGGGCGGGCGATGTATCGGCCTACTGCAAGCTGGAGAACCATCGCGGCACGCCGATCTTCGATCTTGGTATGGGTGATGGAGAACGAGAGGTTTCGATTGACGCCATGTCCGGTGGTGAGGCGGTGATTTTCTACGCCGCCCTGGCCTATGCCATGACGCGGCTGGCCGATCCGCCCCTGAAGGTTTTGCTGATCGAGGCGGCCGAACTGGACGCCTACGCTGCCGAGCATCTAGTGGATGGGCTGGTGTTCGCGTCGGAAACCATGTCCAACGTCATTGTGGCGTCTTGCCAGCGGGGTATGGAAGTGGCCGTGGGGGAAAGCGAAGGCTGGCACGTCGTTCAGTGCAATCCGGACGAGGTGGCATCATGAACTTGACGCCAGCCCAACAAAGAGCCGTGACCACCGAATCGACAGACGTCCTCTGCCTCGCCGGGGCGGGCTCCGGCAAAACGCGGGTGCTTGTCGAGCGATGTGTGCATCTCATTCGTGACCGGGGGCGCAGCCCATCGGAGATCATGGTCCTGACGTTCACCCGGAAAGCGGCCGGAGAGGTTCGGGACCGGCTCCAGAAACGCCTTGAGGAATTCTGGGGCCGCAAGACCACCGCTGAACTGCGGCCTATGCTGATCGGCACGTTCCACGCGGTCAGCCTGAGCATCGTCCGCAGCCATCTTGAACTGCTCGGATATCAGAACGAAGTGTCAGTCATCACTGAGAACGATTCGGTGAAGGTGCTGGGGCAAGTGTGCGTCGATCTGGGCTATCGCATTGGGGACAACTACAGGATTGGCCTGTCCTTCGATCAGATCAGCCGAGCCATAGGCTCATACTACTCCAGCGGACGATTCCCTGTCTTCCGCGAGAACCGGCAGATGGAAGCCTGTATCCGAATCATGCGCGAGTACCATGCTCGACTGAGGTCGATGAGCGCGTTGGACTTCGGCTTGATCCTGGCGGAAGCCAAACGGTTGCTGGATGAATTCGTCGCTCCTCGGAATGAATGGCAGCACAGAATCCGTGCGGTGTTGGTCGATGAGATCCAGGATACCGATGAGGTCCAGTTCGACCTGCACGCCCGGTTCTGCCCGCCGGCCGAGTTCTTCGGCGTCGGGGATCGAAGGCAGTGCGCACCGCCTGGATCAATGGTTGAGACTCCTTCTGGACGAGTCCCGATTGAGGATCTGAAAGACGGTGATCATGTCCTCACGTTTTCTAGGCGTAGCCAAATCGTTCTTGGGCGTCAGGTGCCATTCAGGATAAAGGTGTCATCTCGCCATTTTCGAGGAACGATCATCACAATTACGGCTGGCGCGAGATCAACTAGCTGTACTCCAAACCACAGATGGTGGGTTAAGTGGGTGAAAAACGATCGCAAGATCACGGTTGTCTACCTAATGCGAAAGGGTGTACGTTGGAGGGTTGGCTGGTGTCAGCTCTTTGATAAGCACGGGGGGTTCCACTTGGCCCGCAGAGCCGCAATTGAGCGGGCAGATGCCGTGTGGATTCTACAGCCCGCCATAGACCGTACCAGGGCTTCTGTGATTGAATCGCTTGTGTCGACACAGTATGGCTTGCCGACAATGCCATTCTGGCCAGTCAACGGCGCAAATCATATTACCAAGGAGGCGATCGACCTATTCTTTAACTCGCTTGATCAGGGCCAGCAGGAACAACGAGCACGCTGTTGTCTCGGAATGTTTGGCCTGACAGAAGAAGATCCAATTTGGGACTCTTCTGCCCAGAAAAAACGCGGCCGGTCAACGTGTATGGAAGTGACGGCATCGAATCTAGTCCCAAATCTCATGATGGTTCCGGTGCCGTTTGGAAACAAACGATCTCGATGGCTGTCAATCACATCTAAGAAACACGAACGGTATGAGGGTCCAGTCTATTCCCTGGATGTCGAGAAACACCACACGTACATCCAGGATGGGATGATCACCTGCAACTCTATCTACCGCTTCCGCGGCGCCCGTCCCGATCTGATGACCGAGCGGCATCCCAACGCTGAAATCATCGACCTACAGGAGAATTTCCGAAGCGGCAGACGGGTCGTCGAGGCCGCCAACCGCCTGATCCATCACAACGGGGATATGCTGGCCGCCCCCATGTCCTGCTCCACTGGGCGGGAAGGGAATGTGCAGGTCATTACCGGCCGGTCTGACGATCTGGCCCGCATGGCGAACGCCTTATTGGTTCGGTATCAGCCGCAAGAGATGGCGGTTATGGCCCGTAGCCATCGGCTCTTGAGGCGGCTGGAATCCGTCTTTCGAGATGCGGGCATCCCCGTCCATCGGGTCGGCGCGGCCTTCGATGTGTGTGAGAGTGATTCATTCCTGTCGTTGCTGGCCGCCATGCGACTGATGACGAACCCGAGAGACAATCTGGCCTTTGCGAGCCTTCGGGACGATCTGAAGGTTGGTTCGAGAGCCTATGCCGATCTTCGCGCCCATGCCGACCTCAAGGGCTGCTCTCACTTTTTCGCCTATCTGGATTCGGTTCCGAAGTCCTCCGGGCTGGATTCGATGCTCAGGGACCAATCGGTGGGCCAAATGAATGCTGACGTGTTCGCCGACCTGTTCTGCTCCGCAACGTTACGCAAGCGTGACATGAGCGTGACATTTTGGCGAGAAATCGCCCCGAAAATGGACGTCAAAACGGCCGTCCTTTGGTACGGAACCCGTGATTCTCAGGACGATCTTGGGCCTGGGGATCGGGTGATGCTGTTGACCGCCCACGCGGCCAAGGGCCTTGAGTGGCCCGTGGTTGTCGTCGCCAACATGAACGAAGGGGTCTTCCCTTCCAAGCAAGCCTTGAAGGATCTGGATGGGGATAGAGAGGAGCGGCGATTGGCATACGTGGCCATGACCCGCGCCCGTGAGTCACTGATCCTGCATTACCGCAGGCCGGAGGATCAGAGCGGCCCTAATTTCCAACCGGCATCGCGGTTTATCAGAGAAGCGATTGGAGATGCTGATGGCAGTCAAGACGACAAAGGTGTGCGATCACTACGGGGCAACCCGCAACGTGGAGTCCTACCAAGTGATTGTCAGGAAGGTCGAGGAGCGGCCCAGCCCGGATCAGTCGGCGGAGATCGACCGGGTTCTGGATCTCTGCCCGAAGGGGCTGGAGCGGGTTCTGAAGTTCATCGACCGGGCTCTTTTGCCGCCGGGCAGGGAGAGCAGCAATGACATGCCGCTCATGCAAAGCGCAGATTGAGTGGAAGACCCTGCCAAGCGGCGCCAGGCACCCGTTCGACGCCCGCCCCAGACTCCTCCTCCCTGGGGACGGGCGCGATCGGGGCTGGGATGTCGAGCGGGGGGAGTGGGTGTCCGGCACACTGATCCCGGCGGGTGAACCTGAAGTTGGTGCCGTCAACGGGGACGGCGGGCCGGGCTTCTGTGTTGTCTTGGTGAGTCACTTCGCAAG
>CAYYBO010000380.1:0-4513 GCA_964470125.1 uncultured Planctomycetaceae bacterium | reverse complement strand
ATTGCCCTGGCTGCACTGAGTCTCGCCCTGTTGGTGATGTTCGTCGGTTGTGCCGAGAACAAGCTGACCAAGCACAACTTCGATATGATCAAGGAAGGCGTGTCGACCAAGCTGGAAGTTGAACACACGCTGGGTACACCCACGGCCGATCGCGGCGATTCGTGGGAATACGAGAATGAGGACGAGCACTTGACGGTGTACGTCCATTGGAACTCCGGCGGGAAAGTTGAGCGCAAGGAGTGGATTGACGCGAAGAGGGGTATCTGGGAGGGAGCGGCACCGGGGATCGACGAGCATCCGCCGGGACGGCCGGCTTCGGAGAGCAAGTCCCACACCACGATCAAAAAGGACTAGCCCAGGACAAATCCGTCCGCCGCCGGCCCGGCTTGCGAACGCGGAAGGGACAGGTTGCGGACAAACCGAGCTTGAGGAGGGGCGCTCTCCGGTCGGGAGGTTGGGTTGGCGCGCAACTTCGCGGATCGACTGATCGACGCCGCCGTCGCGAAGGGCAGCCCGGCTGTCGTGGCGCTGGATCCGGTTCTGGAGCGGCTGCCCCCGGAGATCACCGAAGACGGCAAAATCACCCGCCACAGTGATCTCGGGGCGATTGCCAGCGCCATCCGGGAATACGGGCGGCGGGTCATCGGCGCGATTGCCGAGTTGGTGCCGGCCGTCAAAATCAATTCCGCGTACTTCGAGCCATATCGCGCAGAGGGGATCGAGCTTTACCACGATCTGATCGGCGAGGCCGCCGCCCGGGGCCTGTTGGTCATCGGGGACGTGAAACGCGGCGACGTCGGCCACTCGGCCGAGATGTACGCCAAGGCCCAGCTTGCCGATCCCGACTTTGCAGGAGCGGCGGGCGCTGCCGCTGCAGACGCGGTGACCGCCAGCGGGTACTTCGGCGCGGACGGCTTGAAGCCATTCATGGAGGTGGCGAAGCGGGAAGCCAAGGGACTTTTCGTGCTGGTGCGTACATCGAACGAAACGGCCGCGGCCGTTCAGGATGTCCTGACGGGCGACGGGCGCAGATTTCACGAAGTCGTAGCAGAGATGGTTGCGGCTCTCGCCGACGATCCGGCGCTGATCGGGGAGCGGGGCTTTTCAGCCGTGGGCGCCGTTGTAGCGACACGCGATCGCGCAGATGCAGAGAGGCTCAGAACGGTGATGCCACGGTCCATCTTCCTGGTTCCCGGATATGGCGCACAAGGCGGCACCGCCGCGGACTTCTTGCCCTACTTCAACGAGGAGGGCACCGGCGCTGTGGTTGCGGCGGGAAGATCGGTCATATTCGCCCACGAACAAGCACAGTATCGCAGCCGCTTCGCAGCAGACTGGGAGGCCTGCGTGCGGGAGGCGTGCGTCGATTTTGTGGGCGATCTCAAGCGCGTCGTTCATCGCCGAACGTGAGATAACCAACAGTCGCGACGGGGGTAACGGGCGGGAAGAGTCGCACCCTGTCGGCGGAATTGACAGCCCCGGGAATTGCCTCTACCCTCATTGCCCTGATTATGGACAGACAGCGGCTACGTCTGCCATGTCCGCAAGTAAACCAGAAAGCGAGGAAACGTCATGAAAGGTCAGTCGTGGATCGCCTTGGGCGCATTGGTGGTCATCGTCGGGCTGCCGGGCGCCGCCTTTGCCGAACAACAACCGTCTGGCGCACCTCCGGCGGCAGATCAACCGGTCGCCGGTCAAACGGAGCCCGCTCAACCGGCCGCGGCTCAAACCGACACACCGAAGCCGGAAGACGCCGCCAAGCCCAAGATTGCCGACCGGGCGTACGTGAAGATGTCCACGACAATGGGGGACATCATTATCGAGCTCAACCGGGAGAAGGCCCCCATCACCGTGGAGAACTTTCTGGCATACACCGACGCGGGGTTTTATAACGGCACGCTCTTTCACCGGGTCATTCCGAACTTCGTGATCCAAGGGGGCGGTTTCGACAAGGAAATAGTCGAGAAGGCGACCAAGGCGCCGATCAAGAACGAGTGGCAGAACGGCCTGAAGAACGTAAGGGGGAGCATCGCCATGGCTCGCCTGCCGGGGCAGCCTGATTCCGCCACTTCGCAGTTCTTCATCAATGTGAAGGACAACCACCAGCTCGACATCGCCGGACGGGACCCCGCGGCTTACGCCGTCTTCGGCAAGGTCATCGGGGGGATGGATGTGGTCGACAGGATCAAAGTGGTCCCGACCACCACCAAGTCGGCGCCGACCGCCGGGAATGCACAACCCGAGGGTGCGGTCGCGCGATACGAGAACGTGCCTGTCGAGCCCGTGGTGATCAACAAGGTAGCGCGTGCCGAGCCTGACACCATCAAGGAGGCCATCGCCGCGGCCCAGGCCGCCGACGCGGAAGAACAACGGCAGAAGGAAGAAGAGGCCAGGAAGCGAATGGAGGCGTTCAAGGATCAGTGGAACAAGGGATTGGAGTTCATCAAGGGCAAGGGCACCGACACGGCGGCGGGCAGCGTCAGCGGCACCGGCTTGTGGACTGCAGACGTGACCGTCGGCACGGGTGCATCGCCCAAACCGACGGACAAGGTCAAAGTACACTACACCGGCTATCTCGTCGACGGTACGAAGTTTGACTCCTCGGTCGACCGCGGGCAGCCGAGTGAATTCCAGCTCAACCGGGTTGTCAGGGGTTGGACGGAAGGTCTCGGCAGCATGAAAGTCGGCGGCAAGCGCTGGCTGTTGATCCCGCCGGATTTGGGTTACGGAGAGCGGGGAACGGGGAAGATTCCCCCGTCGGCCGTTCTAGTGTTTGAAGTGGAGCTTCTGGGCATCGTCTCCGACCAGCCGATTCCTCCGCCGGCTCCCCCACCGCAGCCTGTTCAGCCGCCGCCGGCCGCGCCCACTACTCAACCGGCATCGGGCGGCTAATCCGCCCCAGAAGGGACAGCGAGTCCTGCTATAATAGAGGTCTTCTGAATCGTCCCAGGCCCACGCGGCTTTACTTCATGCCCGTGGGCTTGGCGTTTTGGTGCGCGATTGGAGAGGCAGCGTTCCGCGAATCCGCGGCCAGACTTAGAGCGATTCCCGCTGAGGTTGACGGGGGCAACGGCCCGGCAGCAGCCTCGCCCTCCCGGCGTGCTTCGAACATGCGCAATGAAGAGGACGATCCATCACAGCGGGAATCAGGCCAGTCCAAGACTTTGGCGCAGGACGGAGACGGGCGGGTGTTTTGATCGCGACAAGGCAAAGGAGCAGGCGCTCGTGAACGACGGATGGCGCAGGAGGCAATTTGCAGCAAGTTTCCTCCGGCGGATCGCTTCGCAGAAGCGCTCATGCCGGCAGCCGGCGCCGGGCGTACAAGACTTGCGCAACCCTTGCGGCCCGCCTTGCTTCGGAGGCCTCATGCCGGAGAAGCAGTCATGACCGACTCATCCTGCGGGACGCCTCCCGCTCAAGGCGCGGGCTCTCCAGCACCCTCGCGCCGTCGGGTGCCAACCTGGTGCTACACCCTGATCCTCCTGGTCGCTGCGGCTGGTACCCTCGTCGCGGTCGCTGCGTACACAGGGCCGGAGCTCGTTGCCGGGCCCATGGTTCAGATTCCGGCCCCCGATGAGCTAGTGGTGGTTTGGGAAATGAAGTCGCCTTTCCCCATGGCCGTGGTCACATTAACGGGGGCAAACGGAGAATCGCGAACCGCCTTTGTAGACCACGTGGCAGACGCCTCGCACAGCGACTTCAGGGGCCTGTGTGTCCCCGGGGCCAGACGTTATGAAGTGACGTTCCCCGGTCTTCGACAGGATGGTGACTACGCGTACACCATTGAGAACCGCGGGTTCCTCGGCTGGCGGCACTCCGTCGCCGGTCCCTTCACCGTGCGGACCAGGCCGCCACGGGGGCGCCCGTTTCGTTTTCTCGCTTTCGGCGACTCCGGCGTGGGGAGCCACTCACAATACGCCCTGGCCGAAGTCATGGCAGAGTGCAAGCCCGACCTGGTCATTCACGCGGGCGACCTCGACCAGTCAAACGGGGATCCCTCGAATTACTTCACCAGCTTCTTTGAGCCGTATGCAGCCCTGATTCGTTCGATTCCATTCATGCCCGTCCTGGGGAACCACGACTGCGTCACGGATTTCGGGCAGCCGCTTCTGGACATTTTCGTGCTGCCGGACAACGGCCCAGGCGCGATCCCGGGGGAGCGAAACTACTGGTTCGACTTTGGAGACGCCAGGTTCGTCGGCCTTGACAGCAACAGGATTCAGGAGCGTCACGGCGGGGCGATCTCGGAGACGCAGATGCAAGCCAGCGTGGCCCCCTGGCTGCGGGAAGCCCTGACTCACTGCGACGCGCAATGGAAGATTGTGTACTATCATCACCCGTTTTACACGGGCAGCGCGCATGGTCCCGAAGGAGCAGCCTACGTGAAGGAAGCCTACGTCCGCGTCTTTGAGGAATGCGGAGTGGACATGGTCTTTAACGGGCACAATCACTTGTACGATCGCAGCAGACCTATCCGGCAGGACCAAGTCGTCCGCGAGGGCGAGGGCGTCGT
>CAYYBO010000379.1:0-4531 GCA_964470125.1 uncultured Planctomycetaceae bacterium | reverse complement strand
GGCGGCCTGCTTGCCCGCAGGCGTGTCGAATTCCAGGTACTTGGGCATGTCGAGGTCCTTCAGAAGCTATTAGCTGTTAGCTCTAAGCTGTTAGCCGTTCAGTTTCAACCGCCGCCGTCATCGTCTCCGTTTTCGACTTTCGGTTTTCGGCGTTTCGGCGTTTCGGCGTTTCTCACATCCAATCCCGTATGAGTTTCCGGTTGCCTATGTACAACTCGTTCGGCGAGTTCGGGTCCAAGGCCCACTTCATCCGCTCGATCCCCTCGGTGATGTCCTTCACCGTGCCGCACGTGCTCAAACGCAGATGGCCCTGAAGGCCGAACTCTATGCCCGGCACGGTCACTACCAGCACCTTGTCCAACAGGAACTTGGCCAGCTTGGTCGAGTCCTTGTTGTAGGTGCTGAAATCCACGAAGCAGTAGAAGGTTCCATCGGGCTTGTACGCACGCACCCCCCTGAACGTGGCCAGCTTCTGCATCATCACATTGCGGTTGTTCTCCAGCGTCAGCCGCAGGGTCTCGACGCTGGATTGCATCCCGTTGATCGCCCCCACAGCCGCCACCTGGCAGACCGCCGAAGGGCCGGAGGTCTGGTGCGACTGGATGTTGGTCATCACGTTGATGAGCTTCTTGTTGGCCACCGCCCAGCCGATGCGGAAGCCGGTCATGGCATACTGCTTGGAGACGCCGTTGATGATGATCAGTTTCGAGTTCTCGGACTTATCCTTGACGAACTGCCAGCAGTTGATCGGCCGCCGGCCGTCGAAGATCAGCCGGTGGTAAATGTCGTCCATGATGAGGTAGAGGTCACGCTTCTCGCAAAACTCCACAATCTCGGCGATGAATTCCTCGCTGTACATCGCCCCGGTCGGGTTGTTCGGGCTGTTGATGATGACCGCCTTGGTGTACGGCCCCACCTTCTGCTCGATATCCTTCAAGCGAGGATAGAACGTCCCGTCCTCCGGCAGGACCGGCACGGGCACCGCCCCGATCATCTTGGCCATCTCCGGGTAGCTGACCCAGTACGGAGCCGGGAAGATGACCTCTTCCTGCGGATTCAGGACCGCCTGGAGGGCGCACATGATCGACTGCTTGGCCCCGCCGCTGGCCATGACGTTCTCGGGGGCCGCCACACGGTTGTAGTACTCCTCGGTGTACCGGATGATCGCTTTCTTGAGGGCCGGTATGCCGTCCGCGGGGGTATAGCGGACTTCTCCGGAGTTCAAGAGACCCGCCGCGCCGACGATCGCGTCCAGCGGCGGCTTGCTCTTGGGCTCCCCGCCGCCCAGGTGGATGACCGGATCGCCCTTCTCTCGCAAGAGGGCCGCCGTCTCGTTCAGTTTAAGTGTGACCGACTCGCTGATGGTCCTGGCGATCTGACTGATGCTCATCGTAGTTCCTTACACGGTTTTGCGGAAACGCTGTCGGAGAGCCCCCGACAACCGGGCTCCCGGCCTCCCGTGCCTTGGTCCCTTGTCTGTGGACGGGCAGCACGCTCTGCAGAGCGGCGGAGTAGTGCGGATCGAGACGCAGTTGCCAACGCGTCCTGCGAGCGCCGTGGGATCGGCTCGTCCACCCCTAAATCCTAACACCCGGCCGATGCGATGATTACGCACTCGCACTCGCTCGGGCGTATCGCAGGGATGTAGCAATCCATATGCCGGACTTCCCGCAGGGCAATCATGATCTATGGCTTTGCCATGTCGTTAATTTAGGCCCCGGGCGCAAGGCTCGGTAGCCTAGTGCCGTGTCGTCCCAGAGGCAAGCCGGCGGGCAAGTGTTTAACAAAGGGGGGCATGGGGTAGCAAGCGACCGTTTGCGCAAACAAGAAGCACGTATGCAATCCGGCCTATGTTGCCTGACGCGACCGCCACTCCTCGCTCCGTCTCGGCCAAGGGGGTAATCGCAGCCAAGTCGACGCCTAAGTGCTGATTCAGAAGGTGAAAGCAATCGACGGGAGAAGGGTCGCGACAAGGAAGGGGCAACCTCCCGCCGGGGTGATAGAATACAACGCCAAGGGCCGGTGTTGCCCCAGCATCATTCGCGACACCGGGCGGTGGCATGATATGAACATTAAGCTTCTCACCCCTGGTCATCCGTTCCTGACGCCGCGAGTCGTTGCGGCTGCTTCGCTCATCTGTCTGCTCGCAATTGCAGGCGCAAGCCTGCGGGCTGCTGACGACCAGCCAGCCTCACAGCCGAGTCAGCCTCGCCGGGCGGCCATTGTCCCCATCACCGACGAGATCAACGACATCACCCTCACCAGCATGAAGCGGCGAGTGGATCAAGCCCGGCAAGCCGGAGCCTCAATGGTTGTGTTCAAGATGGACACGCCGGGCGGTTTGGCCAGCAGCGCGCTGGACATCTGCACCTATCTCAAGAACCTGACGGACATGAAGACCGTCGCCTGGGTCGACCCGTCGGCCTACTCCGCCGGCTCGCTGATCGCTTTGGCTTGTGATGAACTGGTCATGTCCAGCGCCAGCAAGATCGGCGATTGCGCCCCGATCATCATCTCGCCAACCGAAGGGCTCAAGGAGCTTGGCGGCACCGAACGAGCCAAGGCCGAAAGCCCGATCCTCAAGGAGTTCCGCGACAGCGCCCATCGGCGAAACTACGACCCGCTCTTGTGCGAGGCGATGGTCCGCCTGGGCTACGAGATTTGGTGGCTGGAGAACGCCGCCGACGGCGAACGCCGGTTCGTCCTCAAACGCGAGAAGGAAGAGTTGATGGCGCAGGAAGGCAACCAGTGGAAGCCGGTCAAGACCATCTACGATCCCATCTCCGGCACGGACATCCAGCTTCGCCAACCGGTGGTCGAGGAACGCGATCTGCTCACCCTGACGCAAACCGAGGCCCTGGCCTTCGGCTTCGCCAAGGCGATCATCAGCAACGAGCAAGAGCTGCGCGCCCATTACAACATAATCGACGACATCATTCACTTTGATCAGAACTGGGCGGAGATCGTCGCGGACTTCCTCAGCTCCCCCTTCGTCCGCACCGTCCTGATGATGCTGATTGCCCTGGGCATCTACGCCGAGTTTCACGCCCCCGGCCATTTCGTCGGAGCCATCGTCGCCCTCATAGCTCTGTTGATTTTCCTGGGCGCGCCATACCTCACAGGCTTGGCGGATGTGTGGGAAATTCTGCTCGTCGTCGTCGGCCTCGGCTTGCTGACGATTGAGATATTCGTCATACCCGGCTTTGGCGTCGCGGGCATCCTGGGGATTATCTTCATCACCGTGGGGCTGATCGCCACCTTTGTTCCCGCCGAGCCGGGCCCGATCGTTATCCCGCGGATGCCGGCCACGTGGCTGGGCTTGAAGACCGGCCTGCAGGTGGTTTTCGGCGGCATGGCCCTGGCGCTGGCGGCGGCGTGGCTGCTCAACAGGTATCTGCCGAGAATCCCGGGAGTGCGCAGCTTGTTCCTGCCTCCAGCCCCGTCCGCCGAGATGGCCGCGACTGCCGCAGGAGGGGCCGTCCAGGTTGACGACGTGTTCGTGCCCCTCGGCGGTACGGAGCCGCTGGTCCGACTCGGGGACGTCGGCACGACCTTGACGAAACTGCGACCTGCGGGTAAGGCGTTATTCAACGGGCGTCGCGTCGATGTGGTCAGCTACGGGCAGATGCTCGACGAAGGCTGTCCCGTCGAGGTAGTGGAGACTTCCGGCAACCGCGTTGTTGTGCGGGAGACCCGCCGAGCCTGAGAGCCGGGAAGCGTCTTGCCGCGCCGAGCCCGCTTCTGATAAGCGTGCGGCCTCGGCCCCCTTCCTGGTCTTCCCGTCCGCCGCAGCGGACACCAGGAGCGGCCGACGTTGAACGGGATATCAAGTGCGATTTGGGTCGACGCCGGCCGCAGGGGCCGGCCTCACAGCCGGCGCGACCCGGTTGTGGCAGGGGACACATGGATACCTGGCTGATCTGGGCATTGGTGCTCTTCGTGGCCGGACTGCTGATCACGGCGGCGGAGGTGATTTTGCCGTCGGCCGGCATGCTGGCTTTCGCGGCGTTCCTCTGTCTGTTGGGCAGCCTGGCGTGCGCCTATCAACTCAGCGGAGTCGCGGCGGCGGTGCTGCTCGTGATTGAAGGGGTTTGCGTTCCGCTGGTCATCGTGATCGCCTTCAAATTGCTGCCCAAAACTTCGCTCGGCAGGCAACTCATCCTGAGCCCGCCCGACGAACAAACGCCCTCCCCCTCGTCGAACGGCGCCGCGGTGCCGGGCACCATCGGCAAGTACGACGCCCTCCTGCATCGAGAGGGAGTGGCGATAACCGCCTTGCACCCCAGCGGCACGGCCGACATCGACGGCCTCCGGGTCAGCGTCGTGAGCGACGGCCAGCCCATTCCCGAGGGCGCCCGCCTCCGCGTCGTGCTGGTAGCCGGAAACCGCATCGTGGTTGAGGCCCTGGAGACCTAACGCCGGCCGCGCCAAGCGGCCAGAGGACCTGTTATCGAAGAGGAGGACCTGTTATCGAAGAGGAGAAGCTATGAAGTGAGCCATCTCGGCACGGAGTAGGATGCCGGTGCGTTTG
>CAYYBO010000378.1:0-4552 GCA_964470125.1 uncultured Planctomycetaceae bacterium | reverse complement strand
CCAGCTCATCGACCACGGCCTGGACGGCCGCGTCGATGCCGCGCTTGAGTTCCATGGAGTCGGCGCCGGCGGCGACGTTCTTGAGTCCCTCGGTGTAGAGGGCCTCCGCGTAGACGGTGGCGGTGGTGGTGCCGTCGCCGGCTACCGTGCTCGTCTTGCTCGCCACTTCACGGACCATCTGGGCGCCCATGTTCTCATAGGCGTCTTCCAGTTCGATCTCCTTGGCCACGGTCACGCCGTCTTTGGTAACGGTCGGAGAGCCGAAGGACTTCTCCAGGACGACGTTGCGGCCGCAGGGGCCCAGCGTGACCTTGACCGCTCGGGCGAGCTTGTTCACGCCGCTGCGGATAGCCTCTCGGGCCGCCATGTTGTACGCAATCTGTTTTGCTGCCATGTCTGCTGTCTCCGAATAATCGTTGCTGGTTTGCTTTGATTTCTTGTGTGTCGAGTGGCGCCCCCGGCGGCGCTGCTCCTCAATCCGCAATGTCAATCGTCAGGCGTCTCCATTCAGCTTTCCTCGCCGCCGATGCCCTGGTAGGGCTCGTCCTGCCAAACGCAGCCCTGGGGCTTGACCTGCAGCTCGACGGTCTCGATGGCGTCGCAATCCATGAAGATGATGTCGTCGACGATCTCGTCGCCATCGAACTGCGAGGGACGGATCTCGATACGAAAGCCGCCGTCCTCGATCCTCGTGTAGGCCAACGGCTGCAGATGCAGAGCTTCCTCGTTCCCGGGGAAGGTCAAGACCAGTCTGGCCGCCGATCCGAACTTGATGGCCTCGTCGAGGGCGGATTGAAAAAGTGCGCAGCGCATGCGGCTCCTGTCTACTCGATCACGGCGAGGATGTCCGACTCTTCCAGAATCAGCATCTCTTCCCCATCAATCTTGATTTCGGTGCCCGCGTAGGACGTGAAAAGCACCTCGTCGCTTCTCTTGACCTGTACCTTGGACCGCTCGCCGGTGTCGAGGAGCTTGCCCTCACCCACCGCTTGAACGCGGCCGCGTTTCGGCTTCTCCTTTGCTGTGTCGGGAAGGACGATCCCGCCGGCGGTCATGGACTCCGCCTCGATCCGTTTGACAAGAATCTTGTCTCCCAAAGGCCGTATCTTCATCTTAGTCACCGTCATCGTGTTGCTCCTTTTCTACGAATCTCGGCTGCAACGTCATTCCTTCAAATTCTCGCTCACGATTGATCCCACGACCGCTGGACCTCACCGGCTCGGGGCCGGCGGCACAAGGGCTCGGGGATGGTCTCTCTCAGTTGGTGCGAGCCTCCCACGCCCAGTCGGTGCCGTACACCTGGCTCACAACCCTGCAGAGCATTGGAGTCAAGGTGATCGAGCTGTTTTCCGGCTCAAGCACACTGTACAGGCCCAGGCTTAGGGCGGTCTGCAGCGTGCGTGAATCCGGCCGAGTGCAGACCAGCAGTGAGGGCAAGTCGATGCCGAGGCGTCTAATGCGGCGAAGGACATCCAACCCGCCCGTGAAGGGCAGATCGGCGTCCACTACCGCGACATGCACCCGTCTGCCTGCCGCCAAATCCACCGCCGCCGCGTCCGTCCGCGTCCAATGCAACTCGACGGGGAGGGCGGCTACCGACTCCGCTAAGCCCATCGCCCATTGCCCCCTCTCGCCGGGGGCGACCATCAAGTTGAGCCTTCCGACAGCTTCGGTCATGATTCAGTTCAACCAGCGCGAGAAATCCCCGCGCGCTCCTTGAGCAAGCGCTGCAACAACTCTGCAAGGGCCGTGCCGCCGCCGGGGAGCTTTGTCGCGGTTTTGGCCCCAACCGTAATCCACTCATTCACAGTATGTTGCAATCAATCACGTTCGGTGGGCCGACACGGTCCGATGAGGTCCGCACAAAGCCGCTTTGGCAGTCGGTCAGGAGCCCCCTACGATAAGCCTGTCAATTTGGCACGATGCCTCGTAACGGGCACTCCTTGGCGGATGGTGAGGGATGCCTTGCGGGGCGGCGGCTCGGTTACCCTGGCTGGACACGGGGGCGCCCGGTTCGGCGGAACGCGCTGCGCACACCTGCCGCTCCCGCTCCGGGTACCAGAAGACTCACGACGCGGAATCCCAAGGCCGGGACAAGCTATACTTGTGGAAAGCGACCAACAGCAGCGTTCAAAGCAGACACACAAGCCATGATTTTCAAAGCGACGATCAGCACGAACAGCGACACGAAGGCGGCGGCCCGCGAAGTGTGCGAGGCGACGGCGGGCATGAAGCCCGACCTGGCGTTGGTCTTCGCTTCGCACGATCACGCCGACGAAGTGCAGACGCTGGCCTCCGAAGTCTGGGAGCAGGTTGAGGCTCGAACACTGATCGGCTGCCTCGCCGACGGCATCATCGGGCCGGACCGGGAGATCGAGCGGGCGCCGGCCGTCGCCCTGTGGGCCGCGAAGATGCCGGGCGTCAAGACGCTCCCCTTCCTACTCGACCAACAGGACATGGAACGAATCGAGGATGAGGCCGACTGGCTGGACCGCCTGGGCCTGAAGGCCGACGACAAGCCGAGCTTCATTATCCTCCCGGAACCGTTTTCGATCGACGCCGAGGGATGCATCGACAAGCTGGATTCACTCTTCACCGGCTGCACGATCGTCGGCGGAATGGCCAGCGGCGGCACGGCGCCGCGCCAGAATCGGCTCTTCTTCGACGATCAGGTACTCAGACAGGGAATGGTCGGCGTGTCGCTCTGCGGGCCGGTGTCAGTCCAGCCGGTGGTGTCGCAGGGATGTCGCCCTATCGGGGAGCCCTTCGTCATCACCAAGGCCGAGCAGTACGTTATCCAGGAGCTGCGCGGTCGTCCGGCGATGGACGTCTTGCGGGAAGTGTTCGCCCACGCCGATCCGTCAGAACGAACCCTGATGCAGCAAGGAATTCACGTCGGCCGAGTCGTGGACGAACGACTGCGGACCTTCGGCCGGGGAGACTTCCTCATCCGCAACCTCATGGGCGTCGTCGGCGAAGAAGGTCTGGCGATTAATGCCCTTGTACGGCCGGGCCAGACCATTCAATTCCACGTTCGCGACTCGAAGGCGGCCAGCGAGGACATGCGGTCGCTGCTCGCCGGCAAGATCGCGGAAGTGCCGCAGCCGCCTGCCGGGGCCTTGCTCTTCACCTGCAACGGCCGGGGCACGGGCATGTTCGGCAAACCTCACCACGACGTGGGCGTGGTCAACAGCCTGGCCAGGGAATGCCCGGTCGCCGGTTTCTTCGCCCAAGGCGAGATCGGCCCGATCGGCCACAAGACGTTCATCCACGGCTTCACCAGCAGCCTGGCCTTGTTCCGGCCGGCATGAACGGCTCGAACAGGCGGCACCGCGGCCCAGCAATCTTGAAATCTCCTTGCCTTCTCACTCCTGCAAAGCTCCACAATGAAGCATCCGGGCCGCGCTGCGGGTAGGATACGAGTGCCCGTAGGACCGTTGTCGAGAGGAGGCAGTCGTGCCGTTTGCGGATTTGCAGTCGTTTGTGGAGGCGTTGGAGACGCAGGGGCAGTTGCGGCGGGTGGCCGTCGAGGTGGACCCTGTGTTGGAGGTCTCCGAGATCGCCAACCGGGTCAGCAAGATGCCGTGCCCGGAGGGCGCGGAGGGCTCGCCGGCGACGGACCCGGTCCACGGCGGACTCGGCGGGCACGCGGGCGGCTGAGACAGCGCGATCTTGCCTCTAGGCGTGGGGGATTGAAGGAAGATCTTTATGAAGCGCCTCATCCTGGGGCTGTTGGTCGGTGTGACTTGCGTCGGATGCGGTTCTCCGGAACACTCGGCGGCAACCAAGGAGCGAGTCCTCGCCTCTGAGTTGGGTGGTCCTTGCGAGGTGATCGGGCGGTTAGGAGTCCCTCTCGGTAAGGCTGTCGTGATCGAGGGCGAGATCGTCGCGGAGGTTGATGAGACGAGCAAGGTTGGTGAATCACACTATGTGTTGCGTGTTCGCAGCATAGCGGGCCAGCCGCTACCTCGACCCGTCCAGATGGACTTCGAATGCCATCCATGCTCAACATGGCAATGTAAGAAGCAAATCGGTCCATTTGCGACATCCGCAGTGATCCAAGACGAGGGAGCTAAGCGACTGAGCAAAGACGAGATCAGACGCTTCAATGAAGAGCGAACGGGCAGGGCACTCCGTTTGCTCGCTTACGAAACAGGGTGCTTTGGCGGAATACCGAACAACCTCACGCCGAATGACATGCCGAGCTGGCAGGACTTTGGATGGCACTTCTCCACTTGGTTGATAGCGTTGGACGTCAAGTAAGCGAGGGTAACGCGTCGGTGGATTCGCGGGAAGGGATTCCCGCGGGAGTGGGTGCGAGAAAGGAATCTCGCACCAGCGGTACTCCGGGTAGGATATGGCAGAGCATTGAGCCCCGTTTAGAGGAGATAGTCGTGCCGTTTGCGGATTTACAGTCGTTTGTAGAGGCGTTGGAGACGCAGGGGCAGTTGCGGCGGGTGAGCGTCCAGGTGGACCCTGTGTTGGAGGTCTCCGATATCCCCAACCGCAAAATCAAAATGCCGTGCCCGGAGGGGGCGGGGGGCTCCCCGGC
>CAYYBO010000377.1:0-4569 GCA_964470125.1 uncultured Planctomycetaceae bacterium | reverse complement strand
TGTTGATGAGGTCCTGTTTGGAAGCGAAGTTGTCGAGAGATTGCCGCAGATTGTAGAAGAGTGGGTTGCGTTGGCAAACGCACAGGTTCGCGGCGGCTGATTGCCAAGCTCACGAGTACACGGCAATCTGAAATCGAAGAACGACAAGGCGTCGTCGTCACACGTGCTTCGGGGGGCCGATCGGCTTCAACTCGCCGGCGGCCAGCTTCTCCTGGTACTGCTTCCAATTCATCGACGGCAGGCCGCTGTCCACCTGCTTCATGGTGATGCAGCCCTCGGCCGGGCAGATCAGCGAGCACATGTTGCAGCCGACGCAATGATCCTTGTCGATGGTGAAGACGTTGACGTAACCGGCTCCGGCGCCGGGCAGGACGTAGCAGTCGCCGCTCTTGCGCGGCGTGCTGCCGGTTCGGCGGACGAACTCGGCCTCGGGCACCTGCTCGCAGCGGATCGACTGGTGGCAGCCGTCCTCGCAGGCGACGTGGCAGAGCCCGCAGTGGACGCATTTGGTCTGGTCGATCTCGGCGACGATCTTGTAGCCCAGGTCGAGGTCGCCCCATTCCTTGATCCGCGGGCCGGTCATGCCGACGAAATCCGCGACGGTGCGGAAGCCTTTGTCTCGCATCCAGTTCTTCAATCCGCTGATCAGGCCATCAACGACGCGGAAGCCGTAGTGCATCACCGCCGTGCAGACCTGCACCGAGCCGGCCCCCAGCAGCAGGAACTCGGCGGCGTCCTGCCAGGTCTCGATGCCGCCGATGGCGCTGACCGGCAGGCGAATCTGATCGTCGCTCGCCACGGCCCAGGTCATATAGAGGGCGATGGGCTTGACCGCCGGGCCGCAGTAGCCGCCGTGCGAGCCGAGGCCGGCGACGTTGGGCTTGGGCAGGAAGGTGTCCAGGTCCACGCCCATGATGGAGTTGATGGTGTTGATGAGCGAGAGGGCGTCGGCCCCGCCGTTTTTCGCCGCCCGGCCGACGGAGCGGATGTCGGTGATGTTCGGCGTAAGCTTGACCATGACAGGCACGGAGGCCACCTCCTTGACCCAGGAGGTGATCATCTCGGTGTATTCCGGCACCTGGCCGACGGCGGAGCCCATGCCGCGCTCGCTCATGCCGTGGGGGCAGCCGAAGTTCAGCTCGAGCCCGTCGGCGCCAGCGTCTTGCGTCTTCTTGACGATCTCGTGCCAGGCCGAACGGGTCGATTCGACCATCAATGAGACGAAGAGGGTGTGATCTGGGAATTCGCTTTTGATCTGGCGAATCTCGGCGAGGTTCTCGTCGAGCGTGCGGTCCGTGATGAGTTCGATGTTGTTGAGGCCGATGACCTTTCGGCCGTCGCAGTCGATGGCCCCGTATCGGTTGGAGACGTTGACGATGGGCTCGTTGGAAAGCGTCTTCCAGACGGCCCCGCCCCAACCGGCCTGAAAGGCCCGGCGAATTTGATAGCCGCTGTTGGTCGGGGGCGCGGAGGCCAGCCAGAAGGGGTTGGGGGCTTTGATGCCGCAGAAGGTGATGGAAAGATCGGGACTCATGGCGTCGTCTCCATCTGATCGCCCTTATTCACAAGGGGCTGTTCGCCGCAGGCATCCGTCGTCTCTGCGGTCTTCTCCCACGGCAGCTTGGTCACGTCGATGCCGGTGATGCGTCGGCCGAGCTCGCGGTCTACTTGCTGGGGCGTCCAGTCGGGATGCTTCTCTCGGATGGCGCTGCGGGCGAACTCGTAGGTCAACTCCGTCCAGCGAAAGCAGCATTCCAGCCGCTCTTGAGGCGTCATGCGACGAAAAATCTCCAACTGGATTTCTTCGGCCCGACGTTGTTGCTCCCGAACGGCCATGCGGGACATCATACCAAGCCGCGGCGGTTCGACCAAAGGGCCGAGGCGAAACAAGGCACGCGGGCAACGGTATGCATGGCGGACGCGCGAGTGGACGCAGTTGGTGTTCCCGTCGGCCACCCTTGACATCGCTTCGCGACGTAAAGGGCAGGCGGGGGGCGACGCTACTAGTCTCCGCCGGCCTTCGCCGCCTCGTTGAGCACTCGTTCCAGGATGAACCTGTTTTCCAGACGCCAGCGGGGCAGGACCTTGCCGTTCACGTAGATCGTGGGGATGCCGCCGCGATAGAGCATTGGCTTGCCGGTCTTGCAGTCTCCTTCGATAGCGGCCTTGACTTCCGGGCTGTTCATGGCGGCGAAGAAGGTGTCGGCGTCGAAGCCCATCTCGGCTGCCGCCCGGCGGATCGTCTCGTCGCTGAAATCGGCCTGATGAGTCATCAGCCACTCGTGCATCTTCCAGTAACCATCGACAGCGCCCAGCTTGCCCGCGGCCGCGGCGGCCTGTGACGCCCGGCAAGCTTGCGGATGGGCGGTTCGAGGGATTTCCGGGTTGCACGCTTGGTTGAAGGGGAAGTGTCGGAAGACATACTGCGTGTCCGTTCGTCCGGCCATCCACTGCCGGATGATGCCGTCGGCCTTCGGCGTCCAGGTCTCCTGATAGTCGCCCCACATAACGATCTTAATCCTGGCGTTGTCGGGTCCCTTCGGCCAGGGGACGGCATCGGGCGGTATCCGAACCACGGCGGCTTCTCTCCAATCATCGACGCACTTGTCCAACGCGGGCGGCGGATGGTCATTCTCGTGCCCCATCGGCGGCGGGTTCCTGGCCGCGACGGCGGCGACCGCCCGCGGGATGGCCTGCACGGCAAACACGCCCTTTAGCTCCACGCCGTTGATAAAGGCCATCGGCGTGAAGTGCAGACCCAGCCAGATTCCCTCCTCGATATCCGACTGCACGCGGGCGAGTGTCTCCTGGCTATTCATGACCTTCACGAATTCGGCCGGGTCGTAGCCGAGATCGCGCAGGCCCTGGTCCAGTTCTAGGTTGGTGAAGCCGCCTTTTCGATCGAAGAGCCAATGATGCATCTGCCAGAAACCGTCGTTGCCGCGGAGGATACCAGCCGCTTCCGCCGCTCGCGCCGCCCAGCAGGCGTTGGGGTGCATGTTGTAGTCTTTGAAGCTGGGGTTGCAGTCCGAACACATGGGGAAGTGTTTGATGGAGAGCGAGACATCCGTCCGTTCGGACATCATCTTGCGCACCTCGTCCTCGATGCGGTTGCAGTCAACGCACTGATAGTCGGTCAGCATGACCAGGCGGACGGGGGCCTTTTCCGGCCCGGATAGCCAGCGGCCGGTGAAGCCGCCGGGGAAGCGGTCCGCGTCCGGTGTTTCGGCGGACGTCGCCGCCGTGCTGTCGCGCGGGTCGGGGGGCGTCGCCCCCGCGGAGCGTTCAGTCTCTGTAACAGGCAAACCGCCAGAAGATGGGTGCTTCTGTGTCGATGCGGCGATGATCTGGGCGGTGGACTCGTCCAAATCCTTTTCCTGTTTGGCATCGGCGAGCCGCCGCAGGCGGACCTCCGCGCCGGCCAAGGCGATGGAAGTGAGGATGAACACGACGGTCACGGCCGCCAGCGGGCGTCTCGAACCCACGAGAGGTCCTCGCACAAGTTCGAGGCAAACCCAGAACAGGAAGTTGCCGGCGTGCGCACCAAGGCAATACCAGCAGTGGTAGTCGCCGAAGAAGATGACCAGGACGAAGCCAACGGAGATCGCCGCCCCGAAGCGGACGAGATGTCGAAACGCCGGGGGGATGCCTTGCTTAGCGCCCAACCAGGCGATCAAGGCCGCGAAGAAATAGGCGAAGCCCAGGAACGCGACCGGCCAGTTGATGTACGGCACCTTGCCCCAGACGCTCGCCGCCGCCTGGGCGCAGGCGCTCCCCTTGCCGCAACCCGGCAGGCTCAGCCCGCCGAGGTGGTCCAACACCAGCAGGCCGGACATGATCGACGCCAACAGCAGGGCCGCGGCGGCGGCCAGGTACAGCCAGCCGGGGATTTCACCGGCCGGTCGGCCGGTCGGTTTCGACTGTTGTGATGCCGGTTGTTTGAACTCACCGGGCTTGGCATCCGGCTTCCGTTTTCGTCCTTGGGACCGCTTCGCCATCAATCGACCCACCTACATATATTGATCTCGACTCAGTTCAATATAGCTCGGCGGAGATGGTCGGGCAAAAGCGCGGCCAAGAACGCGGAAGAGGAGCGCGCGGCGGCAAGCCGAAAGGGCCGGCGGCCGGGTTTCCGGTCGGCAGGCCTGCGCCGATCCGCGGTGTTCGTGGTTCTTGGGCCATGAGAATCGAGGTCCGGTCCATGCCGGCCCGATGTACACACAGCCCCTTCGGTGCTTCCGACCTGCGAGCAAGCCGCAACGGGTGCCAGCCCGTTGCGGCTTGCTCGCAGGTCGGGGTCGATTACACTTCGCTGATTCCCTCCGCGCCGCCTGGAACGGTTGCGGCTTGCTCGCAGGTCGGGGTCGATTACACTCTAATAGCCCTAGCCTCTATCTGCTGTATGTTGCGGCTTGCTCGCAGGTCGGGGTCGATTACACTACGCTTAGCGCCCTGGAAGATCAATCCGTCGTTGCGGCTTGCTCGCAGGTCGGGGTCGATTACACTGGGCACTGCTTCCCCCTCGGTGTCCGGGCGGATGCGGCATGCTCGCAGGTCGGGGTCGATTAC
>CAYYBO010000376.1:0-4594 GCA_964470125.1 uncultured Planctomycetaceae bacterium | reverse complement strand
CCTTCCCGGGGTTACTTTCGGCAACGCTGCGGTGGTGATTAAATCGACAGACTCCTGGGGGGTTGGCGCGATCCGTTATCGGTGGCGCGACGTCGAACAGTGGCTCGAATCCCTTCAGCAAGTAGACTGATCGCCATCCCTAGTGCCCACCATCCGCAGCCTCGGTTTCTGGGGCTCCACAGGTTGCTTCTCCTCCAGCTTCTGCAGGATCTGCTCCAGGAGCGCCTTCGTCTCGGGATCTTTGGAGGCCTGGGGTTCCGTCCGCACGAACTCCACCGTCTCGTGCATCGCTTTGGGGATCAGCGCGGCGCAATGCCGTTGGCAGATGCCGGGGGAGTTTCCCATGAGCGTGGCGATTTTGTAGAGCGACTCGCCCTTCTGGGCGAGTTGGCTGCCGAAGGTGTGCCGGTAGTCCAGGCAGCTCCAGTCCAGGTCATGCTTCCGATTGATCGCCCGCAGGTCCTGCGAGAGGTTGTCCGGATTCCACCGCTTCCCCGCAGGGGAGGGGAAAAACCAGATGCTACGATGAGGCGGCTCGTAGGCCCGCAGGATGGCGAGTAGCGGTTCGCTGATCGGAGCCGCCCGGTTCCGTCTGGTTTTTGGCTGCCAGTATTCGCCATCGATGGTTTTCGCCCGGACGCGGATCATCAGCTGCTCCAGGGCGACGTCCTCGTGCGTTAGCCACAGGGCTTCCTCGCGCCGCAACCCGGCGTAGATGTACGTCGCCACTAGCACCCGCAAGGTCGGATGATCCTCCAGGATGTGGAGCTGCTCATCGACTTCGTCGAGCTTCAAGAACCGGATCTCCGGTGCCGGCTC
The DNA here is from genome assembly GCA_964470125.1 of uncultured Planctomycetaceae bacterium. Taxonomy (GTDB): domain Bacteria; phylum Planctomycetota; class Phycisphaerae; order UBA1845; family UTPLA1; genus DATKKX01. The sequence goes on along the minus strand of CAYYBO010000376.1, from coordinate 3,775 downwards.
GCTTTGCCGCTCAACCGCCGCAGCCGGATTGGGGTATCGCCTATCACGGGAGCAGAACCCGTGGTGCTTGATGGCGAAGGCGAAGAGCCGGTGAAGAATCTCGCGGTGGCTGTTGGCGGTCTTGGCCGCCCACGCGCTCTCCCGGAGTCGGGCCGAGATGAAGCGGTTGATCATCTCAGGAGTGATGTCCTCAAAGAGTTCGACCCGCAGGTGGGCGTGGGCGTACTTGTCGGGGGACGGCTTCTTGGACTGGCCGCCCCGCGTGCCCAGGTGGAGCGATTCGCAGATCGGGCCGAAGAAGCACCGCAATCTGCCAAAATCGGTTCGTCCCGCTTTGTGCGGGCTTCGGGCCTTGAGGTGCTGACAGAAGTCCTCGATCACGGCGGCGAGCGGTAGCCGGCTGATCGTGGGCAGCGTGCCGGTGGACAGCTCGTATTCGATCTGCCGCTTCTTGTCCCGGGCAATCCGCTCGTTGGTCTTGTCGAGCGCATGTTGCACTCGCTGACCGTTCAGCTTGTACGAAACCCAATACTGTCCTCCACGTTTTTACAGACTTGCCATGACCGCTGGCCTCGCGCAGCTCCGATGGAGCTGAAATCGAGCCTAGCGGATGGTGTCTCAACTCGGCTGACGAGCGGGTGATGCGGCGATGCTTGCTACAGTTTTGCTACAGTTGGGGGCAAAACCGACCTGCCGCAACAAAAAAAGGAGGACAACCAAGTGGTTGTCCTCGTGAGCCTTACGGCGATTAGCGGGGGTTGGACTCGAACCAACGACCTCCGGGTTATGAGCCCGACGAGCTGCCAACTGCTCTACCCCGCAGCCTTGATCGTGGAGTAAAATACGGTTGCCCGGACAGCGTGTCAAGTGGGGCCGCTGCTTTTTGACAGTGATTCTGTCAGCGTCCTGCGACGGTTGTTCCTCGCCGCCAGAGCGATTCCCGCTAGGATGACGAGGGCGTCGACTCGGCAGCGGCTTCGCCTTGGCGGTGTGCTCCCTCCAGCGGGAGGCTGCAAAGGGCACCGCTCTGGCCATCGAGGTCACTGCGGGCCAGGTCAACGAGAGCACGCCGGCCGAATCGGTCATCGGCCAAGCGGTAGCCTGCCTGATCGGCCGGCGGCGAAAGCGAAAACGGCGACGCTGCAAGCCCAGGAAACTTGCCGGGGATACGACCTGGTGGGCAACCGGACGTACACTCGGAACGTGCTGGACGAGGCCCCGGGCAGCGACCCGTATGATAATCGCTCGGAGCGCTACGGCTACGACAACCTGAACCGGCTGACGGTCATGGATCGCGGCGTGCTGAATGTCGCTGGCACGGCGGTGGAGACGCCGCTGGATCACCCGGTGCTGAACAGCAATCAGCAATGGGCCGACCTGGATCGGCGCGGGAACTGGCTCGATTACCGCTGGGCAAGCGTGCAAGGCGGGCAGGCGACGACGTACCAGCAGACCCGCGAGGCCAACGGGGTGAATGAGTATCCGTCCATTGACCCCGACGGGCCGGACCCGCAGGGCGGTCCGCCCAATGCCGCGCCGGTCTCGCTGACCTACGACGCGGCCGGCAATCTGACGCTCAATCCGCTGGCCCCGAATGTGGGCCCATCAGCCCCTGCCGGCCAGTGGTACGGTTACGACGAGGAGAACCGGGTGACGGCGGTGTACCGGACGAACGGCACGCCGGAGCATGGGGACGACACGCTTCTGGCGGAGTACGAGTACGACGCCCTGGGACGAAGGGTGCATACGACGGAGTACATCGACCCGGCGACGGGCGACACGCTGGCGACACCGCGGAAGACTCGGCATGTGTACGTCGGGATCGAGACGGTGGAGGAGTACCAGATCACCGGCAACCCGGGCAGCGAGACGCAGACGCTGCTGCGCGAGTTCCTCTGGGGCGACCCTGGCCGGTTCCCCGAACCGGTCGCGATGGTGACGCACGGCGGAGCCGGGAACTGTGTTCCCGGCGAGCCTGGCGGACCATGTGTGTTCCATTACCTGCACGACGTGCTCGGCAGCGTCGTCGGCTTGGCGGATTCGACCGGCGTTCTTGTCGAGCGTTACACGTACGACCCGTACGGCCGGACGCTGGTCGAGACCAGCGACGGTCAAGGGGGTTGGACGGCCAATCTGTGCGGCGGCTCGGCAGGCGCCTCGCCCTCCCTGTGCTACTCCGCATTCGGCAATCCCTGGCTGTGGACCGGCCAACGCTACGACGCGGGGACAGGGCTGTACTCGTTCCTCTTCCGCGCGTACTCGCCGAGCCTCGGTCGTTGGCTGCAACGCGACCCCATAGGCTACGCCGGCGGCTCGATCAACCTCCACGAGTACGTCGCCGGGATGCCATTATACTGGGTTGATCCGCTGGGACTGGACCCCCATTGGCATCATTACTTTCCGCAAGAGATATTCCGCGGACTAATAGAGGGCCTGGACATCGATGCCCCCGAATACGGCCTCCTGGTCGAAGGAAACGACCACATCGGTAAGGGCGGTCTGCATTCTGAGAAGTGGAACGCAGAATGGAAAAATCGGGTTACTGAGCGTATGAAGACTGGAGAGTTGACGAAGGACTGGGCCATAGGTCAGCTTGAGGAGATGAAGAAACTTGACAAGTTCAAGGACGTCATTAGCAAGGGGAAGCCGGCAACGGGAAGGTACAAGGGCTCCAAGAAAGGGCCCGGCACGTTCGGCAAGCTGTGCAAGGCGGCCGGCAGCAAGGCGAAGACAGGGGCAGCGGCGTTAGGCCTAATCGGATTTATTGGCGCCGGCATCGCCTTGATCGACACGATTGGAGGAGATGATGAGGAAGGGGGCGGGCGGAACGAGTGCGGCAAGTTCACTGACCAGCTAGCGCAGGGCATTGTGAGCAACTCGCAGTGTGAGGATTGCGCGATGTTGATTTCTGAAAAGACCGGCCAGGACGCGCAGGGGCTTCTGTTTTCTTCGTCGGTTTGTGCGAAGTTGCCGCCAGATGGACGATATCCCATCGTGCCGCCGCCACCGCAGCCGCCGGTTCCCGGGGATGGAGATAAGCCTCCCGCCAGCCCCGGAGGCAGCAATGCCAACCAGGAGCGTTGCCCGCGCCAAGCGAGAGGGGTTGGTCACTAGACGGCCGCAATCAGCGTGGAGGATAGCGCCTGGAACCAGGGGGGTGTCCGGAGAACGTGATCCGATTGGCTGGCGGTTGGTGTTGCCCAAGGCCGTCTTGGGGTAGGACCATATGCGGTTCCATGCGATACATGCGCCGATCCACGTGAAGGGTCGCATTGCGGATGCAATCTACGAACTGTTCCACGGCATCGCCACACGCAACGGGATAGTGTGTCCATTCTATGACAACTACTGGTACAATAGCGATCCGGAGAATCCCGTAAGTGTCTATCGTGTCCAACGGACTCCCTCGGGCGTAGGTACCGTCGAAGTCCGTGGAGCTGACATGCGGATCTTGCACCCTTTAGACATCCAACGTAGCGGTTGGCGCATCCCTGATGTAACGATGCCGATTGGCAATATCGTCGTTTCCGAACGTGTGAAAAACGCTCTCGATGGTTTGCCGAACATCGGGTTCTTGCCCGTTCGGTTTGTAAAGTTGTTTCATTACGAGTTCCACGTCGGAGATTTTCGGCACTGGGACGATCCGCGGTTCACCGAGTTCGAGGATATTGACCGAAGGGAGGAGGAGTTCTTCGAGCGTTTACCGGCCGTGCTGGCTTACCACCGTTCTGTTGGCCCGCACTACGAAGTGCTAATACCGTCACCGAAGCGTTTA
>CAYYBO010000375.1:0-4616 GCA_964470125.1 uncultured Planctomycetaceae bacterium | reverse complement strand
GTTGACGCCAGGACGCGGATTCAGCAGATTACAGATCCAGACACATTCGAGGAGTTCAACGAGGGGCTGGTATCCACTGACCCCCTGAATTGGAAGGACCGCACCGCTTATCGCGAGCGGCTGGCGGTCGCCCAACAGCAGACCGGCTTGGACGAGGCGGCGGTTACCGGCCGGGCCTACGTGAAGGGGCGTGCCGTCATCCTTGCCGTGATGGATCCCTTCTTCGTGATGGGTTCGATGGGCGCCGTGGTTGGTGAGAAGATCACGGCGGCGATAGAACGGGCCACGGACGAATCGCTGCCAGTGGTGATTTTCACATGTTCAGGCGGTGCGCGGATGCAGGAAGGGCTGATCAGCCTGATGCAGATGGCCAAGACCTCGGCGGCGATTGCCCGGCACGACGACGCCGGCGGCCTATACATCACCGTGATGACCGATCCGACGACGGCGGGTGTGGCGGCGAGTTTCGCCTTTCTCGGCGACGTCATCTTGGCGGAGCCGAAGGCGATGATCGGTTTCGCCGGTCCACGGGTTATCTGGAACACGGTGAAAACGGAGTTGCCGGACGGCTTTCAAACCGCTGAGTTCATGATTGAGCACGGCTATATTGATCGTATCGTGGAGCGTCCCAACCTGCGCAGCGAGATCGCCCGGATCATCGATTACTGCGGCGGATGAGGTTGAGGCTCCCTTGCACTTCGTCGGTTGCTCGCCCGGTCGCCTTCAACCTTGCCCATCGGTGTGTAGCTGCCGCCAGGTCGTTGCTCTTCACTCGCATTGTGCCTCAGGTCCTTCGTCGTGCGCCGTGCAGACCGAAGGCCCTACAGCGGGAGATCGGGCAGTTGAACATCATCCTGGCTGGAATCCCAGCAGGGGGCGTCAGGATCCTGGGTTCGCAGAAGAACGGGGCGGAATGGACCGATCCGATGGCGGATGATCCCCTGTGGGTTAAGGCTTCATGCCTTTTCGCGCACTACGCCTTTGAATCGCCGGTTTGACAGTCGAGGCAACTTCGCGAGGGTCATACCTGGCTGTTTGCCTTAATTGCCCGCCAAACGATCTTGGGTGCTTATTGTTTCGGCTGAATTGGAGCCGATAATAAAAGACTTGGCAGATGATCGAGTGGACTCCCAGCGAGGCGACGGATGAACATCCTCGGCATTTCAGCCTTCTATCACGACAGCGCCGCGGCCCTGGTGCAGGATGGGGAGATCGTCGCCGCTGCCCAGGAGGAGCGGTTCACCCGCAAGAAACACGACTTCCGTTTTCCGCAGAATGCCATCGACTACTGCCTGCAAGAAGCGGAGATCACTCCGGCGGAGCTGGATCACGTCGTCTTCTATGACAAGCCGCTGCTGAAGTTCGAGCGGCTGTTGGAGACGTACCTGGCGTTTGCCCCAGCAGGCTTCAAGAGCTTCCTGGAGGCCATGCCGCTTTGGTTGCGGCAGAAGCTGCACCTGCCGAGGGAGATAGACAAGGGGCTGAAGCACCAATACAAGGGCCGCTACGTCTTCACCGAGCACCACGAGTCGCACGCGGCCAGCGCGTTCTTCCCGTCGCCGTTTGACGAGGCGGCGATCCTGACGCTCGACGGCGTCGGCGAATGGGCCACGGCGAGCTACGGCGTCGGCCGCGGCAACAAGATCGACGTCACCCACGAGATGCACTTCCCGCACTCGCTGGGCCTCTTGTACACCGCCTTCACCTACTACTGCGGCTTCAAGGCCAACTCCGGCGAGTACAAGCTGATGGGCCTCGCCCCCTACGGCGACCCGATCCACGAGAAGGCCATTCGCGAGAAGATCGTCGACATCAAGCCCGACGGCTCGCTGCGCATGGACATGTCCTACTTCAATTACTGCCAGGGCCTGACCATGACCAGCGAGAAGTTCCACGATCTCTTCGGCGGGCCTCCGCGAAAACCGGAATCCCGCCTCACCCAGCGAGAGATGGACCTGGCCGCGTCGATTCAGGTCGTTACCGAGGAGGTTATGCTCCGCGCCGCCCGGCACCTGCACAAAGAGACCGGCATGAAGAACCTCTGCCTGGCCGGCGGCGTGGCCTTGAATTGCGTCGGCAACGGCCGCATCCTCCGCGACGGGCCGTTCGAGAACATCTGGATACAACCGGCGGCGGGCGACGCGGGCGGAGCGCTCGGCTCGGCCCTGTTTGTCTGGTACCAGTTGCTCAACAACCCTCGCAAGACCCTCCCGGACGATTTGCAGCGTGGTTCCCTCCTGGGGCCGAGCTTCTCGGCCGAAACCACTCGCGACATCCTCGATTCGATGGGGGCGAAGCATCACTACATCGAGAACGAGGCAGAACTCGTTGATCGCGTCGTGGAGGCGATGATCGGCGAGAAGGTCGTCGGGCACATGGCGGGGCGGATGGAGTTCGGCCCGCGGGCCCTCGGTTGCCGGTCGATCATCGGCGACGCCCGCTCGCCGACCATGCAGTCGGTGATGAATCTGAAAACCAAGTTCCGGGAGTCGTTTCGGCCGTTCGCGCCCTGCGTAATGCGGGAGCATGTCCACGAGTATTTCGAGATGCGGCCGCACGAGGACAGCCCGTACATGCTGCTGGTCGCTCCGGTTCGCAAGGAGAAGCGGACGCCGCCGGACGGGAGTCAGAAGAGCGGGCTGGACAAGCTCAAACAGATTCGGTCGGTGGTCCCGGCGATCACGCACGTGGACTATTCAGCCCGCGTCCAGACGGTTGATCCCGTGCGTCATCCGCGAATGCACCGCATCATGAGCCGCTTCCGGGATAAGACCGGCTGCCCGGTGATCATCAACACAAGTTTCAACATTCGCGGCGAGCCGATCGTCTGCTCTCCGAGGGATGCGTATCGCTGCTTCATGGGCTGCAACATGGATGTGTTGGTAGTTGACCACTACCTGATGTACAAGGAGGAGCAGCCCAAGGCCAGGAAGCACGAGATCGACGAGTATCTGGCCCAGTTTGCCCTGGATTGATGCCCGTGGCATGGTCGCGGCCTTGAGCGGCCGTGCGAGAATGAAATCGACGGCCAGAGCATGGCCGCCACAAGCCACGGCCATGCCACACACCCGAGCCTGTGGTGCAAAGTCGCTCCGGCTCGGGAAGAAACGACGAGCGGATAACGGTGATGGCCTCTCTAGCTCACATAGATTGGAAGCCGGATCGTTCCACGCTGCGGAACTTCGGGCTGATCGCCCTGGTCGCGTTTGGCGTTTTCGGCGCCTTGGCCCGCTGGTATATCTATCCCTTTCGCGGTCTTTCCGAAACCGCCGGAGCCTACACTGCCGGCGTGCTGTGGATTCTGGCGGCGTACTGCGGCTTCTTTGCCTTTGTGGCTCCCGCGGCGGTCAAGCCGATCTACCTGTCGCTGACGATCGTCACCTATCCGATCGGTTTCGTGCTCTCCTATGTAGTGATGGCGATCATGTATTACGGAGTCATTACCCCGGTGGGCTTGATCTTCAAACTCATCGGCCGCGATTCGATGCGGCGGGCGTTTGACCCGTCCGCGCCGACGTATTGGATTCGCCGCCGTCCGCCGGCGGGCGTAAAGAGGTACTTCCGACAGTTCTGACGGGAGGGCGCCGCATGACCAACCCACAAGACAAGGATCCGGTGATGGGAAGCGAGCATGAGCAGTTCGCCCAAGAGGCGGCCGCGGATCGCGTCGGTTTGATCGCGGAGTTTTGGGACTTCCTCAAACACAACAAGAAGTGGTGGCTGCTTCCGATTCTGGTTGTGCTGCTGCTGATCGGTTTGCTGGTGGTGCTCGGTTCGACGGGGGCGGCGCCGTTCATTTATCCGATGTTCTGATGGCTTGAACCGTAGTGAGTGTGCGGCGGGCCTGAACTCCAGGTGATGGCCTGCGCGGGTGTGCCTGCTACCCTCGTTCACCCTCCAGGCCGGGCGAGCGGCATTGCATTTCCAGCAGGGGGCGCGACATGACCACTTGCGAAACCGCTGTTGATCTTTTCGCCAGGGAGTTCAATTGCGCCCAGGCGATCCTTGGGGCGTATGGCCCGGCCGAAGGACTTTGCCTGGATGATTGTCTGCGTCTGGCCGCGCCGTTCGGCGGCGGAATCGGACGGCTGGGTGAGACCTGTGGTGCCGTCATCGGTGCCCTGATGGTCCTGGGCCTTCGCCACGGCAGAGCCGTGGGCACGGATACAGCGGCCAAGGCGGCCCTCTATGAACGGGCTCAGCGTTTTTGTGGCGGCCTTCCAGGCCCGGAACCAGAGCGTCGTGTGCAGAGACCTGCTGGGCTGCGATATCAGTACTGCAGCGGGCCGGCGAGAGATGCGGGCGAAGAGGACGCACCAGGCGGTCTGCCCGAAGTTTATCCGCGATGCAGCGGAGATACTTGAGGACCTCCGGCCGTGAGCAACGTCATGTCTGTGAGTTGGCCGGTTGTCCAAGGACAGGCGAGTCCGCTCAGATTGGCCCCGCCAAACTAAAAGATCATTTTATCTTATTATATCATCATATTCTGATCTCACCAGAAGGCCGACGGAACTTGCCGATATAGGACACTAGGTGAAACAGCGACCGATCTATGGGTCGTTTTTCGCCCGTGGGTGATGGTCCGCTCTTAGTCTTGGCTCTCGTGTTCATGAGAG
>CAYYBO010000374.1:0-4620 GCA_964470125.1 uncultured Planctomycetaceae bacterium | reverse complement strand
CCTTAACGCAAGTGCCAAGTACATGACGAATAGGCTAATGGGAGTCTAGCAGAACTGGTGGTCGGCAATCAACTCAGCAGTTACATGTTTGACGGCCATGTTGACATCAGGCCGGTGACGGGGTACAGTGGAGGGCATGAGCGATGAGGGACATCTCTTTCGTCTCACCCCCAACCAGGTGGTGGCGTACAACCTACGCCTGGCCCGGCGCATGAAGGGCTGGACGCAGGAAGAGGCAGCCCGGCGCCTGGAGCCTTTCCTCGGTGCCCGTTGGTCGGCCGCTAGCTACTCCGCCACCGAGCGCTCCCCGGAGCGTCCCGATCGCATCCGCAACTTCACGGCCGACGAACTGGTGGCCTTCGCCGCCTGCTTTGATCTACCCGTCACCTTCTTCTTCATTCCTCCTGAGAAGGACCCCGCCGGACGAGTGGCGGTGGTGGGAACGCCGGGCATGTCCGCCGATGAGGGATTGTGCGCTGGTGATCTCATCGAACTTGTGTTCGGCAACCCCGAGAACTTCCTGGCCACCAAGGCGCGCATCAGAATGGTGCTTGACGATCTGGGCGAGGACGGGCGAAGTGAAGGTATGGAGCTTCTGCGGAGCGCCCACGTTCTGCTGGCGCGACAGGCGGTCCGGGATTCCGCTGAGGGCAACCTGGACGAGTACGCCCAGGCGCTGCGCGAGGTGGCCGACATCCTGGATACGACCCACCGCGAGGCGGAAGCGCGGCTGGAACAGCGGATCGCGGAAGCTCTTCGGCATTTCGCAGAGAAGCAGGTGGCCGAGCTGAGAGCCAGCACGAAGCTGAGCCAGGATGAGAAGGAGCGCTAAGAAGAGCTTCTCCCGCGCGCACCTCACCCTCACTCGCTCTCCGGTCATCACACGTCCAACCTATCCTGCCACAGGCTTAGCCCCTGCCTTCGCCGGCCGCCCCACGCCCGACGGGGAAGGCGCCAGACCATGAGGGGCCACCTCCGCAAGCGCGCCACCTGGGAGTACATCCTGGAACTCGGTGATTGGCCGGCTCAACGGTGTCTTTCTTGTGGACGGCGGCACTGGGTGGAGCGGCGCAGGAAGAAGATCTGTCCGACTTGTGGAGGAGAACTCGCCGACACCATCGAGCGCCGCCAGCGCTCGCAGTGCGGCTATCGCACCAAGAAGGAAGCCCAAGAGGCCCTCACCACCGCCTTGGGTGAGCAGCAACGCGGACTGGGGGTGATCGCCGAGAGAATCACCCTGGCCGAGTACCTCAAAGACGAATGGCTCCCCGCCATAGCCTGCACCATCCGACCCACCACGCTGGCCTCCTACACCACGCACGTGGTGCGGCACATCATCCCCCGGCTGGGAAAAACACCCCTCAAGAAGCTGAACGGTGCCGCCATCAACGCCGTCTACGCCGCTCTCGCCGACGGTGGCAAGCTCAGGGGCGCAACGACAGATCTGGCCCCAAGCTCAGTGCGCCGCGTCCACGCCACCCTGCACCGGGCTCTGCGCGATGCCGTACGCTGGGGCTACCTGGTGCGCAATCCCGTAGACAGTGCCGATCCCCCCAAGAGCGGGGCCAGCAACCGCACGGAGATGACCACCTGGTCGGCCGCGGAGCTCAAGAAGTTCTTGGCATCGACCCAGAGCACCCGCCTCTACCCGCTGTGGCTCACGCTGGCACTCACGGGCATGCGCCGAGGTGAAGCCCTGGCCCTGCGTTGGGAGGACGTGGACCTTATCGCTGGCCGCGTCTCCGTGCATCGCTCGCTCGTGCCCCTGGATGGCAAGATCATCGTGAGCGAGCCCAAGACCCGGCGGGGCAATCGCCTGGTGTCGCTGGACCCAACCACCGTTGCCGAACTGAAACGCCTACGGAAAGCACAACGCGAGGACCGATTGGCCTGGGGCCCGGGCTGGGTGGACACGGGTTTGGTCTTCACCCGCGAAAACGGCGCCAATCTCCATCCCGAACGTATCACCCGTGCTTTCGTGCGGGTGGTAACGAAGGCCGGAGTTCCTCCCATCCGCCTCCATGATCTCAGGCACACTCACGCCACCCTGGCCCTGGCGGCCGGTATCCACCCCAAGGTAGTATCGGAGAGGTTGGGGCACGCCACAGTGTCCCTCACGCTCGACATCTACAGTCACGCGGTGCCGGCGCTCTCTGAAGAGGCGGCGGGGATCATCGCGGCGTTGGTGGTGTAGGGGCTGCAGCTTCGGCCCTCTCTTGCCGGTGTACGCTGCGGAGTCCAGCGGTTGTGGACGGGGACACAGGGGAGTCCCTCGCGTGGTCACGGCCTGGAGCCTGGTAGTCTAGGGAATGCTGCATCGACATCCAGCAAGGTGTGTCTGCCTCCACATCCAAAGGAGCCTGCATGGATGGCTACCGGCCAATTGACGACAACGCAGGGCCGATCTCTTCCACGATTCTCGCTGCCGCAGATTCGGTTCTGGAAAGATGGAAAGCCATCAAGCGTGCTTTTGCACCTGAGAGGATAGAGGCGCTTGTCGAAGGGGAGCGCTGGCGTGCGGCAATCGAGACCGGGATGATCGAACACCTGTACTCATTTGGCCAGGGCGTGACGGAACAGATCGTGCAGTACGGTCTAGCCTCAGAAGAGACTCGCCAGCTAGATGCTTCTGTAGTGAAGCAGATTGAGGGGCACAAGAATGCCTATGCGGTGTTGCTCGATCAGATCCACTCGGGGAACCCGGTAACCGCATTCTTCCTTCGGGAACTGCACTCGGCCGCGACCGCTGGGCAGCCGCAATATGAAGCGAGAGACTCTCAGGGACACGCGCTTCTCCGTCCGTTGGCGAGGGGCAGCTACAAGGAACAGGACAACCACGTTGTCTTGCCTGACGGGTCGCTCCACTACTATGCCCCGCATCACATGGTGGAATCCGAGCTGGATCGGCTTATGACCATGCTCCATGAGCATGCCAACTGGCATCCGATGGTCTTGGCTGCCTTTGCTCATCATCGAATGACACAGATTCATCCGTTTGCGGATGGCAATGGCCGTGTCTCTCGGCTTCTTGCCGACTACTACCTGACTTCAAATGGCTACCTTCCGCTGATCGTGACTCGGTCTTTTCGCGACTCCTATCTGCGTTCACTGCGAGAGGCCGACAAGGGTGTTCTCGCGGTGCTGGTGGACTTCATGAACGAACTGCAGGAAAAAGAAGTAGCCCGGGTAGAACAGAGAGCGTTCAGCCCCGATCTGGCGACAGCTGTTCCTGCAGCAGAGATCGCACGTGCCCTTGCCTCCGTCCTCGCGGCACACAAGCGATCTCCGATCTCGGAGCGTCTCGTCAAAGAGGACATTCTCACTCCCATTCTTCTGGAGGCGCAACCGCCGATCGAACGGAAACTAGGGGACATCGCACGGCAGTTCTCGAACGAGGGGATGAGTTTGGAGTGGCGCTTCGACGGACTGATATGGGAGAGGGTCACTCCAGACGAGAAGGTACAACCGAATGCCTACAACGTGCCCAGCCTTCCAGTGCGGCAGATTCTTGAGGATGAAGGCGTCAGATGGATCCACGACGTGGAGATTGGCTATCTCCGATACCAGCTACATACGGAAGGCAGGCACCGGGAGTATCGGCTACGGGCAATCGTGTGTCTGACGAAGACGGGATTCGAAAGAGTTGCGCTACTGACGCGGGGCACTGGAGTGGACGCTCAGCGCCCGAAGCTGGTGGATGTCGGGGAAACGCCGGTGAGTTGGGATCCGTGGCTCGACGAGAGCGTCGGGCGGCTTGTGGTGAGCCTGGCACAAGGATAGGTGTGGTAGCCGGTAGCGGGTGGCGAAGATCGCCTGTCACGCCAGGAGTACTCTGCTCTCGTGCCAACGCCGTGCCAACGCCGCCGATGCTCCCGGTTGATCGCGCTTGATCGCCGCTGGTGGGCGGAGTGCTGGCAGCGCCGCCTTCCTTGCCTCTGGTTGATCGCAGTTGATCGTGGCTGGTCGGCCGCAGTCACCACTGAAAATCATGGTGTCCCCGGTTCAATTCCGGGTCCCGCCACCTAAATCATCCCCGCGAAAGCGGGGTTTTTGTGTCTCTGGAGGTGGATCGCTCGGGACCCGGGCGGCCCGCAAGCCAATGGACGGCCAACGCGCGTGAGAGTTCCCCTTGTTCTTGGGCGTCCGCGCAACCACCGAGTCCTGGATGCTCCGGAGTGCGCGGCCTCCGAATCACCCTGTGGAGCAAACGGAATACCGTCACCTCAGCCAGGGCAGGCTGATCTCTCTCTCGATCACGCGCCTCAGCACGTCCACGATCTCGGGATGGTCATCAAACCATGCCAGCCACTCGGTGCTGCTCCACCCCAGAGTGCTCAGTTGGTCCACCCCCGGCAACCCGTCGGCCAAGGCGGGAAGACGGTGGAAGAGAGGGTCGCCCCGGTCGCTCTTCAGCTCATCGTGGATGGTGGGCAGAGCCAGGTAGCCGAGATCCTCAAGTGCGACCTCCTGTCTGACCCGCTCTGCCGCGCCTTTCTTCAGCGCGTTGAATTGAATCACCCAGTCGTCCAGATGGAACTGGTCACCCATGGAAGGCTTGATCATCAGATTGCACTTGGTCAGCAGCATGATGAGGGACATGGTGTAGGCGGGAGGGGCGCC
>CAYYBO010000373.1:4122-4626 GCA_964470125.1 uncultured Planctomycetaceae bacterium | reverse complement strand
CACGGGTTCTGCCAGAGTTCCTGGCGCGGTTCGACGCGAGATTCATGGCGCCGCTTCAGCGTTGGGCGGCTTTCACCGGCGATTTAGCGTTGTTCGAACACTTGCTCTTGTCATTCTTCGTCTCGACTACCGGGACCTGCAGACGTCGCGGCGGCGCGGCGGTCCCCTTCATGTAGTCGCCCAGCCGCCGATGCTTCGGCCAAAGCCCGGCATGGCGGGGGAACAACCGTTTGAAGGCCCGTTCGCCGGACACCTCGGGGATCGGGGCGCCGGTCCAGTTTCGGTAGCATTGGAGCCACGCCTGGAAGTCGACCAGGGAGATGATGCCGTCTTGGTCAAGATCGGCGCACACCACGTATTGGGCGCTGTTGCTGTTGTGCCCAAAGGCCCTCAAGAAGATAAGGTAATCGTCCAGGTCGACGTCTCCGTCGCCGTCGATATCGCCGCTGTGTTGCCACGTAAAAACCGGCGGCGTTGGGGACGTCGGGTTTAAGGGCCCCAGTA
>CAYYBO010000373.1:0-4112 GCA_964470125.1 uncultured Planctomycetaceae bacterium | reverse complement strand
TGGTCGGTCTCGAAGACATCAGGGATTGCATCGCCGGTCTCGGGGTCGATGGCGATGACGGTTAGCTCGGCGATGCCCACGTCGGACACCACGCCGATGAAGCCCTCGAGCTCATGACCCTTGGCGTTGTGCCCGATGGCGTTCTCCAGAACCACCTCGGAGAAAGTGCCGTCGACTTCGGTGACGGTCAGGCGGTAAGCTGCGTCGTAGGCGCGGCCGTCGTCAAACAACCACAATCCAAATGCGCCAAGCGGCTGATTCGAGTCCGGCGTGACGGTCAACGCCGAGCCCGGGAGAAGTGCCCGGCCGTACATCTTCCCCGGCATGTTGAACTCGGTCGAGTAAAGGATGCAAGGCACGTTGCCTTCACCCCAGTTGCCGGTCAATTGCAGCTCGATGTCGCCGTAAGATAATTGCGGTACCAGCCCCCACACCGGACCAAGGTCCGAGCTTTCAAAATCCTCTTCATGGTACTGCGTCAGGCCTTGAAGAAAGTCGCTCTGCCCGCTGTCCTCCGGCGAACCATAGCGTTCGACAAAGAAGGTCACATCGGCCGTCGCGGGCGTTGCCGCCACGAGCAAGATCAACATCGCGCCGAGCATCTTGGGCTTCTGATTGCGTCCCGAGTTCATGACAACGACTCTTGAGGTAATGCGTGCCCGCCGCTGCCTCAAACCAGAGCGGCGTTCCATCAGCAAACATACAATTCATGCAACCTTTTGCCTAATAAGGGTTTACAGATTACCAGGTTTGCCCTGTCGATCTCGCCGATCCAAGGTGCCCATTTTCACGTCACAATGGTTGCCCTGCTCCGCCCGGAGCGTGGGCCGCCAGGAAGCGAGTTCGCCGAGTATGTGTGATTTCGTTATCGAGTCCTTCAAGCCCGCTTATCTTGACGCCGCTGTGCGTGCGTCGCTCGGGCGCCGCGTTGCTCTTGCTCGCCAGGAACTGGCACACTGCCGGGCCTGCCCGCGAGCTTGCGGCGTTAACCGTGCCGGCGGCGCGGTCGGCAATGCGGGCGAATATTCGCCTGCTCATCATGCAGCCCATCCCGATGCAACAAACGACGCCGCATCGCGAGGCCATGAGCGGCGCACTCCGTTTTGCGGGATAGGACGCCACGCGCGGGTGGCCTCGGCGGGGCCGCACTTTGGAGAGGAAGACTGTCTCCGCGGCAGTCGTGGGTCCGGCACGATCTTCTTCGCAAAGTGCAACCTGCGATGCGTCTTCTGCCAGAACTGGGACATCTCACAGCGCGCCGCCGGCGCCGAACTCGGGCCTGAAGGCATCGCCGAGATGATGCTCGATCTTCAAGAACAACGATGCCACAACATCAACCTGGTGACGCCCGAGCATGTCGTGCCGCAGGTCGTCGAAGCGCTGGCGGTGGCAGTTGACCGAGGACTGAAGCTGCCGATCGTGTACAACACCAGCGCCTACGACTCGGTGGGCTCCCTGCGGTTGATGGACGGCTTGGTTGACATCTACATGCCTGACTTCAAGCTCTGGTCGCCGCAGGCCGGCCGGCGACTGTGCAAGGCGCACGATTACCCGCAGCGGGCCAGAGAGGCAATACGCGAGATGCACCGGCAGGTCGGCGATTTGCGATTCACTCCCGACGGCGTGGCTTGCCGCGGTCTGCTGGTCAGGCATCTGGTCATGCCGGGACTGGTCGAGGACAGCGCGGCGATCTTCCGCTGGCTGGCGGAGGAGCTGTCGCCTGATACACACGTGAACATCATGGTTCAATATCACCCCGACTATCAGGTCGGGCGCGCCGCGACGGAGGGCGGAGGAGGAGGAGGCGACGAGTATCCGGAGATCAACCGGCCGCCGAAGCGAGTGGAGATCGAGGAGGCCTATCGAGCGGCTCGCGCGGCGGGCTTGTGGCGGTTCGACGAGAGGCGATTCTAGAAACTGCCCGAAGCCCCGGGCAAACGAGGACATGCGCGTCACTCCCCGCAGCGAGAGCATCCGCGGGTCATTCTTGTCACCGGGTCCGTCCGGCAAGGGGTGCCGAAACGTCATCGACACCCTCGGACTAACCGTCCGACAGGCCTTGTAGACTGCGAAAGCCGGACTTAATCAACCCTTGCGCGGCATGGTTTTTTCCACGCACTTGATCTTTAGCGCAGCCAGTTCGTCAAGCACGGGGTTGTATATCTCCGGTGAGACCGGCACATGCACCCCAGGGCGATGAATCTTGCCGGTCAGGATCATCCGCACCGCGATGGCCGCGGGGAGGGTGACGGTTCGGGCCATCGAGGTGTCACCGTTGGGCTCGCCGAAATCAACCATCGTGGAGGTGATGTCCTCCTCTTTGCCGTCGGGGAAGCGGGCGACGAACTGGTGCTGCATCACCAGCATGTCCCGCTCGCCCTTGGCGTAGGCCATCTTGTCGGCCATGCGCAGGGCGAGGATGTCCAGGACGGTCGTCGGCTTGCCGCTGACGGGGATGGAGTCGTTGCCGAAAAAGCCGAGCCACTCGAAGCGGTCGAGGATCGGGGACGTCTCGGGCAGGTTCAATTGTGCCGCCACGTCCTTTCGCACGTCGCCCGTGCCCGGCTTCTTGAGGAGCTTGGCCGTGTATTGAGCAAAGGTGGTTCCGGGCGGATAGGTGATCGGCGTTTCGTCCAACAGGCCGAGATCGACGACCTTCTTGAGCGTGTCGCACCAGCCGGGATAACGAAGCGTTCCGCGGAACATGGTCTCGATGCCCCGAAGGCCGTATAGGTCCAGATAGCCGAGCGAGTCGCGGTTGGGATAACCCTCCAGGCTGCCGACGCCCTCGATTTTCATCGGCTCGTAGTGCGTGAAAAGGTCCGGCCCGGGCACGCGGACTTCCTTGCCATCCTTGAGGTAGAGGGCGGAGTTCTTGCCCGCGGTGCAAACGCCGCGCGGGCTCCAGGAGAACTTGTAACCCCAAGGGTTGTTATTCGCCTCCGGGGCGGGCAGCCCGCCGCAGTACGATCGGAAGCTGATCACCTTTCCGCCGCGCTTCTTCACGTCGTCGATGATCCGCATGGCCGACATGTGGTCGATGCCGGGATCGACGCCGATCTCGTTGAGGATCATGGTGCCGGCTTGGCGGGCGGCGGCGTCCAAGTCGTGCATCTTGGGGCTGACGTATGAAGTCGTGACCATCTGCTTGCCGTGCTTGATGCACATCTCGGCCACGACAGGGTGGAGCGGAGCGGGCAGTAGACTCACCGACAGGTCGTGCTCGGCAACCAGTTTGGCCAGCTTGGCTGTGTCGTCGGCGAGGAGGTCGGTCGCCGTGCCGTTGGGGTGGCCGCCGATCAAGTCCACGGCCTTGCTGACCGTGCGGCTGGCAACCGTCACGCGGAAATCATGGTTCAGGAGGTAACGAACGAGCGGGCGAGTGACCAACCCGGCGCCAAGAACGAGCACGCTTTTCATCTGCCTATCTCCTCAAGAACAATCGCAACCGTCACACATCCACGAGGTTGCGGATTCCGCAGGCGCTCGGCCGGTCAGCGGCCTGCCTGCTCAGTCCACGGCGAGTGCCGTTTCCAGTTCGCGAGTTTCTCGCCAGTCCCCGCAGAATGCCGACGAGAGCGCGGGCGCGACTTGGCGTCTTGAAACTCCAGTACTGTTACCCGCAGTGGCCAGCACGATCCGTGCCACACGTCAGGATGCCGGCGTCAACCGAGCCGCTACTTCAGGAACTGATCGAGATAGCGGTACGCAGGCGTCAATTCACCCTGATAGACGATAGTCGCCGCCTGCAATTCAGGCGGCAGACCGCTTTCCGCGAGACTTCGGCGAAAATCGGCCCTGGCCAGCGGCTCCACGAAGGGCATAAGGCAGTGGGTGAAAAACCTTGACGAATCAACTGGCAGCTCGCACGGCAGAAAGTCCACGGCCAGAATCACCGGGCCTTTTCCCGCAACACCGTCGCGAACGGCCGCACCCGCGGGTTCGTAAACGAAGACCGGGTTGTCGGGCTTCGTTGTCTTCACCGTACACTCGACGGAGCCGTTGAGGTCGCAGGAGATGTCTCCGATCACCCGCAGCCGCGGAGGCATATGCTGTCCGTAGAGCTTCCGCAAGTCCTCAATAGTGACCAGGCGGGGGTACTTGGCATCCCA
>CAYYBO010000372.1:0-4631 GCA_964470125.1 uncultured Planctomycetaceae bacterium | reverse complement strand
ACTTCGCCTGCGCGTGGGTGACGTTTCGGGCCGCAGGGGTTATGGGATAGGCTCTAAATAGGCGGACCTGGACCTCCGACAACGGCCCGGTCGTCCATTGCTGCTGGTTCTTGACGAAGATTTGCAGGCAATCGCAGCCCAGTTGAACCGCCGCCTCGATCGCGCGGTGCAGCCCGCCGGCGATGGAGAGATGTGCCCCGAAGGTCTGTTTCTGTCGGTCAGGTCTCATGACCATACTCGCTGCCGCTGCTTGCCTGGAGATCGGCGACTGTCTCGCGCGCGGCGCTGTCCCACAACATGTGATCATAGGCCATGCGGTAACCGGCCGTTGGCGACGCGGCCCCGCATCCTGCCGCGGCGCATGAATCTCGCCCGGGACCGATCGGCGATTTGTGCAGCGCGACATCGCAGGATGTTGCGCGGAATGTCACTGGTGGATCAACGCCCCCAAGGGGATTCGAACCCCTGTCGCCGGCTTCGCAAGCAACGGGCAATCCGTACCTTACGGATTTCGTCGCTGCCGACTGCCGCGAAAACTGTAGCGATGAACCGGCAGGAAACAGCTCCCGGGCGATGCTCGGGCACGCGGCCCATGAGGCGGCAGCTTTCGGCGGCAGCGCGAGAAGGTAGAATCCCGACATGGCCAAGACCGCCATCGTACCCATTGAGCGGATTCAGCAGTCCATCCTGCTGATCCGGGGTGAGAAGGTCATCCTGGACGCGGACTTGGCGGACCTGTACGGAGTCCCGACCAAGACGTTCAATCTGGCGATTCGCCGAAACCAGGATCGCTTCCCCGAGGACTTCGCCTTTCGCCTGACCAAAAAAGAGACCTTGGAGGTGGCATCAATTTGTTGCCACCTTGACCGTCTGAAATTCTCCCGCTCCCTGCCCATCGCCTTTACGGAGCATGGCGCGATCATGGCGGCGACGGTGTTGAACTCGCCTCGCGCGGTCCAGGTGAGCGTCGCGGTGGTGCGGACGTTCATCCGCCTGCGCCGGATGCTGGCCTCCCACGCGAATCTTGCCCGCAAGCTTGAGGCCTTGGAGCGGAAGTACGACGCCCAATTCAAGGGGGTGTTCGACGCCATCCGCGAACTCATGACTCCGCCTGAACCCAAGCGGAAGTCCATCGGCTACCACGCCGAGGCGGCGGAGTGACGGCAGCGATTGGGATCGGCATCACGGTGATGGTCGGGCACGCGGCCCGCGAAGCGAAATGAAGATGCTTACCGACGCTGGCGCAACGTGAAAGAAACCAGACCCACGAGCAACATCAGCCCGCTGGCCGGTTCAGGCACTGGTCCGATCCACATCAACGCCTCGGCGGCTCCCCCGGCGACGTCTCTGTGTCCGTAGCCAGCGATGTATGTGAAGACTCCATCGTTGCAGATAGCAAAAGCGAGAGAGTCCGCGAACCCCGTAGGTAGGAGAGCGTGCAGGTCTAGCCACGAGTCAGCCGTGCCACTCCACAGGCTGGCGCGGGCGATGCCACCCATGTAGGCCATGCCCACCTGCTGGCCGGCGTACGTTCCAGAGGCCCACGATGTAGCCGCGTCACTGGGATTCAGGTCCACCCACGACGCGGCAGTGCCAGTCCACAAGCTGGCGTGCCAAGCACCATCCACTGTGGCCCAGCCCACCTGCTGGCCGTTGTGTACGCCCCAGGCCTGCGACGAAGTCGCTCCGGCGGGGTTCAGGTCCACCCACGACGACGCCGAGCCGGTCCACAGGCCGGCGTGCTGGTCGGCCTCGCCCACCTGCTGGCCGCCGTCCACGGCGAAGGCCATCGACGTACCAGCCCCAGAGGGGTGCAGGTCTACCCACGACGCCGCCGTGCCGCTCCACAGGCTGGCGCGCGGCGTGCCGCCCACCTTGGCCCAGCCCACCTGCTGGTCAGCGTAATTGCCGTGGGCCACCGAGCCTTCGCTTCCGGCTGGATTCAGATCAACCCACGAGCCTGCCGATCCGGTCCACAAGCTAGCCCGAGACACTTCACCAATTTGGGCAACACCAACCTGCTGACCACCATACACACTAGTGCATTCCGAGTACGTTGCCCCGTCAGGAGCGAGGTCTACCCACGAGTCAGCCGTGCCACTCCACAGGCTGGCGCGGGCGATGCCACCCGCCCGAACCGTGCCTACCTGCTGGCTGCTGTAAACGCCGAAGGCTTGAGACTCACTCACCCCGGCGGGGTGGAGGTTGACAACCGTCCACGGATCGGCGTTCGCCGCCTTGGTCAACGTTCCCACAGCCACCGCGGCGATGAGTAAGTGGTGGACTAATCCCGGCTTGACGCATGCGGCTCTCATCGATTGCCTCCTTGTTCTGCTGATTGGCCCCTCTCGGTTGTGAGGTGGTGTGCGCCGATAGGCCGACCCCTTGCGCTCCCCCCATTGTAACCGGAGAGCATGATCGCCCCCAAGGGGATTCGAACCCCTGTCGCCGGCTTGAAAAGCCGGTGTCCTGGGCCTCTAGACGATGGGGGCAGACAGCCCGCGGCCAAAAGGGGACTGACTCCCAGCCGAACGCCCCCGTGCTGTCGGTTGCGCTCCTCCGCGAGACGCCGGTCCCCTATTGCCGCCGCTTGGCGCAATCGCTGTTAGTACTGGAGTTTGCGCCTGCTGTCAACAGCGCCGGCGGCGGGGTGTCGTTGAAGAATGAATCCGAAGCGATGGCGAGCGCCGCGGCGTGACTGCCGGCGGATCAGTCTCCTCAAAAAGACAACGCTGCATCTGGAAAACCAAACGCAGCGTCATCTGGTTGCGACCGAGCGGGGACTCGATCGCTACGGGGCATAAGGGTCGGACATCGCATCCGACCTTGCGGGGGGTCACGAATGCCTATCTATTGATACGCCGGCCGAGCGGGTGAATCAAACGCGAGCCATTCGCCGGGGGAGGCCTCGGCGGCGCGTGGCCAAAGACCCGCAGGCGGCCATGCGCGGCGGCTTTTCTCGGTCCGCCGGGCGGACAGAAGCAGCGGCCGCCAGTTCGACTCGGTATCGCCGACGCCTTCGACGCTATCCGACGGTTTCCCGGACGGGTCCCCGTCCAGGGGCAAATGCGGCAACCTCTCGGCGCCGCTTCTTAAGCGTTAGAATGGTGCATGATGAACGTGGTCCAGTGGTTGGAGAACAACCAGAAGTATCTGCTCGCTGCAGTCCTCGTCCTGTTTGGACTCATCGTCCTGCAGAGAGTGATCGGCCGATTGCGTGACCACCTGCGGCGTCGATCACCGGGGCGGATCAACCCCAAACTGCAGAAGTATGCCGGCCCGAGCGAGGCCGAGTTGGAGGCTCAACGGGCCGCTGCCGCCAGGATCGTGGCCACCAGTTCGACGAGCGACCTCGCGGGATACGAGGTGGTCCGGCAGATTGAAGCCGTCTTTGTCGAGGGCTTTCGTTCGCCGGAGGAGGCTGTGTCATTCCTGAAATCCGAGGCCGGGAAGCTCGGAGCCAACGCGGTCATCAACCTGGTACACGTCCGAACATCCGTCGGGCGACACAGTGTCCAAGGAGACGCGGTGATCATTGAACCCAAGCGGGCCGCCGGCTCATCCTCGCCCCCGCCGACACGATGAGGACGGTGGGAAGGCGCGTTGAAGACGTACTGTAAAGGGGCGGACCGCGGCGGCGCGGGCTGGGCCGAGTCTATTGCACCGCCCGGCAGACTTTCTTGGCGGCGTCGGTGAGGTCGGTGGCCGGAATCAGCGCGCTGATCTTGGCCTCGGCGAGCAGCTCGCGGGCCCGCTCGACGTTCGTGCCTTCCAGGCGGACCACCACGGGGATTTTGAAGCCGATCTCCCGGGCGGCCTCGACGACCGCGTCGGCGATCACGTCGCACTTGGCGATGCCGCCGAAGATGTTGACCAGGATGCCCTTCACTTTGGGGTCGGAGAGGATGATGCGGAAGGCCTCCGTCGCCCCTTCCTTGGTGACGCTGCCGCCGACGTCGAGGAAGTTGGCCGGCTCGCCGCCGTGCAGCTTGATGATGTCCATCGTGCTCATGGCCAGGCCGGCGCCGTTGACCAGGCAGCCGATGGTGCCGCTGAGGGCGATGTAGTTCAGGTTGAACTTCGAGGCCCGAATCTCGTTGGCGTTCTCCTCCGTCGGATCGAACATCTCCTGGATGTCCGGGTGCCGGAAAAGAGCGTTGTCGTCGAAGTTGAACTTGGCGTCGATGGCCATAATCTTGCCGGGCGAGCCGTTCGTGGGCTTGGTCAGCACGAGGGGGTTGATCTCCGCCAGGCTGCAATCCTTGGCGAAGAAGATGCCGGCCAGGGCGGACATGGTCTTGGCGGCGCCCTTGGCGGATTCGCCGCTCAGCCCGAGGGCTTTGGTCAGACGGCGAAGCTGATAGGCTTGGATGCCCAAGTGGGGGTGAATCCACTCCTTGACAATGGCCTCCGGGTTCCGAGCGGCGACTTCCTCGATCTCCACGCCGCCCTCGCGCGAGACCATCATCACCGGGCAGCGTCTGGCCCGATCAACGACCATGCCGACGTAGAATTCCTTGTCGATCTCGACCGCCGGGGCGAGCAGCAGCTTGCGAACCTTGATGCCCTGCGGTCCGGTCTGCTTGGAGACCATCGGCACTGACAGCATCCGTCGGGCGTGGTCTTCAAGC
>CAYYBO010000371.1:0-4661 GCA_964470125.1 uncultured Planctomycetaceae bacterium | reverse complement strand
GGGGGTGGGGGGGGTGTTTCCTGTTTTCCCCCCGTGTTTTTTTGTTGGGGGGGGTTTGTTTTTGGGTTTTTTTTGGGGGGGGCCAATGCCCCGCCGGGGGGGGGCGCGGCCGTCGAACGGCTGCTTGACGACCGGTTCGACGCCATCGTCCTGGCCAACTTCCGCCTCGCGTCACTGAGCGAGACGATCCAGTACAAGATCCTTCGCCAAGTAGCCGACGGCGCCGGCCTGGTCATGTTCTACAAGCACGATTTCGATCCACGCCTGCTGCAGGGCGCCATTGTGGACGCGCCCGCCCTGATCGCCAACGGCGTCCCCTTCGCAGGGCTCGAATTCTACCGCAACTGGCTCATGCCCAGCCGCGATATCCTCATGCCCGATCGGATCGCACCCGCCCTGCTGCAAACACACACCTTCGGGCAGGGCCGTGTCGTGATCGTCGACTACAACGAGCAATCGAGCATCTTCGCCGCCGCCCCTGGGGCTGTCGTGCCGACCATGGAATACGATTACACCGCTCCGGTGCGCTACGATTACCATCAGTCACTGGCCGCCCGTTGCCTTCTCTGGGCGGCCGGGCGCGAGCCGCGTTTGCGATGGACAAGCAGATTCCCCGACGGCATGGAAATCGAGGCCTTGGTCAAACCGCAACCTGTCCGCGTCGAGGCGGCATGGTCGCCCGAGCTTGGCCGGCAACTGCGATCGGGTCTGACCCGGTGGCTGCGCGTCCGAAATCTATGGGGCGAGGTCCTCGAAAACCGCGAGGACGTCGTTGTGCTGACAGCCGACCGCCTGCAATGGGATCTGGCTCTGCCGGCGATGCCGGCCGGCTGGCACTTTGTCGACTGCATCCTCAGCAGCAAGCATGGCGTGGAGAACTGGGCATCGTTCGCCGTTCGCGTGCGCTCGCCGCTTTCGATCCAGAGCATACGTCCGTCCAAGAGCTTCCACGAGGCCGGCGAGCCGATCAAAGGTCAAATCGCTCTGTCTACTATGGCGCCCGCGGATCATGAGGTGAAGCTGGATCTGCATCTTGAAGACGGCTACGGTCGCGCGTTCTCGGCGGTGACGCTGAAGGTCGCCGCCGACACCGATCGCGTCGATTTCGAAATCCCTCCGGGCCAAGTCGTCAGTTGGGCGGCGCGGCTTCGGGCGAGCCTGATCGTCGACGGGCAAACCGTTCATCGAAACGAAGCCGAAGTGCGCATTCGGCGTCCCTCTCGCGGCGAATATCCCATCGCCATGTGGGGCGCGATCCCCAATTATGGCAACCACATCGGCAACCTCCAGATGAAGAAACTCGGCTTCACCGCCGTGCTTTCGGGCGATCCGCTGCAGCAAGCCCGCGACGATATCGGCTGGATGACCTTCGGCGGCGGCCAGGGAGCGATCATTCACTCGCTCGGCGACGAGATACCCGTGCCCAAGCCCGCAAAGGGCGAGAAGCTCAACGATTTCCTGAAGAAGCGGTATGCCTCGCTTGACGATCTCAACAAGGCGTGGGGCAAAAGCTTCTCCGCTTGGGAGGACGTTGAGCCAGCATACCAGGCGACCGACGGCGATGCCGGCAGCTTCGTGCGGTTGCACGACTGCCTCTCGGCCGGCGAGTTCATGTTCGCCGACAACATCCGCGCGAAGCGTGAGGCTATCGAGAAGGTCAACCCGCCGGGCGTCGTCGGGCCCGAAGGCTCTCCGGTCGGCGACCCGGAACTGACGCTCGCGGAAGCCACATTCTGGGGGCCGTATCTGACCGTGCGCGACAACCTCCTGGTCAATGCTCTCGGACGACCCGGCGTGCTGCGCGGCAACTGGTTCGGCGGCTACGTCGAAGATCGCCGCGTGCCCACCCGCAACCGCCACGTCCTGTGGCTGTCGATCCTCGGCGGCAACAACATGATCGAGTACTTCACCATCGGCAGCGGCCTGCTCGCCCCCGACCTGACGATGATGCCGTTCACTGAGGAATTCGTGCCGTCGTGGCACCAGATCCGCCTGGGCCTCGGTCCGCAACTGGCCAAGTGCCGCCCGGCGGGAAACCCCATCGCGCTGCTGCACTCGCAGCCGTCACAGCACATCGGCGAGGCCGGCGGCGATTCCACAGACACCATCAAGGCCCACGAGTACCTGCTCAACCTGCTCGGCGATGCAGGCTACTCGCCGCAGTATGTCTCCACCAGCCAGGTCCGCCAGGGCCGATTGGGCAAGGGCGACATCAAGGTCCTGTTCCTGATCCACGCATTCGCTCTGTCCGACGAGGAGATCAAGGCCATCCGGCGGTTCGTCGCAGGCGGCGGCGCCGTCATCGCCGACATCCCGCCCGCGTGGTTCGACGAGCGATGCCGCTTGCGACCGATGGGGCCGATGGACGACTTCTTCGGTATCGCCCGATCGACCCCGGCGGCCTCGATGGCCAAGCGCTGCGGCCTGATGAACGCGACCTCAACCGTGGACAGCGACTTTGGCCCCGTGCGACTGCGAGGCCGCGACCGCGAGGTCACCGTCGCGGCGGAGAAGAAGACGGCCTCCTTCGCGAGTGTCGAGCACGGCAACGGACGAGCCATGCTGATCAACGGCGTGGTCTGGAAGGAAGGTCGCGAAGATCCCGAGACGGTTCAGGCTTTCAGGAGCCTGCTGGAGCGGTTCGCCAACGTTCAACCCGTGTTCCAGTTCTCGTACGCCCGGCCCCTTGTCAAGCTCGGCACGAAGGTGTACTCCTACCAGCGCGGCGACATCTGGATCGACGCTGTTCTGCCGCCCGAGGCCACCGACCCGAGCATCCCTGTTCAGATCGCGATGACCTGGCCCGACCGGCGGCACACGTACGACCTGCGACGGTCCGCCCCTATTGTCTCTGATCTGACCGAAGCGGAGTCTGTTGCGAGTGCCCGGCCGATAGTGGATCGCAGGGGAGGACGTGGGTTGCCCGAGCCCGTATTGGCCGACCCGCCTTTGACGACCCAGCAGACCATCGAAGCCCAGATGATTGACACCGTCGAACTGGAGGTGGAGCGGAGTTCGCCCGTGGTCGTCGCTCGCTTGCCTTACAGGATCGGCGGTGTCGCACTGCAGGTGCCCAAGTCGGCACGCCGAGGCGAGACGTTGGAGCTACGTGCCGCCGTTCACGACCACGACAACAAGCCCCGCCCCGGCCACGTGATCCGCATCCAGGTCTTCGGCCCCGACGGCCATGAGCGCCCCCACTACGGCGCCTGGCTCGATGGCGAAGGACTCGAACAACCCTGGCAGCTCCCCTTCGCCCTGAACGACCCACCCGGCCCCTGGAGAATCACCGCCACCGACGTCATCAGCGGCATCTCAGCATCCGAAACCTTCGACCTGACGAAGTGACCCGTAGGGCCGACCCGGCTACGCCAGCGGGCTCTGCCGCGGCGAGCGCCCTCGTCGGCCCATCCGGCTTGACGAGCCGGCGGGTTTATCCCGCCGGTCCTGGAAGAGCGGCTTCCAACCGCGACCCCCGGTAGGAGCGCCGGCCACGGCTGGCAAGCTTTGGCGCGGCGATGCCGTGCGGGGCGAGGGCCGAGGGACGCGGGGCGATAGGCGGCGGAACCGGCTGGTCGGATCGGGACTGAGAACCGACAACCGATCACTCCTGGGCACTTGCCCCCGCCTGTCCCCGGCCGGAGCATCTCCGCGGGTCGCGTTGCGGACATAACACGGCGGGGTGCTCGGGAGAGAAGGATGCATGCGGAACGCGGAGGGGAGAAGCTCTTAGCTGTTGGCCGTTAGCCGGACAAGGCTCGGGGGGACACGGGATGGCGAGAGGCGAGTGAACTGGGTTTGACCACAAAGAGACGCGAAGAAGCATGAAAAAGGGTGGAGCGGCGCGGTGTCGACCCGGCCACGCCAGCGGCCTTCACCGCGGCGGGCGATCTCGTCGGCAACTGTCCATACGATGGGTAAAGTCAGGATGACCAACTCCAGAGCATGGTTTCGCTTGCGATGACATTCCTTCTGTGACGCGGTAAGCTTGAGGTTCCTGGTGGCTCGGGAGAAGCGAACAAGAGGTGCCAGCGTGGCTGGAAGCGAGAATATGCCAGTGGGTGGTCCTGCCCCCTCGGCCCTGGCGCAGTACAAGGCGGACGAGGAAGCCAAGGTCTTGGCCGAGACAAAGGCCTTCCTTGCCGACGGCGGTGACGCCGATGCCGTTGACTGCATGGGACACCCTCTGCTGGTGAAAGCTGCGGAGGACGGCCACCTGTCCGTGGTCGCCTTTCTGCTCGCCCACGGCGCCAATGTGAACGCTGCGGACTCGTTCGGCAGGACCTCGCTCCACGCCGCCATTCAATGCCGACAGGCCCCCGTGATCGAGTTTCTGGTCGATCACGGTGCCGACCCCAATCTGAGGGATAATGAGGGCAAGACACCCCTGTATTCCGCGATCGGATGGGAGAAGGAAACCGAAATGGCGGCTCTGCTGATTTCCAGGGGTGCCGACGTGAATGCGGTTGACGACGAATATCAGACCCCTCTCCATAAGGCGGCAATCCTGGGCCGTGAATCGCTCGTTGAGTTTCTCGTCGCCCATGGAGCCCATCCCAACGCCGGGCACAACGGATATACACCCTTGCACGCCGCTCTCGATGGCGGCAAGACGGCCGTCGCGGAACTGCTGATCTCAAAGGGGGCTCACGTGGATCTCT
>CAYYBO010000370.1:0-4663 GCA_964470125.1 uncultured Planctomycetaceae bacterium | reverse complement strand
CTGGACGAGGCCCCTTGGGGGATTTTTCCTCGCGACAACTTCTCGCTAAAGCTGAGCGCTATCGTCCCCAAGTTTGACCCGATCGACCCGCGCGGGGCGAGCGACCTGGTGATGGATCGCCTGCGACCGGTCCTTCGGGCGGCTCGCGACACCGGCAGCTTCCTGACCATCGACATGGAACACTACGCGGTGAAAGACCTCACGCTGGACATCTACCGGCGGGCTCTTTCCGAAGCGGAGTTCGCCGAATGGTCGGACTGCGGCATCGTCATCCAGGTGTACATGCCGGATGGCGAGCGTCACGTCGCGGAGTTGATCGACTGGTCTCGGAAGCGGGGCATTCCGACGACGATTCGGCTGGTGAAGGGAGCATACTGGGATTCGGAGACCGCCGCCGCGATTCGCAATGGATGGCCCTTGCCGTTGTTCACGAAGAA
Source organism: uncultured Planctomycetaceae bacterium (assembly GCA_964470125.1). GTDB lineage: Bacteria > Planctomycetota > Phycisphaerae > UBA1845 > UTPLA1 > DATKKX01. The sequence continues at coordinate 4,226 of CAYYBO010000370.1, read as the reverse complement.
GTGGGAGTCGGACGTCGCATTCGAGAAGACCGCCCGATTGATGCTGGAGAACACGGACGCCATCCGCCCGGCCTTCGCCAGCCACAACGTACGATCCATCGCCGCCGTGCTGGCCATGGAGCAGGCCCTCGGTCTTCCGCCGCGAACGGTCGAGTTCCAGATGCTCACCGGGATGGGCAACCCGCTGAAGCTCGCCCTGGTGGGGATGCAGCAGCGGTTGCGGGTGTACGCACCGTCCGGGGCGGTTTTTCCCGGCATGGCAATTTTTTTCCCCGGGTGTTTTTTAAAACCGGCCACCCGTGCTTTCAGGGGCAGTTCTTCGGCGAGGGCACGCCGGTGGGGAAGCTGCTGGCCGATCCGGCCGGCCCGGAGCACGGCCCGGACACGCCGCTACCGAAACCGTTCGTGCAAGACCCTGATGAGTATGCAGAAATGAATCCCTTTGTAAATGAATCCGACGTTGATTTCTCGCGGGCCGAGCAGCGCAAGGCGATGGAAGATTCCCTGGCGTCGGCTCGGTCGGAGTTCGGGCGCAAGTATCCGGCGATCATCGAGAACGTCGCCACCGAAACGTCGCAATGGTTCGACTCGGTCAATCCCTCGAAGCCAAGCGAGGTCGTCGGCCGCACGGCGATTTGCGATGTCCGGCTGGCGGATCGGGCGGTGGCGGCGGCGCGGAAGGGCCTGTCAGGATGGGCCGGGCTGGCGGTGGAGCAGCGGGCGGCGGTGTTGGACCGAGCGGCCGATCTGTTGCATCAGCGGCGATTTCAGGAAGCGGCCTGGCTGGTCTTCGAAGCCGGCAAGACGTGGCGAGAGGCGCACGGCGACCTCCAAGAGGCGATCGATTACCTGCGTTTCTACGCGATGGAAGCTCGACGGTTGAGCAGCCGGGCCCGCCGCCGTGATTACCCCGGCGAGACCAACGAGTATTTCTATCACCCGCGCGGCGTGGTGGCGGTCATCAGCCCGTTCTGCTTCCCGGCGGCGCTCATGACGGGTATGACGGCGGCGGCGGTGGTCATGGGCAACAGCGTCATCGTCAAGCCGGCGATTTCCGCTTCGGTTTGCGGGGCGCGGGTGGTGAACATCATGATCGAGGCCGGCCTTCCGCCGGGCGTGCTGAACTTCCTGCCGGGACGCGGCGGCGAGGTCGGCGAGTGTTTGGTGAAGCACCCCGGCGTGGATATGATCGCCTTCACCGGCTCTCGCGAGACCGGGTGTCGGATCGTTGAGAACGCCCGCCACGTTCGCAGCGGGCATACCGCGTTCAAGCACGTGCTGGCGGAGATGGGGGCCAAGAATGCCATCATCGTCGACGACGACGCCGACGTGGACGAGGCCGTGCAGGCGACGATCGCCTCGGCGTTTCACTACTCGGGCCAGAAGTGTACGGCGTGCTCGCGCGTGATCGTGCTGACCGACGCGTACGACGGTTTTCTCGCCAAGCTGGTTGAGGCGGCCGGCGGCATCAAGCCCGCCTCGGCGGAGTTGCCGGGGACGACCGTGGGGCCATTGATCGACGCGGAGGCGTTGGAGAAGGCCCGGCGGTTTATCGAGGACGGCAAGAAGCAGGCCAATTGCGTTCTTGGCGGTGAACAAAGCGTTGCCGGGGTGGAGAAGCCCTCGGCGAACGGCTACTTCCTGTCGCCAGTGATCTTCGCCGATGTTCCGCCGGACTCTCGGCTTGCCCAGGAGGAGGTGCTGGCCCCCGTGCTGGCAGTGATACGGGCGGAGAGCTTCGAGCAGGCGGTCGACATCGCCAACGGCACCAGTTACGCCTTGACCGGCGGCGTCTTCTCTCGCAGCCCGCGCAACATCGAATCGGCCAAGCGACGGTTGGAGGTCGGCTGCCTTTACGTGAACCGCAAGATCACCGTTTCCAAGGTGGACCGACAACCATTCGGCGGCTTCAAGATGTCCGGGCTGGGGACCAAGACCGGCGGCCCGGACTATCTTCAGCAGTACGCCGTTCCGCGGACGATCTCGGAGAACACCACGCGGCACGGCTTCTCGCCGGCGACGGGCGCGACGGCGAAGGACGGCGGGCGATCCGGGCGAGCGGCCGAGGCTCGGACATAGGCAAAGCCGCCGAGGCAATCACTGCCTGTGGCGCCGGCGTCTCGGCGGGGTCCACGGGCGAGACGCCCGTGCCGCAGATTCTTGAAGACTCTGCGTCTCCGTTCAGTGCCTGTCGTAGCGTCGCCCTGCCCGTGGCCGACGCGGAGAAAGATTCGGCGCGGACCCGCGCTTCGCGCCGCCCCCAAGATGTAGGGCGGGCTCCGCCTGCCACTCGCGCCAGAAGATCGGCCATGACAGCCTTCACCTCGGTCCAGCCAAATGAGCATGTTCCGTTCGAGATTCGGCTGACCGACAGCGAATTTCTTGTGGTGGAGAAGCCTGCCGGCGTGGTGACGCAGCCGGGCAAGAAGCACCCACGAGACAGCCTGCTCAACGGGCTGTTCTGCAACTATGGCAACGTCCTTCAGAACCTCGGCGAGGCCCGCGAGTGGGGCCTTCTGCACCGGCTGGACAAAGACACGTCCGGCCTGGTGATCGTCGCCCTGCGAATTCGGGCGTATGAGCACCTGCTCCAGCAATTCAAGGACCGCCGGGTGAAGAAGACGTATTGGGCGATTGTGTCAGGCACTCCTCGGCCTGTCCAAGGCGTCATCCAGAAGCCGATCGCCGAGGTCGTCGGCAAACTGAAGCGAGCCGTCCTCAAACGCGAGGGCCAGCAGGCCATCACCGCTTATCGCATGCTGCAGAGTGCCGAAACCGTGTCACTCGTCGAGGCCTCACCCAAGACTGGCCGGCTGCATCAAATCCGTGTTCACATGGCGTCGCTGGGGTGCCCCATTGTGGGCGACGAGCTGTACGCCGACAAAACGCGGCAGCCGACAGTGCCACGACTCTGCCTGCACGCCGCGGCCCTGTCCTTCCTCCACCCCTCAACCGGCCACCGAGTTCGCGTTAATTCCCCTTGGCCGTCAGACCTGGCCAAAACACTCAAACGCCTCGGCCTCCGCGAGCCGCTCGTCTCTGATCACGCCGGTGAAGCGTAGATGGCCAAGAGAAGATCACTTGCGAATTTCAGGAAGGACTACAGTATCCCCATCGGGGCGTCAGAAGTTAGCCCACGGCGCAAGCCAATGGTATCTACACAAGTCCAGCCCGGAAGGGCCAACGAGGGTAGCCGGGGGCGAGCGAAGCGAACCCCTGGTCGCCAGCCGCCAACCATCCTCAGCCCGGGCGGATGAAGCTCGCGTCCGGGCGGGGAGACGGACAAGGGAGTACTCCAGACCCCGGGGCTTGCTCGCTGCGCGATCCGCCCCTGGCAACCATCGTGCGTCCTGCGGGCGAAGAATACCGCCGTCAAGCGCGCTGAGCGCAACTTGTGTAGACACCATTGGCGCGAGCCGCGGCTTCGCGGCGGTCAGCAGCGCTCAGCCCTGGAAGGGCGAAAGAGGTTGGGCTGATCGTCCCATGTCGCCCCTTTGGGGCTGACGATTCACGAGGGGCCGCCGAGCAAAATGCAAGAGCCGCGCGGGTCTCCGGGCGGCTCCATGCTTCGCTCTACATCTCTCAGAGGGTGTTTGAGAGGAGGCCGGATGTTCGGTGGAACGGCACAGCGGATACCGACCTTAAGCCATTCCACGTCGGCCACGGGGGGCCGACGCTACTTCTCTAACACGTCCGCACGATGCTCTGGCACAACCTCATCGCTGATGTCTGCTGGGATTCGGAGCGCCGCCCGGACTGAAGTCCGGGGCTCGTCTTGCTGGACGCCCCTAACGGAGATTACTTCCCCGCCATCGCCTTCATGAACGCCGTTACCCCGGCGCCCATCTGGAACTTGTAGCCCTGCTCGGCGAGGACCCACTCAAGGGCGGCGAGGGCCCCGACCGTGTCCACGTCGTCCACGAAGCCCATGTGGTTGATGCGGAACATCTTGCCCTTCATCTCGCCCTGCCCCGCGGCGAAGTGGATGCCGAACTTGCTCCGGCAAGTCTTTCGCAGCTTGTCGTCGTCCACGCCCGGCGGCGTGTTGATGCCGGTCACGGAGTCCACCGGGTCCTTGGCGTACAGCGTCAAGCCCAGAGCAGCGATGGCCGCACGCGTCGCCTTGGCCAGTTTCGCAGTCCGGGCCCAGACGTTCTCGATGCCTTCCTTCTTGATCTGGCTGAGTGTGAACTTCAGGCCGTTGACCATCTGGTTGTTCGGCGTGT
>CAYYBO010000369.1:0-4664 GCA_964470125.1 uncultured Planctomycetaceae bacterium | reverse complement strand
GATCATCACTGGTACACTAAAGCATGAGTCGTGCCAACTAAATCGACAGACTCCAAAGGGCTTGGGCCACCCGGCCTGACCTGCGCCGATGGCCGCCACTACTATGGCAGCACGAACGACTTGAGCCAGCGTTTGCAGCAACATCGAGAGGGCCTCGCCAAGTCAACCAAGTGGCGCTTGCCGGTACGCCTGGTCTACTATGAGCAGCATGCCACGCTGGCACAAGCCAGGCAAAGGGAGTGAGCCTTCAAGAACGGCCGCTCGCGCCGAAAGACCGTGGACCTGCTGATCGCCGGTTTCCCGCCGGAGAAACTCGCTCCCTTTGCCTGAGCCGCGTGTCAAGGGTCGTACTGGTAGTAGTAGGTCCCGTCATAGACCAGGTTCCCGGCGGGGTCGTAGGTCATCGGCTTCGGCCCCGGCTGCGGGCTCTCGCCCTCGAGGTATTCCTGCACCGACGTGATTTCGTTGGCCTGGTTGACCTGGTGATGCAGGTGGCGGCTGAGCAGATCGACCTCATCGGCATTGGCGTCGAACTCGACCTTGACGCTGTCGAACGCCCCGCCGCCCGACCAGTTGCCCAGGTTGTCCAGGTTCCACGTCGTCCGCGTCGGAGCAGGGATGCCCTGGCCGTAGGCGATCCCCTGGTTGTCCTCAGTCAACTGCCCCATCATGGCGTCGCTCAGCCGGTTCAGCCGGTCGTAGGCGTACAGCCAAGACCGGTCGTTGACGTGCGCCGTCGCCGGCGTCAACGGGTCCCCGTCGTCATCCGTCGGGTACTGCTTCACCCAGGCGAACGTCCGATTGCCGGCCAGGTCGTAGCCGTACTCACGCCGGCCGGTGATTTCACTTGTCAAAGAGCGAAGCGAGGCGGCAGCGCGTCGGGCGCGTGCCGCAAATGCTGGTCAGAGAGCTACCCGGTCAAAACAATTCATCCTGACACCTTTTCTTGTCGTCCCATGCGCACCGCGCGATGTGTCTCACGTCACTCGACACCGGGAGGTCCGACGCCCTAAGCGTTCCAGCCAACTCTGGCGAGCGCGGCGGCCATATACTGCAGTACACGCACATCGGCAGGCTGGGCACGGGCGTCGGTTCCCAAGCGGCCCGAACGTGAATGAGCTGATCATCGACGAACCACCTCACCTCGTGCGGTTCCCACTCCACCGCGTATCGGTGGTAGGCCTCGGTGGCATCGAACGGGAGATCCAACACGACGGGCGTCCCCCGCGCGCCGAAGTTGAGCTTGGTCCCGTCGTCGCCGGGATTGAAATACACGTTCAGAAGCACCTTGGTCGTGTCCCGCCCCAGCAGTTCGATGTCGACTTCCTGCCAGGGGTCGTTGCGATGCAAGAAGAACGCCGTCACGACACCAGGAACACGCGTGGGCCTCATGATGGCCTCGAAGCGGCCAAAGTGATACGCCTGCCGACTAACGAGTGACGCCGCAGAATACGCACGACTGCCGCCGCCGTTCGCGTCGAGAATCAGGCGGCAGCCCTGTGGGGGAAGCGGTGCAACATTCTCCGGCAGGAACGTGGCCAGATTCGAGGGGAAGGAGCCAGTCAGCGCCGCCCATCGCGAAGTATCTAATAACGAGGAATCCTCGCCGACAACCGGCCGGAACGACCCAACGCGGACGCCGGATGTCCGGCTCCCGCGAATAACGCCGAAGTCCGACAGCCGTTGGCAGGGCACGATCCAGGGATGCACATCATGTTCATGCACCGTCAGCAGGAGGTTGCTCACCGGAATGCGCTCGACCGATTCGCTCAGCAGCGCCGGGATGCGGATCGACGTCCCGTTGGCTGGAAATCGGTGTTGTGGCACCTTGCAGCCCAGAAACGTGCACAGCGGCCGCCAGCCTGCCGGGTCATGCGCATCGAATGGCAACAATCTGTCCCGGCGACCGTTAAGGCGCCTCCGGACTGACGAATACTCTTCGGCAGACAGGTCGCTGCCTTGTTGTGCGATGTGCGGCACGATGAAAGCCGCATCGGGGTACAACTCCTGAACCTGCGCCAGCGCACGCGCCACGCTTTGGACCCGGATGTACGCATCGAAGAGCAAGGGCCGACGCTTTTCAAGTAGTTCTTCGATGTTGGCTGACAATCGCCCCCAGCGATCGTGGCAGCATCGGTAGCCCAATACGCTCAACGCTGTATCCAGAACGGCGGCCGTCTCTTCGTCAAATCCCACGGCGAAGACCGGTCGTCGTCCTCGGGTTTGCTCCAAGAGCAGGTGCGCTTTGTCTGTCTGCACACCGATTTGTGACAGCAGCGGCAGAATGGAGTACCGATTCCCCGACGGCATATCCGTGCGCTGCGAGATGACCGAAGTTGGCGTTGAGTAGACGTCGAGCTCAGAGAAGCGGTGGTTCATCCACAGATCAACGGGGCCAACGACCGGCAGGGAATCCAACAGCCTCCTCGCACCCGCGTACGAAAGAACGTACCCTGAGAGCCACCAGAGCCCCCGGATCGGGCGATGGAGATTGGGCGAACAGGCAATCCGCTGTGCGCCCCGCTCGACTTCGCGAAACGACAGGTACAGTAGGTCGAATCTCGGGCCATCCTTGTCCGCTGTCGGCAGTTCCCGCCACGACCGGTTGAGCTGCGCGGGGAAGTCCTTCTCGAAAAACGCATCGTCCTCAAGAACCAGGGCATAACGGCGTTGTTCCGCCACGATGCGCCGCCAGGTCTTGATATGTGACAGGGCAACCGCAACCTCTTCCGGCGACATCTTGACGGGGACGTCCTTGTCTCGAATCAACGTCAGCAAACGTGGATCGGGGTCGACGTAGTATTGGGCGGCCAGCGGATAGGTCGCGGCGACTGCCGCGCGCATGCTCTCCTCATTGAGCGATTCGGCATCAACAGCGGAGACGCGGTGACAGAAGGTGGTCAGACGTTGCCCGCAGGCAGTCGTGAAATGGCGTGCTTCCCCCGCAATGTGCGCCCAGCGGTCCGGTTGGCGGTCCAGGTTGATTATGTAGACGGCTTCTACGCAACCACCACCGCTGCCCCCGGAACCACCGATCACCTCGAGTGGCGCTTTTGCGGAGAGGCGCCGCAAGGCGCGTTTGAATGCAAATGCGATCCGTCTGGTGACAGGGTGGCCCCCGATGATGTTCAATCTACTCCTCCAACGAGTTGCTGCGAAGCTTCTTCGATGATGAGTTCGATCGAAACTACCTCCTAAACCAGCTTCTCCGGGGTCGCGCGCATCGCAAGCTCCCTGTCGTAAACAACTTCCCGGACATTATATCACTCACGATTCGGACGCGCTCCGTGCGTATGTGGGCAGCGAAGTCGTCAGGAAGGAGCGGATGCCGCCGGCCTTGGTGTCGGGCCGTCGGGACGCACCGCCGATCGTCCAGCGCGCTGTGGTCGCGGCCCGCTTTGCATGGGCCAAGTTCTTCGGCGGGCAGATTGAAAACGGCCACCCCCGCTGGGCGTATCGGCACGCAGTGCAGGGCTTCCTCGCGTGGTGCGACGCCCGCGGCCTGGAGCTCCAACAGATCGCTCCGGCCGCCATCGGGGAGCACCTCGAAGGGCAAGGGGACATTCTACTTCCCCGTCACACTAGAATGTCCCCCTTTCTTCCTGTGGCTTAACTTAATGCCATTCAGTAGTGACCCCCGTTCTACGCTCTCACCGCATCTCACGAAGCGAATCGGAGCCCGATCAACATTTTGGGCCGGCTCTGGAACGGCGCCACAGCGCGCCGAGATCGAACACCATCTACAGGAGCTCGGGAACTCGCCATACGCCTTCCTTCAGAGATACTGCCTGCGCTGCTCCGATGGCGCGGTACATCCGTTCGATGCCTTCGTCGCTAGGCCTTGCCCAAGTGCAAAAGACACGGCGCTCACGCAGGACATCGGGAAAATTCGCGACAATGAACTCGATGGCTGTCCTCCACGAGCCAGCGTTGCTGTCAGACACAAGAACGATCCGCTCATATCGCCTGGGACTATGTTCCGTTGAAACGATTCGCAGGAGCGATCGCAGCCAATCCTTTGAGTCAGGCTGCAACGGTGCATCGATGGCCGTCACTGCAATGTGAAGCGGCCTATGACATCGAATGAACTGGGCCAATTGAGCGGAATCAGCGACCATCAGGTCACGATACAATATTGCCTGCGACCACTCAACATCGGCGCTATCGTACAAACCAGTTTTCATGAGTTTCTCAGTATTTCCAACACCACAGCCGCAACAGGGCTATCAAAACGGATTTGGAATGAACTCCGGACATTCATAGAGAACACTTGTCGTACCGAGGAATATGTACTCACGATTGATCCCCGGACACTGATACACGCAATCCCAATAGTGGCGGTCGGGATGGATGACACCGGAGTGCTCCTTTCTGAGCAACCGGCATTTCCCTTTGTTATCTCGCAACGCATCAATCGTCTGCTCAATGGCTGCCTCCAGTAGCAGGGCAGCCGCCACGGCTCCCGCTGTTATAAGGGTCGCGAGCGCGGCTGCCTGGAGATCTCCGAGAATCTTGACGGCGCCCAGTTGGCCTACCATCGTTTCACCGAGCCCCGAGGGGTCGCGGCCGTTGACCGGATTGCCCGCAACGAACAGATACAGGTTCATTCCGTGTCACGGGGCGCCTGAAAACCAGCCAGGGAGGGGCGCCTCAAACCCAGCCAG
>CAYYBO010000368.1:3768-4668 GCA_964470125.1 uncultured Planctomycetaceae bacterium | reverse complement strand
GGTGGACTGCCCGATTGGCTGGACGAGGAGGCCGGTTCTGCCTCTGGCCCATCCATGGTCGCGCTGCTCAACGCCATGCCCGAGGAAGAACGCGAGCTCGTAGCTGCCTTCGCCGAACAGGTGCAGGCCTACGTGTCCAGGCTGCAAGCTGCGGACTGGGAACAACCGCAGGTGGCAGCATGGCAGGAGATCACGGCCCTGGGCGAAGCCCTGCGGATCGAAGAGGGCCGCGGCAGGCCAGGCATGGATTGGGCCGCGCTGCGCCGCCAGCTCGCCAGCGATTACAACACCCTGGGCAACGCGCACGACGCCGCAGGCGATCCGGCCGCCGCGCTGGCTGCGTTCGAGCGCGCGGTCGCCCTGCAGCCCGATTTCGCCATGTGGCGGCGCAATCAGGCCGGCACGCTGATCGAGCTGGGCCGGCTGGACGAGGCGGCCGCGGCCATCGCAGCGGCCCGTACCCTGGAGCCGAACGCGCCGCGGCTGGCGCAATTGGAGGCGGAGTTGGCTGCGGCGCGGGAGAGCGCCGGGGGATGACGATCGCCGGGGGGAGACCGCCGGGGGATGAAATCCCCCGGCTACGAAACGGCGCCCGGTGAACCGGGCTGGCGCGTGCGCGCGGCGATAAGCCCCGTTGACGGGGCGCTGTTGGGTAGCCGGGCGATGAATTCGCCCGGTGGGCGTCGGCGGGCGGGCGCGCTGCATGGCTGAAAGGCGCGTGCCGCCGCGGGATCGCCGGGGGGAGACCGCCGGGGGATGAAATCCCATAGGCATCAAGCTAAGCCAGCGTTGCCGTCTGTAGCTGGCTGGGTGGGACGAGTTGCTCCAACTGACGCAGCGTACTGGGCCGCTTTCGGCGTTTGGTCTTGCTGCCGAAGCGTTGAAGGCGCTGGCTCAGTT
>CAYYBO010000368.1:0-3758 GCA_964470125.1 uncultured Planctomycetaceae bacterium | reverse complement strand
GTTAATGGGCCCGTTTGGGGTTTTGTTTTGGGTCCGTATCGTTTTATGGGGTGGGTAATTTGGCGCACGCACGCTTCCAAATCGGCCAACGCATCGTCCAGCGCGAGCGCTTGCGTCAAGCGGAGGATATGACGGCGAAAGATCTGCGCGGCCTTGATCAGGCTCAACTCGGCCTCGGCGGTCAAGCGATGGGGTGCGCTGAGAAAGGAAAGCAGCACGGCCCCGATCAATTTGGCATACAACTCACACAGCACCCGTTCTCGGCGCAGGCCAGCGACGCGATCCAAGGCGAACTCACTTTTCCAGAGTTTGAAGACCAGTTCGACTTGCCAGCGCACCGGATAGAGCCGGACCACCTGTTCAGCACTGAGCATGGTGGCGGGCACGTTGGTCATAAAAATGTTCCAGGCCAGCAGCGCCAGGTAGCGTGCACTGAGGGTCCGGCCCTTGCGCCGGGCATTTTCCTGAGCCCGTTGTCGGCGCCGGTCGACTACCTCTTGGGGCAAACGGACGGCGATGATGCGACACGGTAAGCGGGCCTGACTGCCAACCCACAAGGTCCGTTCACTGACCGTGGCGCTTGTCCCTTGTAGCCACGTTAGCAAGTCGACAGGCTGCCCCGTGACCGGGTCGGTCAAGCCGACCTGCCAGTCCAAGCGCGTCACGAAGTAGGCTTGGCGATCGCTGATCGTCTGAAAGCGTTCTAACTTAAAGTAGCCCAAGTCGCTCAGGCGCAATACACCCGCCTGCAGTGTGGCCAGATCAGCTTCATGGGCCTGATCGGGATCACAGCCACTTTGGAAGACAATCTGTTCGAGCTCACCGGTGAGCAAGTTGAGCAGCAACTGGACTTTCAAGCAGGCCGCCGGGCCATCACCGCCGCTGCCGGGATAGGCCGCTTGGAGCGTCGCCGGCAGGGTGATACAGCTGCTGTCCAGGATTTCCACCGCCGTGAACTGGCGCAAGATGGCGAGCGCCAACGGCACCCGCTGTCGAAACCAGCGCAGGCTCTCTTGCGCCAGGGTCTCAAAGAGTTGAACAGCGGCGGCGTTGATGCGTTCATCCAGGCCTTGGGCCGTGATGTCCACACCCAGGTCGGCCGCAATCTCGGCCAAAGCATTGAGCGACGCTGTTGGCTGAGCACTCCAACCGCATACCAATGTCTCTACAAAGACGGCGCCCGTCAGCTTGGAACGCCGGATCACGAACCGGGTCTGGCGGGCCATCGTCTCGGCGGTCTGGGTAAAGAAAGTGCGGAAGGCCTGACTCATTTTGCGATAGTTGATCATGGCTGCCCTCTTCCAAATAGGTGTGGTGGACAGGATGCCATGAACAAACCAGAAAAGCAACTCCTTATCTTGTCTTATACGTTAGCTTGATGCCTATGGGATCGTTGTCCCGTTCCATGCCGATCCCGGGCTGGTGCGCCTGGTCGAGACGGTCGCCGGCCAGCAGCCTGAGCTGGGCGCCTACCCCGCGCAGATCAGCGGCGGCAACACCGAGATGGCCGATGCGCTGCGGCTGGGCATCCCCGCCATTACCATCGGCGTCCAGACGCGGGCCGCCGACCTGCCCCACTGGCACCAGGTCGGCGACACCTTCGACAAGATGAACCCCGAAGTGCTGGGCCGCGCCTACGCGTTCACAAGGGCGTTCATCGCCGCGCTGGATGCCCGCGCCGCAAACTGAAAACAAACCAGCCGCGGCGCCAGCGGTGAAAGGAGCATCCATGGAAGTCCTGATCAGAAACGAACATGCAGAGGACACCCAGGCGGTCGAAGAGGTGACAAGAGAAGCCTTCTGGAACCTCTATGTGCCGGGCTGCAGCGAGCACTACAGGGAGCCTGTGACCGATGCCACCTGCCCAACACTACCCTGAACCGACCGTCGGCGCGCTGATCTTCGACCCCGCAGGCCGGCTCTTCCTGATGCGGTCCCACAAGTGGGGCGGACGTTATGTCGTGCCCGGCGGCCACGTCGAACTGGGCGAGACGCTGGAGGCTGCGCTGCGCCGCGAGGTGGCCGAGGAGACCGGTCTGACCATCCGCGATATCCGGTTCATCTTCACCCAGGAGTTCATCTACGACCCGGCGTTTTGGCAGCCGCGACACTTCATCTTCTTCGACTACGCCTGCCGGGCCGACGGGACCGAGGTGCAGTTGAACGACGAGGCGGAGGCATACGTCTGGGTGCCGGTGGACGAGGCGCTGCGCTTGCCCATGGACGCATACACCGAGCGAGCAATCCGGGCGTATCTGGCGCAACAAGTATGAAAAAGGCGCTGGCAAACAAACCAGGAAAGAAGGCTGCGATGCACCAAGCGGACACGAGATTCCTCACCCGTAGCTTCATACTCTTGAGGCTTGCCGTACTCGCCCTCGTGCTGGCTGCCTGTGCGGCCCAACCGACCACGGTGGCGCGGCAGCCGGAGATATCCACTCCGACGTCAACGATCATACCTCCGATATCCACCTTGACGCCGACCGCGCCGCCCACCGACACGCCTTCTCCGACGCCCAGCCCCACTGCCTCAGCGACCTCCACGCCGGAGCCGACTGCTACATCAACGGTAACACCCACCCCCACTGCTACACCCACCGCCACGCCGCGGCCCGATGCCGGATGGGAGAAGATACCGGGCCCGAGCCTCTTGCTGCCAACACTCTGGGCCGTGAATTATGGCAAGGACACCATTTCAGTTGCAGATGGCGTGCTCACTGTCCATGCCGCCAAAGGAAACTGGTTCACCTACGAGAACCCTGCCACGGCGATTCGGGTCAAAGACTCCTTTGTTGTTGACCTCAAAATGGATGGCACGGGGCACTATGGCGTGATCTTCTATGGCAAGAGCGCTTCTGGGAGCGAGTGGTGGCAAGGCCTCCGCCGCTTCGACATCGGCTTCGACGGCGACAAGTACCCCGTCATCGAGTACCGCGACGGCGCGTCCTCGGCAGGCCAGCGCTGGGCGCTCAAACGTCTTGACCCGGCAGGCATGACGATCATCTTCTCGCCAATGGGCGCCGCGTTCGATGTCTTGGACTCGGCTGGCAACACGCTGCTGCGTGCGCCGGCGCCGGTGACACTGGCGCAACCGCTCTTTCCGGATGGTCTGATGTGGCTTGGCGCCAATGCCGACGGCGGGTTCAAGGGCGGGTCGTCGCTGACCGTGTGGCGGCTGGAGGTGCGCTCGGCCAAAGGTCAGACTGCATGGAAGGCAGTTCCGGCGGCACCGGTAGCAAGTGCTCCAGTAGTGCCAGCACAAAAACCAGCAGAAGCTCAACCTCTGCCAACAGGAAGACATGAGATAGCGTTGAAGCCAGGAGAGAATCCACTGGCATTAGGCCCAGAACAATTCCGACTTAATGCCACCACACATAATCAGAGACAGTTTGTCCAGTTACGCTTTCCCGAGGCCCCAGTTGGATCAGGTGATTCCGAACAACAAGTCTCCGAGTTTCTCAGCGGACCGCAAGTACAAGAAGTATGGATTGAGAATAGTCAAGTCTTTGTCTCGTTTAGCTTTAGAGGAAAAAACTTTACCGGAAGATTTATAGTACTGGAATTACGGTATAAGAAGTTGCTGCTTTCCTGGATCAAGTTGCCATATCATCGTGCCTGACCTTGCGCAGCGCGTGGCCAGCCAGTTGACAATTCGCGGCTTTGCTGGTGCAATAGAGCCGATTCTCACCCCTGACAGGAGGAGGCGATGCCCCAACCCTCACAGCCCGCCGACGCCTTGCGGCGCAACCTGGCCGAGC
>CAYYBO010000367.1:0-4679 GCA_964470125.1 uncultured Planctomycetaceae bacterium | reverse complement strand
CGCTTCACGGTTGTCAAGAAGGGCGAGCACGGTGCCAACCTGGTGACGGCGGATGAGGTATTCGTCCTGCCGGCCTTTCCGTGCGCGGAGGGGAAGGACCCCACGGGCGAAGGCGACAGCTTCGGCGGCGGCATGATGGGCTATCTGGCCTCGGTGGATCGCACGGACACCGCGGCTTTGAAGTCAGCCCTGGCCTATGGCACGTGCGTGGCCTCAATCACCATTGAGGGTTTCTCCCTGGATGCCTTGCGCGGGGCGGACCGAGCAGCGATTGTGAAACGGCTGGAGGCCTTCAAGGCCATGTTGAGGTTCGAGTAGGAGCCGGCCCATGAGGACATTCATCGCGATCGACTTCGACGAGGGCATCCGAGGGCGGTTGGCTGCGTTGCAGACCCGGCTCAAACCGAGGTGCCCGAAGGTCAAGTGGGTCGATCCCCGCCAGATTCACCTGACGCTGAAGTTCCTGGGCGAGATCGCCGAAGGGCGGGTTGCGGCGATCAGCGAAGCCCTCGGCACGCTCGCCCGCGAGTGCCGTCCGTTCGAGGTGAAGGTGGAGGAGCTGGGCTGCTTCCCACCAGGCGGCGGCGGCGTGGATGTGCTGTGGGTGGGCTTGAAGGACCCCAGCGAGCAGTTGGCCAAGTGCCAGGCGAAGTGCGAAGACCTGATCGAGCCGCTCGGTTTTCCGCGAGAGAGGCGCCGGTTCTCGCCGCACTTAACGCTGGCCCGAAATCGCGACCGGGCCAACGGCCCGAAGATCCGCGCCGCCCTGGCCGCCGAGCCGCCAGTGGTGGTCGGGATACAGACTGTCGCGGGTCTCACGTTTTATCACTCCACGCTCACACCGCAGGGGCCGATCTATAAGGCCCTGAGCCGGCACGTATTGGGCGGCTGATCGCCGGGAGCGCCGGCGCCACTGCCTTCACAGCGAGGGCTTCGCCCGCAGCCTGAGCTGTGGCGCGGGCGTCTGACCCGTAGGTCCACCGGCGAGGCGCCGGCGTCACGGAATCTTAGGGCATTTCACGATTGCTCGTAGCGTCGGCCCCGTGGCCGACGGGAGCACCAAAGGCGCCCACCAGCAGGATCGCCCGCTGCGCCGGCAACGCCGCACGCCACATGCAATCGTGAAGTGTTCCAGCAGCACGGAAGGCGGCTCCGGGCCGAGTTACTTGAGATGCACGCCGAAGGACGCCAGGGCCGCGGCGTCATTCGGGAAGAACTTGAAGATCTTGTCGAGATTGGTCAGGGAAAACACCTTCTTTAGTTCCGGCTTCAGCCCGCTCAGCAGCACGGAGCCCTTGATCGACACCACCTTCTTGTGGAGCGTGAGCAGGACGCCCAGTGCTTGGGAGGAAAGGAACTTCACGTTGGTGAAGTCCAGGACGATCTTCTGCTTTTTCAACTCGTCGATGAGGTGGTAGAGGTCTCTGCCTAACTGCTCTATCACGGAGGCGTCAAGGATCGAGCTGTCATTGAAGGTGACCAACATCACGCCGGCATAATCCTCGATCAACAGGTTGGCTTTGGCCATGGAGGTCGCTCCTTCGCGGGTCAGCCCCGAACGATTTTACCGTGGAACACCGGGGGCGTATTCTACCACCGATCGGGCAGCGAGGCGACGAGCAAGATTCATGGGCGAAGAGAAGAGCATTGCCGTCGAAACATCAGGACGACTGGGGTCCGTCGCCATTGGGCAGGGCGCCCGGCTTGTGGCCGAGCGGCAGTTCCCGACGCAGGTCGAGCACGCCCGCGAACTTCTGCCCGCCGTGGATGACCTTCTGCGCCGGCAGGGGTGGGCGCCGGGCGAGATTGAGCACTGCCACGTTTCCATCGGCCCCGGCAGTTTCACCGGCCTGCGCGTGGCGGTGACTTTTGCGCGACACCTGGCCCTGGCTGTCGGAGCAAAGATCTGCGCCGTGCCGACGCTCGACGTGATCGTCGAGAATTGCACGTCGATGGAGACTCCGCCCGCATACGCCGCGGTCCTCCTCGACGCCAAGCGAAAGCAGGTCTTCGCGGCCGTCTTCGAGCTGTGCGGGGGTCAGTACCGTTGCTTGACCGGCCCGCGGCTGGAGTCGCCGGCGACGATCTTGGCAACGGCCCCTCGGCCGATTGCGATCCTTGGCGAGGGCGTCGATTACCATCGAGAGTCGATCGGCGCATGCGAGGCAACCGTCCTGGATCGAGCTTTGTGGATACCGACGGCGGCAAACGTGTACAAGCTTGGCCGGCGGTTGGCGGAGGCAGGGCAGTTCACCGCGGCACGTGATCTTGTGCCTTGTTATGTGCGTCGCCCGGAAGCCGAAGAGCTATGGGAGAAGAGGCACACAACGTGATCAGGCGCCGCTCGGGAATGACGCGAATGAACAGGCCGCCAAACGGCCAAGCCACGGCGGCGACAGCAAAGCACAATAAGGATGCGGAGTGGCCGCCGACTTCGCCGCCGGCCGCTGCAGGCCTCTGGCTCGACGCTTCCGGGATAGGACCCGCGTAAGCCGATGGGACGGGGGGGCTCACAGGCCCAAGAGGATTTGCTGGATCGCGGCGTTAATCGGCAGTGTGACCGAGGTGAACGCCGTGCGCAGGCCAAACAACGCAAGTTCTTCTCGACAGGTCGACAATTGCATGGCCGTCCCGACAGTCATGGCGACCAAAACCAGCCAACGCCGCCGCCGCAAGAGTCTCATGGAACATCCTCCACACCCGCCGGGCGATCGGAAGCCCAAACGACGCAAGGTACGCTCAAGTCCATCGTCAGTTTCCTGCCAGAGACGTTAGACGGACCGGCAAGCAGGATCAAGGCCCCGTTCCGCGAGTGTTCAGCTCGTGACCGCCCCAGCCGCTGCCGGTATCATCTTCTCGCCCACTGGCCGGCCGAACAAGACAATGAAAGTCCACAAACAATGACCAAATTCCCAATGGATTTCTCCAGCGATACGCAGACCCGCCCGACGCAAGGCATGCGGAAGGCCATCGCCGAAGCCGAGGTCGGCGACGAGCAGAAACGCGAGGACCCCAGCGTCAATCGCCTGCAGGAAATGGTGGCTGAACTGACGGGCAAGGAGGCCGCCCTGTTCCTGCCGACCGGCACGATGTGCAACCTGATCGCCCACGCGGTGCACTGTCGGCCGGGCGATGAGATCATCATGGAGTCGATGAGCCACCCGGCGCATTTCGAGGGCGGTGGGTTCGCGGTTCACAGTCGGGCGTCGGTCAGGCTGTTGGACACAACAAACGGGGTCTTCACACCGGAGCAGGTTGAGGCGGCGATCCGACCGGATGACGCCCACTTCCCCCGGTCGCGGCTTGTCTGCATCGAGAACACGCATAATCTACGAGGCGGGCGGGTTTGGCCGCTGGCGGCAATCGAGGCTGTAGCGGAGTGTGCCAGGCGTCACAAGTTGTCGTTGCACCTCGATGGTGCGCGTCTGCTGAACGCGGTAGTGGCGACGGGGGTGCCAGCCCGCGCATATTGCGAGCCGGTCGACTCGTGCTGGATCGACTTGAGCAAGGGGCTGGGGTGCCCGGTGGGGGCGGTGTTGGCGGGCTCGCGATATTTCATCTCCCAGGCGTGGCGCTGCAAGCACCTGTTCGGCGGGGCCATGCGGCAGGCGGGCGTTCTGGCGGCAGCGGGGGTGTACGCCCTGAAACATCATGTCGAGCGGCTCGCCGAGGACCACGCCAAGGCCAAGAAGCTGGCCCTGGGACTGGCTGAGATCAGGGGCATCGAGGTCGACGTGGCGGCGGTCGAAACGAACATCGTCATTTTCGACATCGGCGGAACGGGTTTGCCGCGTGCGGCGTTGCTCGACCGCCTGTCGCCGCACGGCGTTCGGTTCAGTACGCCGCCGAAGGTGACACAGATGCGGGCCGTCACGCACCTGGACATACCCGATGACGGAGTCGAGCGGGCCTTGGCGGCGTTTCGTGATGCGATGGGCTGATCGGGCGCGAGCGTCACAGCGCCGATGTCGTTTGATTGACTCATTCCGTCATCGGCCTACAATTCCGGGCGTCCCCTGCGGGGCGCGGCCTCGCAGGTATGTATAAGCCGTGCAGTTTAGGGCTGCCGCTGGCGGCGGCGGGCGAAGTGGCTTGGGAGTGCGGAGGTTCGATCAAGTGCGCAAGTTCCTTGGAATCACGGTGCTGGGTTTGGTGGTTGCGGGCAATACGGGCTGTGCTGGGGCGATAGCCAAGCGAGCCTTTTCAGAAGTGGTTGGCGCCAGCTCGAAGGCAAGGGCTGTTCCCGGCCTGTCTACCGCGAGGCTAGGCCAGTTTCAGGGAGTCAAGATCAACGCTCCGCGCAGCGATCTCGGCGGATTGGTGAGTTCGAGGTTCACCAGCGCGCTGCCCGGCGCGTTGCGCAAGGAGCTGATCACGGACAAGGATGCGCCCTTCCCTGGCGGGTCGCCGACGCTGGAAATTGACCCGGAGATCACCTTCTTCAGCGATCAGGGGGGGGTGGGTGATTTGCTCGGCTCCGACTCGTATGCCGTGGCTCTGTTCACACTCAGTTCCGATGGCGCGCCGTTGGGCAAGGTGCAAGTGGTTACGAAGACCGCCGCGAGCAGAACGGGAGACGAGGACATGGCCAAGTCGATGGCCAAGAGCCTGGCCCAGTTCTTTGCGCAGAGCATCAAGAGCGCCAGACCGAAGAGGGCCGACTAGGGGGGAGCTTGAGG
>CAYYBO010000366.1:0-4692 GCA_964470125.1 uncultured Planctomycetaceae bacterium | reverse complement strand
GGTGTAGACGCTGATCCGGGCCCAGACGGTGGAGAGGTCCGCGAGGACGAAGGCGTCGGTGCTGCTGTCGAGGACCTCGCCGAGAGAGCAGTGCTTCTCGACGACAGTGCCTGCGAAAGGGGCCCGCAGTTCGTACATTGCGAGGCTGGTCGCGTGGTCCGGCAGCTTCTGAACCTGGTCCTCGGACACGCCGAGGGCGTGCAGCTTGTTGTCGGCGGTCTTGAACTCGATTTCGGCTTCAGCCTGAGCCTTCTGAATGGCCAGGAATTCCAGGTCCGGTATGATCTTCTTGGCCCGCAGTTGTTCCGCGCTGGTCAGATTGGCCTGGGCGAGAGTGAGCCGCTCCCGGGCCGCGAGGTAGGCGGCCTTGACCTCGGCCAACTCGCGGCTTTCGAGGATGGCCATGATCTCGCCGGCCTTGACTTCGTCGCCGAGGTTCTTGTCGACGCGGTGGACGATCCCGGCCACGCGAGGCACGATGTGAGCAACCTTGTCGGCGTTGAGGACGATCTCGCCGGGCAGGGAGAGCGATTCGTCCAGGTCGCCGCCGGCGGCGGGGGCGACTTCGATGCCGCTGTCCCTGACGGCCTTCTCGGAGAGCACGATGGCTCCGTCCTCGTGGCCGTGCTCGTCGGCGTGCCCGGCATTCTCGTGTGCGGCGGCGTCGGGCGAAGGTGCAACCGAGGCGTCGCGGTGGTCCAGCCACCAGACGGCGGCGCCGCCAAGGGCGAAAGCGAAAACGAAGCCGGCGAGAATCCAGGTGATGCGTATGTTCCTCATGGCGATGCGTCCTTGTTATCGAACGGCCGCCCGGACTGAAGTCCGGGGCTCGGTAGAGTCTCGGGGCTCGTCAAAGTCCTGGGGCTCGTCGTGGTCCGGGGTTCGTCTTAGTTGGGTTCCCGGCTCGCTTCGACAAGGCGGGAAAGACGCAGCCCGGCGGCCTTTTCCAGTTCTATCGCGGCGTCGGCGGAGGCCTGCAGTGAATCCGCGTAGCCCTCGCGGGCCTTCAGGAGGGCTCGCTGGGCTTCCAGTACGTTCAGGAGCGGCGTGCGGCCGGCTTGGTATGCCGTCCTCGCCAGTTCCAGGCTTTGCTCACGTAGCGGCAGGACCTGATCGCGGTAGTAGCCCGCGTCACCGACCGCCTTTCTCATTCGGGCGACGGCCAAACGCACGTCTTGATCAACCCGCACGATCAGGTCTTCTAGGAGCCTGCGGCTCTGTTCGTACTCGAATCGAGCCCTGGCGATGCCGCCTTGGTTCTGGTTGAAAAGGGGCAGTTCCATTCCGATCGTCGGGCCGATGATGGTGTCTTGTCCTGGCGATCTCTCCCTGGGAGCGATGTCCACGGTGGGCTCCCCGGCGTCAAGCGAGGCGCGGAGACTGTCGGCGGGGATGTCGCGTCCCGGCGAGTTTCTTCGTTCGTCGCGATCAAAGGACACGCCTACTTCCAACGTGGGGAAGAGCTTCAACTTCTCGATGCGAATGCGGGCCCAGGCGGCATCGACGGCCCTGGCCGCGGCCCGCACGTCCAAGCGATGTTCGGCGGCAAGGGTTAACAGAACGCCATCCTCGACGTTCCAGTCCGACGGTTCGGGGAGAGCGTCACTCAGATCGAGTGAGTCCGGCGCGATGAGGAGCGAGAGCAGCGCACACAACGCTGAGCGAGCCTCGAAGGCGTCGAGGGAGGCGGATCGGGAGGCGAGTTCGGCGTCCTGAGCCTCTGACCGGGCGAGGTTCACGTCGACCTCGCTTCCAGCGCCGGCTTGCTGTCGAGCAAGGGCCAGATCGAGGATGGCTTTGGTGATCTGGGTGTTTTCGGCGGCAATTTCTCGGCGGCGATCGGCTTGTTTCACCCGAAAGTACGCCGCCTTGGCATCGAAGACGGTAACACTGACGTCGCGGGCGATGGCCAGGATCGTGCGGTCGAGGTTGCGTTCGGCGGCCTGCTTGCGGTTCGGAATTTGCCAGAGGTCGGCGAGGTTTTGGGAGAGGGCCAACTGGAAATTCGCAAGCCCGCCTTTATCCGGGAAGCCGGCGCCCAGCGACAGCGACGGATTGGACAGGAGTCCGGCCTGGACGAAATCGGCCCTGGCCGCTCCGATCTCGTGCAACATGGCCTGTATCTTGCGGTTGTTGAGCAGGCAGATCTCCACCGCTTCGTCGACGGTGATGCCGTCCTTCAGCAGCTCCTCAACCCGCGGTCCGGCGGGCGGACCCTCGTCCGGCCGAAAAACGGCGGCCTGTCCCGTCGCCTCCTCGACTCGGGCGGCGGCGAGATCGAAGTCCGCTCGCGGGTCCACGGCCGCACAGCCGCTTAGGAAGCACAATGTCAGCGTCAAACAGTTCCGAGGCCGAGTGGTATGCCGCATTGTCTGGGCCCAACAGGTAGAATCATCAGGTACGGAGATTGACGAGGCCGGTCTTCGCGCAGTGACCGACCAAGCCGATCCGGGGAGGCCGTTCGCCGATATCGGGTTCTCAAATTAGAAGTGGGAGCGAGATCGCAATGAGTCCGCACTCGCCGAAGGCGGGCGTACCTTCAGTCGGCGCCGACCAGACCGTGTTCGTTAGCGGGAGCCGCGTGTCGCAGGGCAGCATGACCAGGGTCAATTGGGTCAGGGGGATGTCCCTAGCGCCGGCAGTCGAGGGCGTGGCCCCCATGCACAGGCAAGGATGATCGCTGCAGGGTTGCTCGTCTCCGCTGCAGGGAGCTGGGACGGACTTGTCTTGGTCGAGCGTTTCGCCGTGACAGAGGACCGGGCAGGTGAAGACTGCTGCGATGCAAACAAAGATGCCGACGAGCCTCAGGGACATTGCTCGGATTCTACGTACCGGGTTTGGCGGTTTCAAGCCGCCGGCGGCTAGAACTTAGTCGATTCGGCGGTAACGGCGGCGGGCCGGGTCCTCCGACGAACCAGCGGAGGTCTAATCGTCGTGCGACACAAGGACCGATATAATCCACGGAGGTGACATATGGCCTCCACAACTTCACTCAAGACACTCCTCGAAGAGAACACGATTTCCGCCCACCCCGACCTCATTCGCGTGGAGTCGGAGGGCGTGCGCTGCCTAGCCTGCGGACACCGCTGTCTGGTCAAGCCGGGTCGGTCCGGGGTGTGCCGGGTGCGATTCAATCGCGACGGCGAGCTGCGCGTGCCGGGGGGATACGTCGCGGGTTTGCAGGCCGACCCCATCGAGAAGAAACCGTTCTATCACGCGTTTCCGGGGCGGGAGGCGTTGTCGTTCGGGATGCTGGGGTGCGACTTTCATTGCTCGTACTGCCAGAACTGGATCACGTCGCAGACTCTGCGGGACGACCAGGCGGTCAGCCTGCCGCGGTTCTGCACGGCGGAGCAGGTCGCCGATCTCGCCGTCGAGAACCGAACGCCGGTGGTGGTCAGCACATATAACGAGCCGCTGATCACCAGCGAGTGGGCGGTGGAGGTGTTCAAACTGGCGAAGGAGCGCGGGCTGGTGTGCGGATACGTCTCGAACGGGAACGCGACGCCGGAAGTGCTGGCCTTTCTGCGGCCGTACGTGGACTTGTACAAGGTCGATCTCAAGAGCTTCAGCGACAAGCACTACCGCGAGCTGGGCGGGGTCTTATCGAACGTTCTCGATACGATCACGCGGCTGGTGGAGATGGGCTTTTGGGTGGAGGTGGTGACGCTGGTCGTTCCGGGGTTCAACGACAGTGACGAAGAGCTGACACAGGTCGCCAGGTTCCTGGCGGGGGCGTCGGTGAACATCCCCTGGCACGTGACGGCGTTTCACCCGGACTACAAGATGACCGGCCCGCGGGCGACGCCGGTTTCGACGCTGCTGAAGGCGTACGACATCGGCAAGGCGGCGGGGCTGCGGTTCGTGTATCCCGGCAACGTTCACGGCGGCGTGGGCGAGCGGGAGAACACGTTTTGCCCGAAGTGCAACGCCCTTGTCATTCGCCGGCGGGGCTTCTACGTGGCGGAGAACCGGATGCGCGCGGCGGGGAAGTGCCCCGCGTGCGGCGAGAGCATCGCCGGAGTGTGGGAGGCGACCGCCCCCGGTCAGTCCAACGGGTCGGGCGTGCCGCGAGCGGTGGGGATGTAGCGGGCGGCCGGCATGGCCGCTTCAGGAGGCACCCGTTGCTGACGAGACCGCGGATCCTGTGGAGGCGACGAGCGATCCGGATTGTACTGGTCGGCTTGTCTTGTGCGGCCGTTGTCGCCGGTTTCGCGTCGCACGTCCGGCATTCTGATTTCCAACAACCCCAGACGTATGGAGCGGCAATCGCGATCATCTCTGGGTTGGTGGTGGCGATTGCGTTTCTTTTGTGGTTCGCCGATCAGAGATACTGCCGGCTGTTGAGGAGGCGAATCGAAGGCATCTGCATGACATGCGGATACGACCTGACGGGCAACGTCAGCGGCACGTGCCCCGAGTGCGGCACACGGACCGACGGAGTATCGAGCGGCGAGGGGGACCCCGCTGGCTCGACCCTGAGCAAGCAGCAAATCGAGTCGAGGATGCGTGTGAGTCGATCGCTGCTCTTTGTTGCAGCTTTGTTCGCTGTCGGCATCTGCGGAGCCGGCCTCATCCAATTCTACTGGTATGGCGGTTCTACCGTCTTTGAGGATGCAAGATTTCAGTCCATCGCATACATCCTGTTTGTGCTCGCACTCGTCACCTTCCACCGATACAGTTGGTACACGC
>CAYYBO010000365.1:698-4694 GCA_964470125.1 uncultured Planctomycetaceae bacterium | reverse complement strand
CGCCGAACTGGCCCGCCCCGCCGGTCTGCTTCTTGTGGCGATAGTGCCCGTCGGCGACGACCGAGATCGTCTCCCGATACGGAATCTTCGGCGGCTTGGTGTTCACCTCCAGCTTGAACTGTCGGAGCATCTTGGACAGGATGACCCGCAAGTGCATGTCGCCGATGCCGGAAATGACCAACTCCTTGGTCTGCGGATCTTGAAACGCCTTGAAGCACGGGTCCACGTCGGCGAATCGTCTGACCGCGTCGCCGATCTTGCCTTCGTCGCCGCGTGCCTTGGGTTCGAGCGCCAGAGAGAACATCGGCGTCGGGAACTTCGGCATGGCGATTTTGCCCTCGGCTGGCTCGCTGAAAATGGTCTCGCCGATGTGCAGGTCCAGCTTGGCCACCGAGAAGATATCACCGGCCACGGCCTCCTCGATCTCCTTGTGCTCGTTACCTTGGAACTTTAGCAGGTGCCCGGGCCGAGAGCCCTTCCTTTCCCCGGAGACAAGCAGGTTCGCGTCCGTCTTCAACACGCCCGCCAACGCCCGGATGAACGAGTACTTGATGTTGCTCTTGGGATCGACCGCCACCTTGAAGACCTGGCCGCAGAAGGAACACTTGGGGTCGATGGGGCTGTCGCCCTCCTTGGTGATCAGCAGTCGTTGCTTGCCTTCCGCCGGCGAGGGCGTGCACTTGGCCATGAAGCCGAGCAGCTCCTCGATGCCCACGTTGCTCCGGGCGTTGGTGAACAGCAGCGGAACCAGCTTGCCTGCGGCAATCGCCTTGGCAATATTCGCATGGATGTCCGTGGGGGAGAGCGTGCCCTCCTCGAAGTACTTGTTCATCAAGGAGTCGTCGACCTCGGCGACGCGCTCGACGATCTGGGTGTGAGCATCGGCCACGTTTGAGAAATCAACGGCGCCCTCGGCGAGGGCAATACAATCCACGACTGACTTGCCGCCGCCGGCCGGCAGGTTGACCGGAGTGACCTCCGCCCCAAAGGATTCCCGCAGGCTTGCCAGCAGGCCCTCCAAGTCCGAATTGTCCGCGTCGATGCGGTTAACGACGATCATTCGGGCCAGGCCGAAGTGCTTGGCCCCGTCGTTCATCCGCCGGGTGTTGACCTGGATGCCGGCTCCCGCGTGTACCACCAGCATCACCGTTTCCACCGCGGCCAGGGAGGCGATGGCCGGGCCGATGAAGTCCGGAGCGCCCGGCGTGTCGATCAGGTTGATGACTCGGCCGCCCCGCGACAGGTTCAGAACGTGCGACTCGATCGAGCAACCGCGGTCCTTCTCCTCTTCGTCGGTATCCAAATGGCTCGTCTTGTCGGCCACGCTGCCAAGCCGATTGGTCACTCCCGTGACGTGCAGAAAGGCTTCGCACAGCGAGGTCTTGCCAGACCCGCTGTGCCCGACGACGGCGATGTTGCGTATGTCACTCGTGCTGTAGCTGGGCATATAGCCTCCAGGGACGCAAGGATGGTCGGTTGAGCCCGCACCAGTCGCAGGGTACGCCTGCCAACCACGGACGGACCGCCGAATTGTAAAGACCCGTTATGCTAACGCGCTGGATCGGGAGCTACAAGCGCTCTCGCGCATCGATTGGCGCAGGACGGCCGAGGCGGCACCTTCGCCCGCCACGGCCGGCCCTTAAAGCCAAAACACGGCCCCGATGGTCCGATACAAAGGCTGCCGCCCATTGCGCCCCCGCGATGTGATAACGGCGGCTACGCCGCTCGTTCGCTGATTCCTGCCCACGAAGTCCGCCGGCGCTCCTTGGGCTTCTTCCTGGCGTCGGGTTTCTTCTCCGCCTCCGGCTGGACTGCCTGGCCGCTCCGCTCCAGACGCAGCTCAACTTCGGCGGCGGCGGCGCCCGGGGACGTCCAAGTCAGTCCTACTGAGAACCCCACCTTGAGTTCCTTGCCGTCAGGCAACTGCATGAGCACGTCGGATATCTGCTCCAGGAATGCGAATGCGTCCTCGCTGTCCTCGAATTGCGCTCTGACAACCACCAGTTCACCGCCGCGCTGATAGGTGATCGCGCTGCCGGATTCTCCCGAACGCCACTCATCCTGCAGCCGTCTGGCTAGGGCGATCAACTCCTCGCCGGCCCTCTCGAACGAGTCCTTCTCGGGCTTCTTCTCTTCCGGCCTGCCGAAATGTACCTCCAGATTCAACTTGCTTCCCTTGCGCTGCAGGCCGACCGTCACACTGTCGCCGTCCTTGAAAGCCCGCAGTGCCCGGAAGACGTCTCTCGTGGTCTCGATCGGGCTGCTGCCCATTTTGACGATTCGGTCGCCCTTCTTGATCCCCGCCCGTGCAGCCGGCGAGTTCTCCGCCACCCCTCCAATTTGCACGCCCGGCCCGTCCTCGGTCTCGATCTCTACGCCAAGTCGTACACGATTGCGCGGTCTGGAAGGGACTCGGGCGATTTCGCCTTCATCGCCCCCCTCGCCATCGTCTCCCTGGATCTGCGTCAAAAGCACCTCCGGCCGCTCGTCCCTCTGAAATACGGGCCGTTCAGGGGCAGCGTCGATTTCATCGATCACATCCGCGGCATAGCGGGCAATCCGCATCGCCCCGTCGGCGTTGATCAGGCCCACGTCGTCCGTCGGCTGGTGGTATTGTCGATGAATGCCGGTGAACAGGAACAGGACGGGAATGCCCTTCGCGTAGAAGGCCGCGTGGTCGGAGGGCCCTGCTCCCCCCCCTCCCTCTCGGATCTCCAAGTCGTACTTCTCGGCGATGCGCTGACTGATTTCCTCGAATCCGCCGGTCCGCAGCCCGCCCACCTCCAGGCGATCATCCTTGAGTCGACCGACCATGTCGAAGTTGATCATCGCAATGCACTTGTCCAGGTCCACCGTCGGCTGGCGTATGAAGTGCCCCGAGCCCAGCAGACCGATTTCCTCCGCGGTGAATGCTATCAACAGTACCGAGCGATTCGGACGCGGTCCCT
This sequence comes from uncultured Planctomycetaceae bacterium, assembly GCA_964470125.1. Lineage (GTDB taxonomy): Bacteria > Planctomycetota > Phycisphaerae > UBA1845 > UTPLA1 > DATKKX01. The sequence goes on along the minus strand of CAYYBO010000365.1, from coordinate 1,746 downwards.
CTGTGTACGCCTTGGCCATGGTCATTAGCATAGCCGTGCCGGAAGCGTTATCGTCCGCCCCGTTGAGTATGTGCTTCTCGGGGTCGAAGTTCGGCTCCCCCTTGCGGGTAACGCCTACGTGGTCGTAGTGGGCTCCCAGGATGATGATCTCGTCCGCATTCGGTCCGGTGCCGGGAATCATCGCAACTACGTTCCGTACCGGCGTCTCCACCGGCACGATCTCCACCGCGCCCCTTACAGAGACGCCTGCAAGCGGCGCCGAGACAGGCTTGCCTCCTTTCTCTATCTGCCGCTGCAGCGATGCCAGGCCGGGCATTCCCGCCGCCGCCAGCAGCCGGTCGGCACTCGCCCGCGTTACGTGCAACATGGGGATCCCGTAATTCTCCCGCCCGAAGCCGAAGAAGCCTCGTGACTCCTGGTCGAACTTGTACAATCGGTCGCTTTGCTCGGCCCCTTCTTCCCCGCCGCCGGTGTGTGCATTGACGACCAGGATCGCCGCCGCGTCCCGGGCGTTGGCCTTGGATGCCTTGGTCCGGAAGCTCTTGTCGTCATTGGTGAACCCGGCGAAGGCCGGCGCCCCGCGCAGGATCAACACGATCTTGTCCGCCACTTCCAGGTCTGCATAGTCGTCATAGCCCAGGCTTCCGTTGACGACACCATACCCTGCGAAGACAACCTCGCCGGAAAACTCGCCGGTTTCAGAAAACGGCAGTGGAACAAAATCTTCATTCAGGACCAGCCGCCGTCGGTTGCTGCGTCCCTGGGTGCCGATTGCCAGTTGGGTTCCCGCACCGATGCCGTTCTTCAGCCGCAGGGTGAAATCCTGGAAGTAGGTGCCGTCGTCGCCGGCCGGCTCCAGCCCGTATCCGCGAAAGATATCGGCAATGTACTCCGCGGCCATGTCGTTGCCGGGTTGTCCCGTGCCGCGTCCCTCCAACTCGTTGCTTGCCAATAAACCTCATGGGCCCAAAAATCCGTGGGGGAAAAAAGCCAAATTGTCGCCCTCCGTGGTTCCCCCGGTGGGGCTTTTTTGCGCCCAACCCCCCCC
>CAYYBO010000365.1:0-688 GCA_964470125.1 uncultured Planctomycetaceae bacterium | reverse complement strand
GGTGTGCCGTGCCGCGTCCCCCCAAAAAGTTTGTTTCCAAGTTAACGTCATGGTCCAGATATTCCGTGGCGGAGAAGAGCGAAATGTCGTCCGTCCGCTGGTCGCCGCGGAGGGCCGTGCTTGCGCCGAAGGCGCTCCAGCCGCCGAACAGCACAAGCAGCGCACAGATGACGACGTTGAAGCGATGCCTACGAACCATTGGCTTGCTCCCGTGAAGGAAGTGCAACCATAGCAAGGAGGGCGGCGGACAATAATGGACCCCTCAGGCCTGCATGGCCGGCCCGCGACTCGCCCCCCTATTCTAGCACAACGAACCAGGCAAACGGCGTTCACCCGGAACCGGAAGGCTCGCCTTACTCCTCTCCCGTAAAGGCCCTGGCCCGCGCCTCGTCGGCCGACCGAAGCAGTTCTTCTCGCTCGGGAGTCTTCCGGGGTTCAAGAGTGTACGTTTCCAGGACGTGATCGTCGTGAACGGTTACGGGAATCAAGCACTCGGTGAAGATGTCGATCCCGGGTAGTTGGTACCAGGGCGTTCGAATGTTGTAATTGGTGCGGATGGTCTGGTAACCAGGCTTGCGGAGGACGATGTCATAGTCGCCGTACCAGGTAAACGGCACCTTGACCGGCGTCTTGCCGACTTCCTCGTCGTTCAGGAAGACGGTGGCCCCTTGCGGTTCGGTGTTGATCG
>CAYYBO010000364.1:0-4707 GCA_964470125.1 uncultured Planctomycetaceae bacterium | reverse complement strand
CAGCACCACCCCCACCTCCACGATCCGGTCGTGACCACCGGGGAACAGTCCCGTGGTCTCCAGATCAACGACGGCGTAACCTGCCATGGTCCCGTCCCCCTGCGTTGCGTGTGCGTGAGTATCGGTGCGGGTCCCATCGTCCCGGCGAATACCGAGAATCACCGTGACCAAGGGCCAAGGTCAGGGCGCCGGCACGTGCTGCACCCGGCACGCCGGATGGAATGCAAGAGCGCCGTAGTACCGGAGAACTCGCCCGGATCTGCCCAGAGTCGTGCGTCCGGCGATAGTCGATGGGCGGTCGGCGGCCTATTCGAAGCGACGGCATCTTCCGCCCAGAGTGACGCGCCGCTAACGGTCTGCGCCGGACGCATGTCGCGGGACGAAGCTAGCCTGTTGCCATGACTGGCGCTCCTCGTCCTCAACCGCGTGAAGGGCAGAGCGGCCAATCCGAACATTCGAGCGGCGCGTCAGCATCCCCGCTAGAGGATCCGGTAGCCCCACGAATGGCCGGCGCTAGCGGTGGCGTCGCAGACAAGCTTGGGAACAAGTACGAGTTGGCCTGGGCCATCCGCTACGCGCTCTTCTGCATTCAGGACGAGCGTCGCCGTCTCACGCTCGAAGACATCGACCCTGAGCTGGCTGAAGGCTCGGAGTTCACCTATGTCAATGAGCATGGACTTATTTCGGTAACCCAAGTGAAGCGCCAGAACAACATCACCGATCACTGGACGATCGCGGCCCTCAGAGGTCGCGGCGTCCTGGCGGCGGCGGCTCGTCACGTCGCCGCAGGACGTGCGTTCCATTTCAGTTCGATGACTCCGAGCGGGGCACTTCGCGTCATGGCTGAGAGGTCACGCCAGTCGGTTGACCCGCAGCAGTTCGTTTCACATCAGCTCACACCCGCGCTAAGACCAGCGTTCGATGAGCTGACTGCCGCGAATGTCTTCGGAAGCTCTGAGGTGGCGTGGCAGACCGTGCGCGGCATGTGGATCGAGATTGAAGTCGAAGAGCAGTTGGCCATGACAAACGCCCTGGTGGCCGAAGCCCTCCTAGAGGGAGCGCCCGGCGGTCTTGCTGCGGTTGCGATAGGTGCGGTGTTGCTCAACAACCTGCGCATGCGCCTGACGCGGCGGGAGCTGGTCGACGCCCTCGCTCGGGACGGCATCAAGCCTCGCGACTCCATGGCACAGCGCACGTCCCACGAGCAGGTGCTGGCGGCGACTCGCAGCTGGAGCGGCACCATCGAACGCGACCTGCTCGCGCCGCAGATCGAGAGGCGCGAAGCTGCAGATCTGGTCGACCTCATGGCCACGACTCGCCTTGCACTTGTCGCTGGGTCTGGTGGTGGCGGGAAGAGCTCTGTGCTCTACCAGGCGGCGCGTGAGTTTGAAACGCGGGACGCCGAGGTACTGGCGTTCCGGCTCGACCGTCGAGGCGCCTTCAGTTCAACCCTCGAACTGGGCATGCAGCTGGGGTTCTCAACCTCGCCGGTCACAGCGCTGCGAATGGCGGCAGACGGCCGCGACGCCTTCTTGATCATCGACCAGCTCGACGCCGTGTCACTAGCTTCTGGGCGTCTCTCGGAGCGCTATGACGTCATTGCCGATCTCATACAACAAGCGATGTCGGTAGACGGGATGCGCGTCATCTTGGCCTGTCGACTCTTCGACGTCGAGAACGATCATCGAATCCGCAAACTCGCCGCGCGAAACGATGTCAAGCGCCTGACCGTTGGGCCGTTAGCTGATGAGGCAGTGGCGGCCGCCGTGTCAGCCATGGGCCTAGATCCCGATCTGCTCACTGGTTCGCAACGTGTACTCCTTACGTCACCGCTGAACCTCGTCCTGTTGGAGACGATTGCCGGCCAGCCCGGTGCTCTGAACTTCACCTCTCGAGGGTCGCTCTTTGAAGCCTTCTGGCAGCGAAAGCAGCAGACCGTAGAGGAACGCCGTCCCGGCACCTTGTTCAACGACGTGCTGGCCCGGATCGCTAACGCTGCCAGCGACAGCCAGACCCTATCCGTCCCCGTCGAACTCCTCGATCCTGGCGACTTCATCAAACATGCGCGGGTCCTCGCCTCCGAACAGGTCATCGCGATTGAGGACAACGGCGTCTCCTTCTTCCACGAGACGTTCTTCGACTTCACATTCGCCCGCCAGTGGCTGTCCCGACAGCAGTCGATGGTCGAGTTCCTCTGTGCTCAGGAGCAGGAACTGTTCCGGCGCGCACAGGTTAGGCAAGTCCTCGAGCTTCTCCGCGAGCGAGACCCGAATCGGTTCCGGGCAGAGGTCGAAGCTGTGCTTTGTAGCGCCGAGGTTCGCTTCCACATCAAGGAGACAGTGGTCGCCGTCCTTGCGAACGTCAGTGCACCCACAAGCGAGGATGTCGAACTTGTGCTGCGGCTTGCTGAGAGCGACGATTCCAGGGTCACCAAACGGCTCTGGCTGCAACTTGCTCGCCCTGCCTGGTTCAGGCTCTTCTACGCTCACGGCCACATCGAAAGGTGGCTCGACAGCGACGACGCCGCGCTACGCGATCGGAGCGTCAGCTGGATGGGCAACGCCGGCGCCGAGCATTGCGCCGAGGTGGCTGCCATCTTGATTAGGCGGAACAAGTCGCCCGACTACGTGATGTGGCTTCGCTGGGTGACGCAGCGCGGTGGCATTCACCTCTGCCGGGGACTTTTCGAGCTGCTGTTAGGCGCAGTCCGTACGGGTGAGATCACCCCAACTGATCAAAGCCTCTGGCTCTCGGCACACGACCTTGCGGAGCATCAGCCACTCTGGGGGATCGGGTTGCTCAAGGCCTGCTTCGTCGAGAGTCCGTCTGCGCTGGTGCTCGACAGCGATGGCAAGGTAGCCCTGCTCGGCATGCATGAGTACAGCGCAACTCAGATGATTGAGGTCGCGAGCAAAGCAGAGCCGCAAGCGTTCGCCGAAGCGTTCGTGCCACATTTGCTGGCAGTCATGGAGGCCACGCACTACGACCGCTTCGAACAGGATCTGCTTCGCGACCGACATTTCAGCCTGAGGCTCCCAACGGAGCGAGGATACGGCGACGTCGATGACGCGTTGTACAACGGCGTGGCCGACGCGCTAGGGCAGTGGGCGCAGACATCGCCCGGCACCCTCGAGTCCATGCTGCAGCTCTTGGCCGCCAATGAACACGACGCGGCACAGGCGTTGTTGTATCGCGCGCTGATTGCTGGGGCGGTGAGCTTTTCCTCACGGGCAGCGGAGCTCATGCTGCAAGGCGGGAACCGCCTGAAAGCGGGCTACCTATCCGATTCTCACTGGCTATCGCGCGAAGTCGTCGAGGCGATCGCTCCGATCGTCAGCGATGAGGTCCACCTGCAGCTCGAGGAGAAGTTCCGTGACCTTCCAGCGACATACCAATCCCCCAATCTTCACCACAGGCTTAGGTCGTTCGGCTACACGGCATTCAAGTTCCTGTCAGCGCTCGACCCTGCGCGGTTGACCCCGTTGGGATCTAGACGGTTGCAGGAGTACCAGCGCAAGTTCGGCCGGGAGCTACCCGATCCACCGACCGGCATCACTACCTACACGGTCGGGTCACCGATTGGTGGCCCGGCAACAGGCAAGATGAGCAACGCACAATGGTTGCGGGCCATGACAAAGCACAACAGCGACGACCGCGACATCGGCAGCGAGGTCGGCGGTGCAAGGGAGTTGGCGCAGCAGCTGCGGGCACGGACCACTGAAGACCCGGCTCGATTCGCTGGACTGGCCATGCAGCTCACACCGGAGACCAACCCGGCCTACCCCTCCGCGATCCTGTGGGGCTTCGGGGAAGCATCTATCCCGGAGGAAACACAACACGCGGTCTTCGAGGCCATTCGTCACATCATGAACCTCCGCCTCGATGACTGTGATCGTTGGCTTGGCTGGGCGGTCCGTCACATCTATGACGAGGCGCCTCTGGACATCGTTGAAATGGTCCTCGACCGGGCGCTGCACGCTCCCGACCCTGTCGACAACTCGCCCGTCTTTGTACGAACAGACAACCACCAATCCGGACGTGACCTGTGCGAGAACGGCATCAACACCGCGCGAGGAAGCCTGGCCGAGTCACTCGGCGATCTCTTGGTCCACGACCCTGATGGCACGCGGACCGATCTGGTTGCTCCGCGTCTCGTCGAACTGGCGAGCGATCCAGTCCTGAGCGTACGTGCGTGCGTTGCCCACACCATCGCCGCCTGCCTACGGCATGCCCGGCCAACGGCCTACGCGGCCTTCCGACGCCTGATCGATGCCGACGATCTCTTGCTTGCCTCCGGCAGGATGGAACGCCTGATGATCTACATAGGCAACGCCGATCCAGAAGAAGTCGATCCAGTTATCGTCCGCATGCTCAGCTCATCAGATGCCGAGGTTCTGACGGCAGGGGGACGCATGGCAGCTTTCGCCGCGCTGCAGTGGAGGCGTCCGGCCCTGATGGAGCGAGCCCTGGCCAGCGACGCTCCAGTCCGACGCGGCCTGGCTGAGGTCTGTGCCGCGAGGGTTGGTCGATCCGCTGATTCAGAACTCGTGCTGTCCACTCTGCGCCGGCTTATGCATGACGAGGACGATGAGGTCCGGAAACAGGTTGGCACCCTGGCCGAGAACCTGCGCGGAGAGGACCTACGCCCCTACGCCCAGCTCCTGGCTGAACTGATCGCATCACCAAGCTACGTGCACGCCACCCCGC
>CAYYBO010000363.1:4408-4734 GCA_964470125.1 uncultured Planctomycetaceae bacterium | reverse complement strand
CCAGACGCCTACGAACTGGCCCACGAGGGTTGTTACATCGGCTCGGCGGACCGGCCCCATGACGGCCGGATCGACGGACTTGATGTTCCGGCCGTCGTAGAGCAACTCCTCGGGCCGTGAGCTGTTGCGCAGTGCCTGACGGAAACCGTGGTCAAAGGGGCAGCGCGGCCAAAGCACGGCAACTTCGACACCTTGGGCGTGCTTTGGCTGAGCCCGGTGTACCGGGGGGCACTCGGGTGCGGCCGACCCGCGGCCGACGCCTTGGCGGCCAGGAGCATCCGGCACGCCTTGGGCACATAAACCGACACCGCTTGAGCCGCGTTTCC
>CAYYBO010000363.1:0-4398 GCA_964470125.1 uncultured Planctomycetaceae bacterium | reverse complement strand
CTCAACGCAACAGACCGCACGAGGTTTCGTCCGTCCGCTGGGGATTCTGATATGCAACAGTCCTGATGGTGGCGCCACAGTGACATCAGCGACCACGAATAGGCGCTGGGCACAAATAGGTGTGTCGCCACGGAGGGGCACCCCTGGGCATCGCATTACAGAAACGGAGAGGGGGGGATTCGAACCCCCGGTGCCTTGCGGCACAGCGGTTTTCAAGACCGCCACCTTCAGCCACTCGGTCACCTCTCCGAGGAGTCGGCCCATATCATACGTCGAGCTTGAAGCACGACCAAGCCCATAGGCATTCCGCCGCTGGAAATATCGGAACCACGCCAGCCAAGTTCGGGAGCAATCCCAAGTAAGGCGGGGTCCGGGTCGATATGTGAATCGAAGCGGGACCGCCGAGAGGCAGAGTGTGCAGCCATTGGGATTATGAAAGCGGGCCATGTTTGATCTCGATCCAGAACAGATGCCGCCGGAGATGGCCAATCTGCTGCTGCTGCGCGGGCGGAATCTGCCCCCTCTGCAGTGGCACACCCAACCGACTCTTCCGGCCGCGAAGATACTTGCGGAGCTGGAAGACGCCAAGCTCTTTCGACGCGTTGGGCTGGCGAGCGCGGCGATGGCCAAGGGGGTGCGGGCGCTGCTGTATCTGTGGAATGGCCTGTTCGAGGAAGCCAAAGTCGAAGCAGGCGACGCTCCCGAGGTCGAGCGATCTTTCGTTGCGGCCATTTGTGAGCGCCAGGCAGGCAGCGCTGAGGTCGCTAAACTTCTGCTTCAGCAGGTCGGGGCACATCCCACCTACGCCGCTCTTGGCAGGCATGGTGGGCGTGTTCTGGGTGGAGTAAGAGGGGCTGCAATCGTGCGACTGCTCCAGGCGGTCAAACAGGGAGGGACCTGGGAACCTCTCCTGTTCGTGGACGCCCATCAAGAGGCCCTTGCGGGGAAGCTGAATGATATGGGCGTCTCGGCGGTCTGCACCCTGCAGTGCATCGAATTTGAATTGCTGTTTCGGCATTGTTGCGAAACTGCGCTCGGCGAGAAACTGGCGCGACGATCAACGAAGTCGACGAACAGGGAGCAGGAGGCGCGACTTCAAGAAATGCGCAAGCTCGCGGAGCGCCACCGGGCAGTAGAAAGGAAGCCCCAGCGGTTCGACTCAGAGGAGCCGGAGACCGGGCAGGACGAGGAGACTCCGGCACCCGAGGAAGCTCGGATCATGATCGCCTGCCCGAAATGCAGGAACACCGTGGACCTGCCCGAATCCGCCAGAGGGCAGTGCGCCAGGTGCGATCGATGCTCGGTTGCGTTCATGGTGCCTTTGGGGGCCGGCGGCCTAAGCTCGCCGGAAGCATCACCGAAGCTCAATCTCATCGGCGTTCGCTGCCCCAAGTGCCATGAGATGCTCATGTTTCCGGAGGACGTTCGCGGGAAGCCCGAGAGATGCGGCAAATGCGGCGTTCTCTTCCTCGTGCCACCGAAGAAGGCCCAGACGGGCGCGGTCGGCAAATGAGGGGCTGACGGTCAGCGTTGACTGCTCCATTCGTTACGCAGGGTGCCAAGGAACGTGTCGCCAAACGGCTTAGCCCCTGCGATGGCCGCTACCACCAATTCCGCAAGTCGATTTCGCGGGGGTTCCCCACCCACTCCAAGCGCCGCGGTTCGGGGCCGATTGCCCTCTCGCCACGCTATACTACATTACCGCCGACACGGGCTCGGGCGGCCCGGCGGTACAACAATCCAGTCAAAGGAAGCGAGTATGTCCGAGGCAACGCGCACCGAGAAGGACTCGATGGGGCCGATGGCGGTACCCGCTCATGCCTTGTGGGGGGCTTCCACCCAGCGGGCCGTAAAGAACTTCCCTGTCAGCGGCTATCGCTTCGGTCGGCGATTCATCCGGGCATTGGGACTGATCAAGCAAGCCGCCGCAGAGATCAACGCGCGGCTGGGAACGCTCCCGCCCGACAAAGGCGACTTGATCATCCGGGCGGCCCAGGACGTAGTCGAGGGCAGACTTGACGAACATTTCGTGGTGGATGTCTTCCAGACCGGCTCCGGAACCAGCACGAACATGAACGCCAACGAGGTGATCGCCAATCGGGCCATCCAGTTGGCGGGCGGGGTCATCGGCTCGAAGGACCCGGTTCATCCCAACGATCACGTCAACCAATCGCAAAGCTCCAACGACGTCATCCCGACGGCCATGCATGTGGCGGCGGGGGAGGCCTTGAAGTGCGATCTGATTCCGGCCTTGGAGCACCTGGCGACGGCGCTGGAGCGGAAGGCGATGGCGTTTGAAGAAGTCGTCAAGATCGGGCGGACACACCTGCAGGATGCGACGCCGATCCGCCTTGGCCAGGAGTTTTCCGGTTACGCCGCCCAGGTTCGCCTGGGCGTCGAGCGAGCACGCCGGGCTATCCTAGCCCTGCGTGAACTACCCATCGGCGGCACAGCGGTGGGCACGGGCATTAACGCCCACAAGGACTTTGGCGGGGCGGTCGCGGCGATCTTGTCGCGCCGCACGGGGATTGATCTCGTTGAAGCCGCCAACCACTTCGAGAGCCAACACGCCAAGGACGGCTTCATCGAAGCGTCCGGTCTGCTCCGAACCGCCGCCCTAAGCCTGGGCAAAGTTGCCAACGACATCCGCCTGCTGGGCTGCGGGCCGCGATGCGGCATCGCCGAGATCAAGATACCGCCCGTGCAGCCGGGCAGTTCGATCATGCCCGGCAAGGTCAACCCGGTCATGTGCGAGATGATGCTGCAAGCGGTGGCGCACGTCGTCGGCGCAGACGCGGCGATCACCCATGCCGGCGCGACAATGGGCTCGCTCGACCTACACGTGGGCATGCCGATCATGGCCCATCATTTCCTTGAAGCGGTAAGGATTCTTTCCAAGGCCGCTGCGGTCTTTGCCGACCGTTGCGTTGAGGGCCTGGAGGCCGACACCCAGCGGGCCGCGCAGCTCGTTGAACAAAGCCTTGCCATGTGTACCTCCCTGGCGCCGGTGATCGGCTACGACCGGGCCGCGGAGATCGCCAAGCGCGCCCACGCCACGGGCAAGACCGTCCGTGAGATTGCGACGGAAGAGCAGGTGTTGCCGCCGGAGCGGCTGGATGCCTTACTGAATGCCATGACTATGACACAGCCGGGGGCGTGATTGACCGTGGCCACGAGCAGATCGCGAGTCTCCGAACAGAGCCGCGACCGTGAGGGAGTGGTTACGCTGAGAGCGTAACGGCCCTTGACTTCGCGAGGTGACCGCTCCCTTACGGTCGCGGCTCTGTTCGGATGGCGGCGGGCCTCGTCTCTGGCGTTTTGACAAGTTCATCTTCCGGCAGTACAAAGCCGCCCCGTGTTTACGCAGATTGTCCTTGTCTTGGTGGTCCTGGCCGCGCTGGTGGGGTCGGGCTCGGCGGCGTGTGCCGCCCGGCGGAGCCGAGCGCGATACCGCCGGGCCATCGGGCTTTGGCGGGCAACCGCCCCGGCAGACCGTCTGGCGGCCATGCAGGCGCTTCTGGCGGCCGAAGGCGCCAGCGGCCCGGCGTGGTATCTGTGCGGGTGCGCCGCTTTGCGGGAATATCGCTGCAAGGAGGCGGCTCGGGCGTTCGGCATGGCCCATCACGCGGACTGCAACCTGGAGACGGCGGCCCTGCTCACCTTCGCCTGCCTCAAGGCATCGGAGGGCGAGACCTCCGACATCCTTGAGCAGATCGTCATCACCTGGCGGGAGATGAACCAGCCGGATGTTCTGCGGACCGGAGCGGACCGGCTGATGCTGGAGTGCCTGTCCGAGGATGATCCGCCGGAACGCCTCTCGCCGCTCACCCGGCTGGCTTGGTCGGTCGTCGGCCCGGCGTTGCGCACGAGACTCCCGATCCTCGCCGCCGACGCCCGCTGGGCGGCACTGCGATCCGGCAGGGCTGGCGGCTGAAGGGCTCAGGAACTTGGCAAACCCGGCAAGAACGATCCGTGCCGCTGGTCTCCGCGAGAGTCAAGCGAGGCCCGAATCAAAGCCGTTCTCGGCCAGCCAGACGCGGCTGACGCTCGACAACGGTGAGTCTCGGGAAGCGAAGAGGCGAGCGAGCGCCCTCGCTCGGAGATCATCGGGTGAGCAGCCCTTGAGGGCCAACGACAGGACTTGCACCTGATGAATTCGGCTCTTCAGATGATGGTGGGCGTCGAGCTTGAGATCATCTATGGTCTGTCTGGCCTTGCGGTGCTTCTCGGGAGTCAAGCCTCGTCGGGGAATCACCTCTCCGGTCTTCGTGTCGAAATCGAGGAACGACTCTGGTTGGTGTGATGGTGTCTTAGCGCAGGGATCAACGTAGCCGCCTCGCGGCCACTTGTTGATCTTCGCGTTGTTGCAAGTGGGGCAGGCCAGAATCCAATTTTCCC
>CAYYBO010000362.1:0-4748 GCA_964470125.1 uncultured Planctomycetaceae bacterium | reverse complement strand
CCCTGCACCCAGGCTGTGTGATCCGCGAGTTGATGTCTGTCAAGACATCGCCACCGTAGCTCAATCGGCAGAGCAGCGGTTTTGTAAACCGCAGGTCATCGGTTCGAGTCCGATCGGCGGCTTTTAAGCGCGCACTCGCCCCAAGTCGCACACCTTCACCTAGCGCCGCATTTCGCAAGGACTTACGCGCGTCCGACCGCTCGCCGTCGGTGTCGCCGTCGTTGCACCGCGTCGACGGGTTTCGCCGCGATTCTTCTCCCAAGTGCTGGGGGAACTGCGTAGACCCGTTTTGGGTAGACTCCCGCTTGCCAGCTCCGCCCTTGCGTGGTCCGTACCCGCCGCCGCGAGCTGTTGCCGCTCGGCGTCCGGCGGATCGCTGGTCAGGGCTGGCAGGGCCTCGATCGCCTCCGTCAGGTCGTGGACGCCCAAGTTCGTATGCACCGCAAGGGCCAACATCGGGTCGCTGTGCCGGGCCAGCTCTTGGGCAACCTTGACGGACGCTCCGCTGGCCTGCAACGCGGGCCAGGAGTACCTGGTGTTCAGCGACGAGTCCGGTACGGTGGGGCTCTCGCTGATAATCTCCGGCGGCGGGGTCGGCATGGCTTCCCGGCTTTATGCACTTTGGCCATTGCCTGCTATACTGGGTTCATGGGCGGATTGAAGGCGGCTGTCCTCGGGGTTTTCCATCCATGAGACGACTTGCACTCGCAGCGGCAGTCTCGCTATCACTGTGCCGGTCGGCCGGCGGCGCCTCGCTCAAGGAGGCGTACGACCTGGCGCCGCCCGGCTTCGGCTATGACAAGCACATTGTCCTGGAGACCGGTGTTACCTACTCGGGCGGATTGTGGATCGGCGGCACCTACGACCGGATCAGCGCCCAGTTTGTCGGTCAGGGAGAGGACGTCTGCATCGTGGGCAACGGCGCCATCCTCGATTTGCAGGGCCAGGAAATCTGCATGGCCTACTGCAACAAACGCCTGGATATCGAGGATTGCGTCATCCTCAACGGCAATATCAGATTCCGAGGCTACGACGGCGGGACGCTCACTCTCCTGCCCCAGGGGTCGGTTCGCTACATCACCTTTTGCCGGCCTCATGACTACGGCGTGCGGCTGTTCGGCTGCGGAGCCGACATCCTGGTAAGCAGGAACATCATCGTGGACGCGGTGGATACCGGTCCCGACTTCATGTTCTTCACCGGCTACGCCAGCGAGTGGCTGCCCACCGGCGCGAGTTGCGCGTTAAGCCTGACGGGTGGCCTCAACGTCATTGAGAACTGGTCCTACCATTCCGATCCGGCGGCGAACGCGGACCTGCTGCGGCACTTCACCACGCTCTGCGATTATGGCTGAGCCGCGCCAGCCCCCTGGGCTGACGCCGGTTCGGCGCCGCACAACAACGTCATTGGGGTTGACCCACAGTTGGTGGACCCGGAGCATGGCGACTACCGCCTGGCGCCGGGTTCTCCTGCCGCCGGCTATGGCTGCCAGACGTTTGCCCGCCGGACGTCCAAGACGGATCACGTTGGCACGAGATCGTGGCGACGGCCCGTCCCCCCGAGCCGCGAGACGATCGAAGTTTCCGGCGCTATTACCGAGGATACGAATTGGGATGCCGAGACTGTCCAAGTCGTCGGCGACGTTACCGTCGAGGATCGCGTGACCCTCACCGTCTCGCCGGGCGTCCGCGTGGAGTTTGCGGATTACTATCAGTTGAACGTTGCCGGCGCCCTCGTCGCGGTGGGCGGGCCGGATCGCCGAATCCTCTTCACCACGGACGACCCGCAGGACTTCGCGGTGGATTCCGGCCACGCCGGCTGTTGGAATGGAATTCGCTTCGAGGGAGCCTCGGCTACTAACGCCGACTCGATTCTGGCCTATTGCACCATTGAGTACAGCAAGGCGACGGGCGGAGGGGGAGGCGTGAGCAGTTATGGCGGCGGAGCCGTGTCCGTGGTGGATTTCTCGAAGTTGAGCATCAAGAACTGCGTCTTCCGTACGAATGTGGCGGAGTACGGCGGGGCCATCTTTCTCTATCGCAACGCGAACCCTCTGATCGTCGGCAACCTGGTGGTTGACAACCATGCCCTGCAGAACGCGGCGGCGATCTACTGCGCGTATTCCCATCCCCTCCTGGCGAACAACACTGTCGTCAGCAATCGAATCCACAACGAGCACAACCCGTACATTGAGAGCTGCGCGCTGCTCAGCTTCATCTCCAAGCCGGTCCTGACCAACAACGTCTTCCGGGACAATTCCCCTTTCTCTCCATACCTGCATAGCCAGCTTTGGGAGAACAAGGACTACTACACGCACTACAACAACATCCAGGGCGGCGGCGCCGTCGGAGGCAACCTCGACGCCGACCCGTTGTTCGTCCTGCCCGGCCATTGGGACGAGCAGGGCACGCCGGAATGGAAAGATGATGTCTGGTGTGACGGCGACTATCGCGTGCTCTCAGGCTCACCGTGTATTGATGCCGGCGCCAATTACGCTCTCCAGCTCGACCCCTTCGATTTGAATGACAACGGCAACCGGACTGAGCAGTTGCCATTGGACCTCGCCGGCGAGGCACGGTTCGTTGACGATCCCTTGACGACCGACACGGGCGACGGTGAGCCGCCCATCGTGGATGTCGGTGCGTACGAGTATCAGCCGCTTGACCTGCCCGGCGACCTGAACTGCGACGGCCGCCGCGACGGCCTGGACGTTTTCCCTTTCGCGCTGGCCCTGCTTGATCCGGCGGCATACCAGGCGGCATTCCCCGATTGCGACATTATGCATGGGGACCTTGACGCCTCGCAGATCGTTGACAACGCGGACATTCCGCCGTTCGTGGCCCTCCTCCTCACGCCATAGCAAACGACCGGGCCCGGCCCTCCTCATTGAAGCGGCCTCCGGCCGGACTGATCTTCCTGCCGGTAGTTGACAATCGCGCATTACTTCGTAATACTCCCACGGCGAACGACGCGGACCGAAACCAAGCCCTCGCGCACGAGCGCAGAGGTAACCTCTAGCGACCTGAACCGCCCCGCCGCTGGTCTACCGCCCACGGCCCCGCAGCGGCTTGCCACTCTTGATGCAGGGCGAACCACCGCCGTCTCCGCGTGATCCAAAGGCTCGCCGAAACTGTCTCAGGGCCTCCCAGGCCCTCGTGCGAGTCTGTGCGCATCGGAACCTCGTCGCCCGACCGCTTGCGTGCAGCTCTACACAGCAGCCGGCTTCCGAACCGGCGCATAGGCATGGCGACATCAAGATCGCCCCTTCGACACGATTGGAGAAGTCGCTCATCGTGGCATGATCGCTGCCGGCGATGAAGCGGGCGGCACCCCGCCCTCATTGACGTAATGAACGGCATGAGCGGGTGATGGAACTCCTAACCACCGTGGGCACGCCGAAGGTTCACGGAACGCTACACCCCCGAAAGGTTGTCGAGCGGGTGAAACTGGGGGAGGCCCTAGCCGCCGGCGAAGCGCCCCGTCAGGGCGTAAGCACGAAAGACGTGCGAGATGCCTTTTTCGGGTTCCTTGAACCGCCGCGGATCAGCTCGGACGCCGTGATTCGCAAGGCGATCTCACGCGGCGTTTCAGAGAGCATCTTCGCTTACACGACGGGGATGCCAGCCATCGGGCCCGACGGTAAGTATCAGGTCGCGTTGGCGAAGGTCGCCCTGGGCCGCGCGATGACCGAGGACGAAGTGGGCCTGGACAAAGGGTTCCTCATGGTACCCGCGGCCGTGCCCGTCGCTGGGCCACCGCCTGGACCGACGCCACCTGGGCCAACGCCGCCAGGGCCGACACCTCCTGGCCCCGGACTGCTTCCGCAGGGGCCCGGTCCGATTCCGCCAGTGGTCGAAGGCCGGCCGGCAGCTTCGCACAGTTGACGTCCGGGCAGAGTCAAGACAGGCCTCGCGGCCGGCGGCCCACCCAGGTTCACTGCGCGGGTCTGCGAAAGCCCGCCACTTTAAACGGCACTGGATGATTTATGATTCCTGTGGTCGCATAGTGATTCCGCTTGCTTCCGCCGGCAGGCGATCCTCCCCGTCAGCTTGCATTCAGGCTACCTAAACGGTACACTGCTTTCTGGTTGGTCAAGCTGCACAGCGTTTCTTCCCGTCAGGGGTCGAAGGTCGGCCGGCAGCTTATCACATCTGAGGTCCGGGCAGAGTCAAGACAGACCTCGCGGCCGGCGGTCTGCCGGAAGGGAGGTGCAAACCCTTCGGAAGGTTTGAGTCTGCGCCGACTGGTTCCCGCATTTGGTTCATGACGACGAGCGGTGGTGGGAAGGGCAAGCTCACGACGCAGCTTCGTTTCTTCTGAACGCGCCCTTTTCGATCCCAACCGACGGCGCCCGCTGAACGCCGTGGCGCCGCACGCGGGCAATCGGGGAAGAGCAGAGGGCAGTGCCATGGTCCGGGCCGAGGCAAGCCCGGCCCGGTTAAGAACTAGGTAATGAGTTGTTCCAGCGGAACGGAGGTGAAAACATGAATCGTACATATTGGAGACTGGCTGCTGCGGCGTGTTTGTTGTCGGCCGCTCCTTTGCTGGCCGAAGACTGGATGATCAATGAGGATTATCAACAGCGGGACGCACGCCCTGCCACCGATTTTGAGATCGTCTTGGCCGGCGACGTGCGCGGCCAAATCACTGGCGGCGGGCAGTCGGACGTCACGAATCCCTTCCCCAGTCCGACCCGAACGATCGAGTTGACGGGGATCGGCAACACCAAGATTACCTTAAAGGGGTCGGG
>CAYYBO010000361.1:0-4754 GCA_964470125.1 uncultured Planctomycetaceae bacterium | reverse complement strand
ACCATGGAGCGCAAGACATCCCGCGGCCCGAGCGCCTATTTCGCGGCCAAGGTGTATACCAAATCCAGCTCACTGACCTTTAGCAAGTAGTCGGCCGGAAGCTCGGCGACTTCTTGCGCCGCCTTGGCCTCGACGTTCTCGAGCGTCGGGCGTAGGTCCCCCTCCCAAAAAAGCGTGTCATCTCTGTGAGTCACGGCAATCCGGTCTCCTACTGCTCGTCGTCGTTGCCTTCCTCGTCTTCGACCTCCTCATCCCAGTTGCCGAGCTTGCCCTGCGTTTCGAGCTTCGGCGGTTCCTCTTCTTTCGGCGCCGGGAGATCGTCGAAGAACGCTAGCCGCAGGGCTTCCAGTGTCGTCATTTCGGACCGGACGAACGCGCCCTTCTTATCGCGGGTCGTCGGGATCGCGTTCATCAGCGCCTGGAGGCACGCCCTGAACCGGCCGTCGCGGCGGAGGCCCTGGCGATCGAGGAAGACGCCACAAGCCTTGGCGCCGTCCTCGCTGTAGACGAGCATCGCCGTGTGGACGGCGTCGAGCAGGTGCGGGAAGGCCTCGGCGTCGGGATCGACCATGCCCTTCTTGCGGCGGGCGAGCGGCTCGTTGAGTACGACCGTGCTCTGCTTCTTGGCGACCAGGCGTTTCTCGCGGACGATCGTCTGTTCCAGGTCCAGTCCTAGCGCCAGGGCCAGCTTGCGGGCCTCGTCGGCGGGGAACTCGGCCGCCTTGAAGGCATCCCAGGCCATCAGATACCAGTCGGTGACCGGATCGAAGTCGACCGCCCGGCCCAGCAGCAGGCCCTGCTTGCGCAGCGCGACGACCTCAGCCCGGGCCAGGTCGAGCGCGTCGCCGGGCTTGAGCGGCAACGGATCGCCGGTCTTCGGGTCGGTTTCGCTGGTCAGCACCGGCCAGTTCTCGGAGATAATCGACAGCACCGGGCCGAACGTGCTGATGTACAAATCCACGCCGCGGATGCCCATCTGCTCGAACCTCGCCGCCGCAGCGCGGGCTGTGTCGCGTACGCGGCGCTTCAGATCATCCCACCAGACGGGTTCACCGGCTTTGTCCTGCTTCCGGCACACCAGCAGGATCGTGCTCGCGGCCGCGTTCTTCTTCGCCTGGTGCAGACTGACCTCGCTCTCGGTGTGCACAGGCCATGATGCATCGATCTTGAATCCGGCCCGCAGCAGCGCCATCCCCAGCGTGTCCCACGCGTCGACCTGCTTGTGCGTGAACATCACTGTCAGGACGCCGTCGTCAGCCAGCGTCCGGTGCATCTCCTTGAAGCAGGCCATCATCTTGTTCTCGTAGTCGCGGATGGCCAGCTCGATGCGCTTCTTTCCCATGTCTGCGAAGCGGGCGGTGTTCATCACCGCTTCGTCGTCGGCATTGGCCAGCTCGGTCGAGAATAGCTCCGGAAAAGCCCGACCTAGCGTCCTTTTCTGCCACACGTAGAAGTAGTTTGAGCACTCGGCGTAGTTGACGTTGTCGTAGTAGGGCGGATCGACGCAGATAATTCGGGTGTGCTTATTGGGCGCGTCCGGGAGCCTCTGTGCTGGGCCGGTTGTGAAGCGTAAGCGATCGACCGGTTTCTTCTCCGCATCGGTGAATAGGTTCGGCTGATAAGCCAGCTCGCCCATAGATTTCATCGCGTCGAAGACCTGCTCGAGACACCAGGGCGCGAGGTTCCGAGCAGCGTCGAATTCGGCGAAACTCCATCGCATGCTGAGGTCGTGGCGAGTGAACGCATGCCCCACCTTCCTGCGTGTGACGTCCCAGGAAGCTTGTTTGGAGTTGTAGTCCGCTGCCTTATCCACTGCGAGCGCGAGCACCACCTTGAGCGCTTCCAACTGACGCTCAGTCAGTCCGCCCTTCTTGCCCATGTCGCTTCGGGCCTGATCAACCACTTCGCCGGCGACCTCGACCATAGTCGCCATCGACAGAAGCTGGCGGGGCGCATAGGTGTCAGCCCATTCTGTCATGCCGTAGATTTCGCAGCACCAGTCTGCGCGGCCGGCGCGTCGAGGTTCATGAGGGATCAGCTCCTGACGTTCCCATGCCGGGCGCCGCTTATCCAACTCCGTCACCGCCCTCGCGTAGGCCTGATCGCCTTCGGCGGTTGGAGCGCGGAAATCGAAGTCCCCAGATTTCTTGATTCCAACGGCGAAATGCTGTTCACCCATCCGACCGGCTTGGGCTTCCGCCTTTATGTAGTCCCCGTCGATGGGGTCGCCAGTCCAGGGACTTATGCCCGTACCGCCCTTAATCGTGCCTTTGTCGGGCTTAGCCTTCTCGCACGCTGTCTTGCCGCGAACAATCTCAAACCGGCAACGGTCGGCCCTGTCGTCGGCAATCAGGCGCACGGCAATCGGTCCGCTTCCTTTGAGCAGCCACCAGTTCGGTGACAGCGGCACCGGCTTGCCAGTCACCGGGCAGGCGACTGTTCGCGCCCAGAGATAAGCGAAGATGTTCTCGTCTGGGTCTGCGAGCGGGAAAAGCGCCTCCAAGCGCTTCCGGATCTTCTCGCACCACATTCGGCCATACGCGCGGATGTCAGTAGCAAGGGATGGACCGAACCGGGCCGGGTAATCGAGCGTGGCTTTGAGGATCACACTGGCGACCGAGTTGAGTTCGTTGGCGTGGACGGTCAGGCCGTAGCGCAGTGCCTCGAACGGGATCGAACCGCCGCCAGACATGGGGTCGCAGAACGTGATGTCGCGCGTGCCCCATGTCCATTCGAGCAGGTCGTAGAGTGTCTCAAGCTGTTCCTGCGCGGGGTTCTTCGTGAACGCCCGTTCGTGACCGCCGTACGGGTGCTGCTTGAGCTTGATGCCCCTCGTCTTCGCCCAGGCGATGAGCTTGCGCCCGGCGACCGGATCGCCGTGGATGCCGATGAGCTTGAGGAACCAGGCGCGGTAGGCCTCCTCAGCGGGGAACTTGTCCAGGAACTTCTTCGGCCATGGGCGGATGCCGGCCAAGCGGTCACCGGCGCCAGCGGCCGTGCCGTTCGGGTAGGCCGGCAGCAGGCTTGCCAGGATGGCGGCGCGGGAGACGGTCAGCGGCCGACGAGCCCACCAGACGTGCAGGAAGTACAGCGGCGGCAGCGCCGACGACGCCCCTCGCTCGCGCATGCACTCCGCCCCGATCTCCGCGATCGGCAGCCACTGCTCAATCAGCACCCGCGGTTTGTCCGTCGCCATCAGTTCCCCTCGATCCCGAGCACCCAGTTGACCGTCAGGCCCTTGCGGGCCAGAAAATCGCGAACCTGCTCGGCAACGTTGACTTTGAGCTGCGCTGCCACATCGGGGTCAGGATCGTCCCAGACCTTGTGCGAGAAAAAGCGATCAATGCGGCCCTCGATCTTGACCCACTGCTCCTCCCCGATTTTGCGATATAGCACCTTCTCGCGCTCCGTCGTGTCGTAGAGCTGAAGGACCTGGGCGACGACGTCGCGCAGCATCGGAGCCCAGGCCCGGACCGGGCCGGCGCTGAAGATGCGGTCGGCGCGCAAGTGGGCAGGGTTGGCCGCGTCCGGGTTCCAGCGACCAACGAGCTGCTTCTCGGCGATCAGCGAGAGGAGGCGGACGAGGTTGCGTTTTTCCTCCACGCGGAAGTCCTCGGGGCTTTCGAATTCGACCTCCAGCGGCGGTGGAATGACGAAGTCCTTGAAGAAGGTCTTCTGCAGCAGCGCGATCGTCAGCGGATTGGTGCGCGAGCGGTTCCGCTCGGCGATGAACTCGGCGATGCGGTTCTCGGGGTCGTCGAGGACGTCCTGCTCGATCGCCAGCATCAGCATCTTGCGGGCTTCGAGCGGCGTCTTTCCGCGGTTCTTGAGAAACGCCACGAAGCCGGCCTCGCTCTTGGGCCCGGTCCGTTCCAGGTAGTCCTCCCACTCCTGCTTGAAGATGTCGGCGTACTTTGCCACGAGCGTGCTGGTAAAGAACGCCATCTGGCGCAGCTTGTCGTGCGCCATGAGGTTCGTGTCCTTGAGCCGGCGCACGTCGGGCTCCACGTACACCTTGCAGTCGAGGGTCTTGCGACCGGCCCAGATCTGCGCCGCGGATTTGTGCTGGCCGTCGAAGAGTAAGACCTGCTTGTCGACGAAACGGCAGACGGCCGGCGCGAGCTGTGTGTGCGATGAAAGATGGCGATAAAGTTCCCACACCCGCTTCTGTTCGAGCGGGCGTGGCTGAAGTTCGGGGTCGTTCCGAACATGGTCGATCGGCAGCGTTGCATAGAAGTACGACATGCCCGTGGCGGGACAAGAATGAACCGGGAGCGTCCGCGGCTCGCCGTCGACAAAGTAGAGCTTGATCGAACCGCCGGCCGTGCGCTCGCTGGTGATCGCCCGACCCCAATTGCCGGTGCCCAGCTTGAACTCGAGCAGATCATCCAGTCGGCGCGGCTCCGGGTGGCAGAAGAAGCGATCCAGCGCAAGCTGGTCGCGAAACTCGGACAGGGACAGCGTGCGGATGCGGCGATGGTGGTCCTTGCAGACCGCGCCTATGTTCGCGATTTCTGTGGGCCCGTTCTCGGAAAACGGCTTGACGTGGTGGAACTCGACCTCGTTCTCATCCTCAACTGGATGATCATCCACGAAGCAGCGAAGCACTCCGCCGCGGCGTTGCTGTTCGAGGACAGCCTGCTTGTCGGTGTCGCTCAGTTGTCGGGTGATCGCCGCCATGCACGGACCCTCTCGGCCTCGCCGGCCGCGATCAGTTTCTCGCCAAATCAACCAGGCCGAGCGTACCCAGATAC
>CAYYBO010000360.1:0-4763 GCA_964470125.1 uncultured Planctomycetaceae bacterium | reverse complement strand
AAAACTTCAAAAAAGTATTGACAGCGAAACAAAATAGCACTAAAAGGGTACTAATTGGTCGATGAAACAGAACCCCGGGCGATGACCGG
This sequence comes from uncultured Planctomycetaceae bacterium, assembly GCA_964470125.1. Classification (GTDB taxonomy): domain Bacteria; phylum Planctomycetota; class Phycisphaerae; order UBA1845; family UTPLA1; genus DATKKX01. Next base: position 4,674 of record CAYYBO010000360.1, on the reverse strand, counting down.
AGTAGACCAAGTAAGACAAGAAGTGCGGCAGTAGGGATCAGCCAGGCGGCACGACCTCGCTAGAAAGAAGGTTTACCATGCTTCGAGTCACCACCAAGCCGTCACGACGACAAGCAATGAAGAATTGGATGCAGCCTCCGCCTTATATCACCAACGCCGAGTTGATGAGGCGTCGCACCGGAGACAGACTTTTCGCCGACTGGCCCGGTCCCGCCGCCGGTCTCGGCCGCATCGGGGTCGAGGAGGAGATACTTCTCTTCAAGCAACTGCACTACTGCGGCTTCCAGCTCAGCCGCATGTACAAGGCCGCCGAACGATCCTTTTCTTCCGCGAAGAAGCGGGAGTATTCCATCTGGGCCCAGCGCTACCACCAGGTCCGCACGCGGCTGGTCGAGGCCAATCTGGGCCTGGTATACGACCTGATCGGCCGAAGCCGGTTCGACAACCTGGATCGGGACGAGATGACCAGCGAGGGAATGATGGCACTACTTCGAGCGGTGGATACCTTCGATCCCTGGCGCGGCTTCCGCTTCAGCACCTACGCCTGCAACGCCATCCTGAGAGCCTTCGCCAGGGCAGCCCTGCAGGATACGCGGCGCCGCAGCAAGATGCTCGGGAGTTACGACGAGGATTTCGAAAGGAGCGACGTGCCCGAGCAGACCCGGCAAGACCAGCGGGCTCTGTTCGCCGAGCGACTGCGACGAACCCTCCGGCTGGACAACGCAGACCTTACCGACGTGGAGAAGACGGTGTTGGCCCGGCGTTTCCCCCTCGAAGAGGGGAAGCCTCGTCAAACCCTCGAGGAAATCGGCACGATGATGCGCGTCAGCAAGGAGCGCGTGCGACAGATCCAGCTCTCCGCGATCGCCAAACTCCGGCAGACGCTGGCCGCCGACGCCGTCCTGCAATAAACAAAACGGCTCTCTTTTTCCCTACCTCCCCCCTCGGAGACTCAGGCCCGTGAAAGGAACGCGGGCTTGTGTCTTTTTACGCGGGCTCGAGGCACGGCCCCGCGCATGGTCCCCCGACGCGCAAGGCGACGACCTCGTCTCCGCGCTCTCTGAGCCGGCCTCCGCTCGTTGGCGACCGACTTACTCCTGCGACTTACTTCAGCCTTCGCCGGGCGTACTCGCGGAGCATCGGGCGGTGAATGCTCGATGTGCGGCCGCGGCATGATCAAGCCGGCTCTGGCGAAGCCTTAAGCACACCCGTGGCTTTTCTTTCCAGGAGGCTCCGCGGCGATTAGAGTGGGCAACGATGTGGGCTCGAAGGGTGGCGCAAGAGCCGGCGAGGATGCCGGCCGCACGCCTTTCGACGGTGAAACGAAGGACGGGACGCCGTGGAAAAAACGCTTATCATTCTGAAGCCGGATGCGTTACAGCGGGGATTGGCGGGGCGGATCATCAGTCGATTCGAGGACAAAGGATTTCAGATCCTCGCCCTGAAGTTGATGCAGGTGTCACGGGAATTGGCCGAGCGGCACTACGCGGTACACAAGGGCAAGCCGTTCTATCCGCGGCTCATCAACTACATCACCAGCAGCCCGGTGATGGTCATGGTCTTGCAGGCCAATAGCGCCATCGCGGTCGCGAGGAAGATGATGGGAGCGACGTTCGGCTCGAACGCGGAACCCGGCACCATCCGCGGGGATTTCGGGCTGTCCAACAGTTTCAACTTGATCCACGGAAGCGACTCCCCGGCGGCGGCCGAGACGGAAATCGCCCTGTACTTCAGGCCGGAAGACCTGATCGCCTATCAGCGGGCGCATGAGCGGTGGATATACGACTTCTCAGGGCCGCAGCCGGAGTAGGCGAGGGATGGCGAACGGCAGGCAACGAGCCCGAGGACGGCAGGACGCCAGCCTGAGAGCCGGCGGCCGCGGGGCCAGCGCCACGATCTCCCGCACGCTTGCGGCAAACCTGCCGCGCGTTTCGGGAGTCCACGGGCAAAGGCACGAGGCATGATCGCGGCCTGCGGACAGATGACGGCGATTTCGATTGACCACGCGGCTGCGGTGTGGCCGGTGGTCGAGCGTCTGGCAGGACAGGCCGGCGAGGCCGGGGCGGATCTGTTGGCGCTGCCGGAGACGGTGTATCCGGCGTATTGGCTGGAATCGACCGAACGATACCTACGGGCGGATATCGAGCGATCGGCCGCGGTGCTGGAGCGTTTCTCACGGATCGCGGCGAAGCATCGCTTGTGGTTGGTAGCCGGCTTCGTCGAGGAGGCGGGAGACAAACTCTACAACAGCGCCGGCGTGTTTGACAGGACGGGCAGCCTGGCCGGCGTAGCCCGCAAGAACTTTCTGTGGGGCTGCGACGGTCAGTGGTTCACACCGGGGGATGCCCTGTCGGTCTTCGACACGGAGTTCGGCGGGCTGGGCGTGTTGATCTGCGCGGATGCCCGCATGCCGGAGATACCGGCGACCCTGGCCCGCGACGGCGCGCAACTCATCGTCCAGCCCACGGCGTGGGTAAACACGAGCAAGGTCCGGCGGACGTATCGAAACATCCAGCCGGACTTTCTCATCCGGGCCAGGGCGATCGAGTTCGGCGTGCCGTTTATCTCCTGCAGCAAGAGCGGGCGCGAGGGAACAGTGTTGGAATACGTCGGGCAGAGCATGATCGCCTCCGCAGACGGGCGGGTGCGCGCCCAGGCGGCGACCGGAGGCGACGAATTGATCGCCGCCGAGGTTTCTCCGGGCGTGCCCCGGCCGGCGTGTATCAGTCCCGAACAGCACAGGCGGCTGCTGAGCGATGAGCCGGCATATCAGGCGGCGCAGCCTGGGGGCAGGTGCAGCCTGGCGGTCAAGCTGGCGGCCAGGGGCGTCGAGGCGGCCCTCGAAGCGGCGGGGGGGCGGTTGGTGAGACTGCCGGCTGGAGAGTTGGCCGGTTTTGCCGCTGTCCGATGCGCGGCTCTGGATGGAGCGCAAGTCATCCTGGCAGAAGGGCATTTGGCCGACGACACGGCGGCAAGGGCGCGGGCGGCGGAGAATCGAGTCTTTGTCATCATCGCTTCCGACAGAGTGTGGAAGGTGATCGACCCGGATGGGACGGTGGCGTGGCGGCTGGGAGATTGGGGCGACGCTGTGGAGCTCGACCTGAGCCAGGCTGATCTCAAGCGATTCACGCCGGAGACGGATATCTGGGGGCAGCGACGAGTGGAGTGCTATCGGATCGGGGGTTGAGCCTGCAGGAAGAGGTCCGCGGCAGGCGTGCCGTGGACCTCTATGTCCTGATCGGTGATCGACGGTGCGGCCCGCCGGCAGGTTGTCACGGGGCCAGCAGCAGGTCCACCAGCGGTCCTACGTCGGACAAGTCTACCGAGCAATCGCCGTTCAAGTCTGCGCAGCACAGCTCGGCACTGCCGGCGGCGCCGGGGTCCAGCAGCGTCTCGACGAACGCGGGGATATCGGCGCCGTCCACGGCGCCGTTCTGATCGACGTCGCCCGGGCCGAAGGCGACGCCCATGCAGGGCACGGCCTCCGAGCCGTAGAGCTTCACGTCGTCGATGTTCCAGCCCGGGTAGGTGACGTAGGAGTCGGTCGGTCCCATTCCCCATCGGACCCGCACGTTGGGGTGGTTGTCGGCGACGGCGGAAATGTCGTAGACGACGTGCCGCCAAGAAGCGTCGCTGACGGCAGCGCCGGTGTCGGAGGCCCGCCAGATCACGGTGTAGTTCGTGCCGTCGTTGGTCACCTCGATGGTGGCCTTGTCGTAGTTGCTGTTCGACTCGACGCCGAGCCAGCGATAGAAGTCCAACGTCACGCCGAAGCTGCCCGCACAGTTGATCACGGGAGTAGTCAGGTAGTAAGCGGGGATGTTGTTGGCGTAATTGCCGTTGAGGTTGTAGCCGTAGACGTTTGTGCCGGTGTATCCGCTGACGGGGTCACGGTTGTAGGAGCCGCCGCCGGTCGGTTGGCCGAAGGCCCATTGACCTTGAGTTGTCCAACCCGGGTTGGTGTTCATAGGCTGGTCAAGCAGCACGGCCATGGGAGCGGCAGCGGCGGTGTAGCGGTCTTCAGGCGCATCGCCCGGGGAGTAGCAGGTAATGTCGGTGATGGTTGCGGCTGAGAAGTAGTACTGGAGGGTCCGGCCGCAGGGCGTTGCCGGGAGGGCGGCGATGAAGGTTTTTCCTCCGGCCGGTGTCAAGGTGTATTCGGCGAACGCGCCGCTGTCGCCGAGGCGGGCCCACAACCGCGGCGAGCTGCTGTCCAGCGTACCCCCGATGACGGTGATTTCCACGGACACATTGGCGGGCGTATTGGGCTCCATGCGCTTCGGGACGCCGTCTGGGAAGGAGAATTTGACCGGGTTGGCGGCCCACTCGGCAAGATACATGGCCGCGGCGAAGTTCTCCTCGCAGGTGGGGATGATCTGGTTGGGGGGCAGCTCGAAGCCGTAGGTTCCGGTGTCGCGCAGCTCGGTGGTGAAGGAGAAGATGCCGAGAGCGCCGTAATACCAATCCGTGTCGCCGCCGCTGGCCTGGTAGATGGTGGAGTAGATGGGGCCGTAGGTGTAGGTAACCCCGTGAACGCCGGCGATGGCCTGAGCCGAAGCGGCATCGACCTCCAGAAAAATATCGTTATCCGGGGGCAGGTTGCTGGTATAGCCGTAGGGGGACAGGAACAACTGTGAGTAGCTGTGGTAGCTTTGAACGGCAACGATCTGGGGG
>CAYYBO010000359.1:0-4772 GCA_964470125.1 uncultured Planctomycetaceae bacterium | reverse complement strand
CGCATCCGCGGATGGGAGCGAATCCTGACCACGTGCAAGGAAGGGGCCAAGGTCACCGGCAAGTGTACCCGCAAGATCAAGGGCGGCCTGCTGGTGGACATCGGCGTGCCGGTTTTCCTGCCCGCCAGCCAGGTGGACCTGCGGCGTCCCAGCGACGTGGACGACTATCTGGGCAAGAACATCGAAGCCATCGTGCTCAAGGTGGACGTGGAGCGACGGAACATCGTCATCTCGCGGCGCAAGCTCATCGAGGCCGAGCGGGCCGAGGCCAAGGCCAATCTGCTGGCCGAGATCGAGGAGGGCCAAATCCGCGAGGGCGTGGTCAAGAACATCGCCGATTTCGGGGCGTTCATCGATCTCGGCGGCATTGACGGGCTGCTGCACATCACCGACATGAGCTGGGACCGCGTCAATCACCCCAGCGAACTGCTGAAGGTCGATCAGAAGGTCAACATCAAGGTGCTTTCCGTGGACAAGGACCGGGAGAAGATCGCCCTGGGCCTGAAGCAGACGCAGATCAACCCGTGGGACGAGGTGGAGCAGAAATACCCGATCGGTTCCCGCGTGCACGGGACCATTGTGAACATCACCAACTACGGCGCCTTCGTGAAGCTCGAGGGCGGCATCGAAGGCCTGGTCCATATCTCGGAGATGTCCTGGACGCGGCGGATCAACCATCCCTCCGAACTGCTCAAGCCCGGCCAGGAAGTCGAAGTCGTGGTCCTGGAGATCAACAAGGGCAAGCAGGAAATCTCGCTGGGCCTCAAACAGACCGAGACCAACCCCTGGACCAGGGTGGCGGAGCGGTACCCGCCCAACACGGTGGTCTCCGGCAAGGTCCGCAACCTGACCAACTACGGGGCGTTCGTCGAGATCGAGGAAGGCATCGACGGCCTGCTGCACGTCTCCGACATGAGTTGGACCAAGAAGGTCAGCCACCCCTCCGAGATGATCAAGAAGAGTGATGAGATCAAGTGCGTCGTGCTGTCCGTGGACCAGGACAAGCAGAGGATCGCCCTCGGTTTGAAGCAATTGACCGAGGACCCCTGGCTGCGGGCCATCCCGGACCGCTACATCCCCGGCATGATCGTCCGCGGCAGGGTCACCAAGATCACCAACTTCGGCGTGTTTGTGGAGTTGGAACAGGACTTGGAGGGCCTCCTGCACGTTTCCGAGCTGACCGACCACCGCGTGGAAGACCCGCACCAGGAAGTCCAGATCGGCCAGGAATTGGAGGTCAAGATCCTCCGCGTGGACACGGCGGAGCGGAAGATCGGCCTGTCCAAGAAGCGGGCCGACTGGGCCGCCGACAGCGGACGCGAAGATACCGGAGAAAGCCGGCCGGGCGCTCTCAAACAGCGCCGCGGCGGCTTGCACGGCAGCAGCGGCGAGGAAACCACCGACATCATCAGCGGAACCGTCCTGCTCAACGAGCCACAGACGAATCAAGGCTCCGATGATATGCAACAGCCCGCCGGTTCGACCGAAGGCGCGAGCGAACCGGAGTCCGAGCCATCCGCATGAATCGTGGCTTTCGCCGGTAGAGTTCCCACGCATCCGCGGATCACATTGCCGACAAAACGGCCGGCCCGTCCTAGAATGCATCCGGGACCGGCCCGGCCCGCGTTCCGAAGCCCAGGCGACGCAACGGCCGCTCTACAGGCTCGGCCGTCCTCCTTCAGGGAATAGGGGAACCGGCAAGCAGTCCCAGCCGATGAAGAACAAATGAACCGGCCGACGAGAAGCCTGGAGGCGGGTTCGAACCCAGTGCGAAGGAAGCCGGCAAACAGCATTGAACCAGGGCAGCGCGGGCCCCGCGGATCGCCGGCGGTGTGGAACGGCGGCGGCGTTATAACGGTCCGATCGTAAGAATCATGGGCAGAACACGAACCATCACTGCCGAGCCGGGACTGCAGCAGTACCTCAGGCAGATCAACGAATCCGCCCTGCTGACGGCCGACGAGGAGAAGGAGTTGGCCCGTGCCATCGCCCGAGGGGCGCAGGCCGCCTCTCGCTTTGCCCGAGGGGAGATTAGCCTGGCGACGAAGGAGCAAATCGAGGAGCAGGGAAACAAGGCCCGCGAACGGATGATTCGCTCCAATCTCCGCCTGGTGGTCAACATCGCCAAGGCCTACGGTTCCCGCGGAATGCCGCTGGCCGATCTGATCGAGGAGGGCAACCTTGGTCTGCTCCGGGCGGTCGAGGGCTTCGACCCCGACATGGGCTCGCGATTCAGCACTTACGCCGGCTGGTGGATTAAACAGGCCATCAAGCGAGCGCTGATCAACGCGGTTCAGCCGGTTCACATCCCGGCCTACATGGTCGAGATGATCGCCCGATGGAAACAGGTTCACACCCAATTGCAGGAAGAACTCGGCCGAGCGCCCTCGCTGCAGGAGATCGCCGAACGGATGAGCCTGCCGGAGCGCAAGGTGCGAATCATCAAGCGGGCGGTTCGGGCCTTCAGCGCCCCGACGCAATCGGAAGGTTTCGACTCGGGCCTGCTGCTCTCCGACGTGCTGGCCGACGAGAAGACGCTGACGCCGGACCAGGTGGTCTTCAACGAGGCCGAATCTCAGATGATCCAGAAACTCCTCGCTGAACTCGACGACCGCGAGGGCACGATTCTGCGACTGCGCTATGGGCTCGATGAGAATGAGCCGATGACGCTCAAGGCCATCGGGGCCAAGATCGGCCTGACCCGCGAGCGCGTCCGCCAAATCGAGAATGAAGCCCTGCGCAAGCTCCAGAAAGTTCTATCCGAAGGACAATAGGGCGATCAACCATCGCCGGCGGCGGCGAGCCTCGGCCGACGGTCCATCAGCCGACGGCTGGTCGTGCCCGCCTGTGGGGGCCTCGGGGCTTCGGCTTTCTACTCGTTCCCTTCGTATTCCGCGTAGGTCTTCGCCGTCTCCCACACCCGCACGCGGCGAAGCGAAGCAGGAGCGAGTTTGTCCGCCAGCAGCGCCCAGATCGTCCGAGTGATGTTCTCCACCGACGGGTTGACGGCCGCGAACTCGGCCGTGTCCGTGTTGAGGTGCTTGTGGTCGAACCGGTCGATGATCTCCCGCTTGACCACCGCCTCGAAAGCCGGCAGCGGGATGACCCGGCCGGTCTGCTCGGAGATCTCCCCCGCCACGGTGACCTCCACCCGATAGTTGTGGCCGTGCCCCGCGGGGTTGTTGCACTTGCCGAACGTCTGCCGGTTCTCGTCGTCCGACAGGACCGCCACGTGCAGCCGATGCGACGCGGAGAACTCGAATGTCTGGGTCAATTCGACCATGGAAGGGGCTCCCGAGCGAATCTCGTAGTACAGGTGAGGCGTGGTCCAGAGGGCCAGCGATTCAAGATGACAGCTTGGCGGCACTCGTTTGGCGACTTCCTCGGTGATGCCGAGCAGCAGGCACTCGCCGGTCAGTCGCACGCCGATCTCGCTCAGTCGTTGAGCGGCCAGGGGAATGGCGTGCTGCCGCAGGAGAGCGTCGAGTTCCTGGATGTTCACCAGGTAGCCGGTGACCGGATGGGCCTCGCCGGATACGACGATCCGCAGCACGAGGTACGGCGCCACGCCGACCGCCGACGGCCAGCCTCCCCACGAGTTGGTCACCGGCAGTGCCTTCTCGAAGCCCTCCGCCCCGTGCGCCGCCCGCACCCAGTCGCGGTCAATCGAGAATCGCACCTCGCGCATCAGGCGTACAGTCCGCTCCATGCCCGCATTCTAAACAGAGCCGCGACCGTAAGGGAGCGGTCACCGTCAGCCCTGTAAGGCTCTTTCGCCCCGGATCGACCACGCCGACCGGCTACCGCCGGCCCGGTCACGGCGGAGGAGCGGCCTTTTCCACGGAGAGGTCGACCGGCCGATACTCGTGAAGTGCCTTTCCGTCGCGGTCATAGACCGTGGCGACGAGCGACGGCGGGCTCGTGTTGTCGAGCCAGGCCTTCAGCGACTTCCCGTCGCCCAGGTCAAACACCGTGTAAGAGGCGTTGTTCATGGTCGCCGCTGCTGCAACTGCGTTGGCCGTCGTCAATTCGTTGTACTGCCCATCTCGCAATTTCTGGTGAAGTAGAAGCAGTCGGCGAGCTTCTTCGCGCGAAGCAGCATCCTGCGCGGAAGACTGGGCAGGCTCGCTCGGCTGGCTGCTGGCCGCCTTCTCGACGGCCTGCGCCAGCATCGGGCACGACGGCTTCAGAGCCATCGCCAGTAACTGCAAGACCGGCTTGCCCACATCGTCCCTGGACTCTACCCGGGCGACGGGATGCTCGCAGGCGGCGTGCCCGGTCGGTCGCACCACGATGTTCCTTCCATCACGCCCGACCAGTTCGAACGAATGAGCGGCCGTGCTTTTCTCGACCGACAGGAAAGCCCCAATCTCATCGGTTGTCCGTTCGGTAATCAGAATCCGCCCGTCCCACTGGAAGTCCTTAGCGGCCGACGTATCCACCTCCCATGTGGTTGTCTTGACGCACGCAGCGCCTAGAAATAACTGAATCGAACACCCGATCAAGAGCCATAGAGTGTGTCGTGCTCGCGTCTTCATAGCCGTCCTCCTCTTCTGAGGTGTACGGATTCAGATGCTCTGCTCAAAACGTGAGGCTGCCATTTGAGCCGTCGCATCCGGACTTTCCAGTTCATCCATCATAACGCTCTGAAACAACGATCCTTTCTACCGCTGCCGGACGCGATGGGAAAAGATGCCAGAGTGAATCTCGCACGCGATAAAAAACGGTGTCAGGATGCACTTCGCACACGATGACAATATTCTCGATTGAGT
>CAYYBO010000358.1:0-4781 GCA_964470125.1 uncultured Planctomycetaceae bacterium | reverse complement strand
CGCTCCCCGATGCCCAGGAGTCTGCCGGCATCCTTGGCCGATAGCAACAGAGCGTCGTTCACGTTGTTGTCCAGTTCGTCCATCAGTTGCTTCACCGCAGCGCCAGATGCACCAGCACGCCGGTAGCCAACATCACCAATGCAAGCCACGCGATCCACCTCGCGACTTCCACGATCAACACTCCCTTCTGCCCTTGTCCGCGTTCACGGTTGGTCCTCCGCCGAGCTTCTCAGTATCCGCTTCTTCCAGCCCTCCGAGCCGGTCTCGCGTTTCCTCCAGCCCTCTAAGCCCCCAGCCGCCGTGCCAGAGGCAGATCGTATAGGCCGAACCGAAGCTGTTGTACCAGCTCTGGAAAGTCTGCGTGATGGGGGTGTCGAACCCGTCGGCGTCCTCGACGGTCCCGACCATCGTCCCGGTCCCGGCGATGTTGTCCCCGTCGTCGGCGCGGTTGTCAAAGACGTAGATGCCCTTGGCGTAGGGATAGAGCGGGTGCTCCGTGTCGAGCGTGTAGGCCCGAACCACGCCGGCGGCCAGGAGCAGCAGCAGCAAGGCAAGCAGGATCAACTGGACACCATTCCCGGTCTGCCCGCCAACACCTTGACCGTCCACTCCCTTAGGACAGTCACTAACTATAGTCTGTACTACTTCTCTTCCTGAGTAGTTAATGTCCTGTCCTGTCCTGTCCTGTAGTTGCAATGGACCATCAGCGGACTGATGGCACGCTGATAGCGGACTATCAGTGTGCCCGTAGAATGGCACGAGCAGGGCTATAACCTCATTTTTCATCTTGGAGGACTCCGTAGTCATCAACGCGTTCGAGCCAGCCGATCTCCGGCAGCGTCAATGTATCGAAAGCCCGCGAGAAGATGCGTTCCGGGAAGCGAGTCCGCTTGGCGAGGTCGCTGGCGCTCAGGGGTTTTCCGTCCTTGAACAGGTCACCGCGCGTGGGCATCTTGCTGGCCACTTCGAGAATCAGAATCCATGCCGTGAACAGCTCGCAGGCTTGCTTGTGGCTGGCCAGCGTGGCGTAGCCAGCTCCATCGTGCTTGTTCGGTATAGCGACCCAATTCATCACTTTGCACGAGCGTGTTTGCGCCTTCTCGTAGAGCTGGTTCCAATCTCGTATGCGATACATCACGCCGTGGCCTTCCTTTCTGCCCCAGCCGGCTCGGACAAGGCGGCGGGAAGGTCGGTCGTCGCCGATGCCCGAGCCGGTTCGCGGAGCGACCGCGCTGAAGCCAAATCCACAAACCTCGTGTTTCGGATGACGGACTCAATGACGGCCCTGGTGGCGCCGGCGCGGACCCAGTCCCGCACGTCCTTGTGGTACGGCGGTTTGATACCCTTGACCGTGCGGACCAGCGGTTTGATCTCCTGCGCCAGTCGAGCCGCTCCCTCCTGGCCGGGTCGGAAGGTGGAGCCGTCCGGTCGTCGCTTGAGTTCATCATGATCGGCCACGATGACGACCTCGCGTCGCCGGCCTTGGAGGAACTCCACGATGTGCTCGACGCCGCCGGTGCAGCTTGGACGGCCGATAGCGGCAAAACCCAAATCGAGCAGCGCGGCGCAATCCGTCGGACCCTCGCAGATCATCAGCGGGGAATCGTTGCCACGGTAGACGCCTTCCGGCCAGAACAGGCCGTTGTGGGAACCAGGGACGGACCACTTGCCCTTGTTACCCCGGACGCGGATGCCAATGACCCGCTCCCGGCCGTCGCGCATCGGGAACGTGTAGCCCTTGCCGTTCCATCCCATTTGCAGTCGTTCGAGGGAGCGGACCGAGACGCCGAGCATCTTCGCGGGGATCAAGGTGTTCGTGAGCTGCTCGGCGTACTCGACGGCCAGTCTGGCGAAGTCCTCAGTGGCAACCGGCTTCACCTTGGGCTTCGGCGCGGGACGGACGGTCACGGGCTCGGTCAGGTTGTGATACCATCCCCCGGACTTGCACGGCTTGTCGGATTCGACGCGCATACACACGGCGACGCGTCCGTCCTCGGAGAGGGAGCACCAATCCGGCCGGGTGCAGATCGGACAGGGCTGTCGGCGTGTGACCCTAATCCAGTTCATGTCGCCACCCTCCGCCAGCCATTGCCCGCAATTGCCGTGATGGTCTCGCTGGCCTGCGTGAAGGTCATATCGTCCGGGTTGTAGCCGTAGCGTTTCAAGAGCTTGCTCTGCTTGAACGTCGGCCTGCCCGCCTGAGCCCGTTTGATGAGGCGGTCGATCAACTGACCAGCGTGCGTAAAGCTCAAGCCCTCGGGGACATCCACACCAAACTTCTGAATGGCGGCTTTCTGTCGCTCCGTAGCGAGTCGCCCGACGTGCCACCCAGGCTCCCGGCATGGTACAACGTCGAGGACGTCAAAGGGATTCACCTGCGACATGCTGTAGCGGGACGCGACACGGATCTTCGCCCGCCGCGCCGCCTCCTCCCGCGTACGGCGCCGCTTTTCGATCTCGCGCTCGGCCTTGACCAGCTCGGAGGCGATGTCGGCGGGCTTGTCGGACCGCTCGATGTTGCGGTTGGCCAATTCCACGATCTCGTCACTGTACTTGCCACCCAGGATGTCACTCGGATGGACCAACTTATGCCGCCCCGCGTTGCCGACGAAGTCCAGGACGTTCAGGGCGGGCTTGTCACTCAACGAGATCAAGGCCCGCCGTGCGTCAGCCGTATCGACTCCATCCACGACACCGGGAAGCGTCCGCGTCCCTCTGCCAAGCATCTGGGCGTACTTCGCCCGCGACTTGGTAGGCCGGGCCATCACGATGTGCTGGATTCCCGGTTCGTCAAAACCTTCAGTAGCGACATCGACGTTGACGAGGAATTGAAAATCGCCTTTGGCATACCGCTCGAACAGACTCCGGCGGTACTCCTTTGGCGTTGCGCCGCACACGTGTTCGGCAGACTCGGGTTTGTGGCGATTGAGAATCTCCGCAAAACGCTCGGCCTGTGCGACGGTCGCAGTGAAGATGAGCGTCTGCGCGTCGCCGCACAGATCCAGAATGGGCGTACTCATGCCGTGGAGGTTTCCCTCGAATTCCAGAACTTCGGCAAGGTCCGCCCCATTGAGGTCGCCCGCGGTCGTGCGGATGGAGCTGTAGTCCAACCCGTCAACGTGCACGGAAGTCTGCGTGACAGGCACGAGCCAGCCGCCCTCGATGCCGTCCGAGATGTCGTGCTCGTAGGCCACGTCGTCGAAGACCTCTCCAAGCGCAGCCTCGTCGGCGCGGTCGGGTGTCGCCGTCAGGCCAAGGATTCGCAGATTCGGATTTTGGCGGTAGTGCGCGATGACCCTGCGGTAACTGGCGGCCGTCGCGTGGTGGGCCTCGTCTACGATCACGAGAGAAAACTCGTTGGGGTCAAACCGTTGCATCCGCCCGCCATCTCGCCCGGCGTTCTGAGTCTGGATCGTGGAGCAAACGACTTTCGCTCCGACCCAGAGCGCCGACTTAAGCGCCCAACTGTCGGCCATCTCCACTTCAGACCGGGCGCCGGTGACGCGCTCAAGCGTCGCCTGCCCCTGGAAAACGAGTTCTTCTCGGTGCGCGAGAAGCAGGATACGACCCTTGTCCTTGAAGGCGTTCGCGATGTGGGCCGCGATCACGGTTTTGCCCAAACCCGTTGCCAGGACGAGCAGAACGGCCTGATTCGTCCGGAACGAATCCAGCGTCCTTTCGACGGCCTCCCGTTGGTAGTCGCGCAGTTTCACTCCGCATCCTCCTCGGCCTTGCCCGTGCGCAATTCACGCGGAGCACACCGGGCCCGAGCCTTGCTCAGGAACCCGGTTCCCTTGCAGCCTCGGCAGCTCTCGCTATCGCTGCCGCCGCAGTAGACACAGACCACGTAGGGAGCACCCAAACGCAAGTGTTCCGCCACGAGTTTAAGCTTCGCCGTCACGTCCTGAAGCCCGATCTGAGACCATGCGGCGGGCTCGGCCTCCGCCGACTGCTCGATCGCGGTGCGGACCCGCGTCACCTCACGAGCCAGGTGCTTGATCTGCTCGGCGATCTCGAAGGTATGTGTGAGATGTTCGGGGATCGGGCGGCCGTCGGGATCGAGCTTCGGCTCCTGTGTCTTCTCCGTCACGGGCTTGGCCTTCTCGATGACATCCTGCCGGCCAACCTCGCCGCGCAGGACCTTGGCCTCAATATCGGGGTCTCGCTCTTTGGCCTTCTCGACGGCGGCGGCGAACTTGCCTGCCCGGCGAACCGTGCGCTCGTTGACGCCATGCTCGTGAGCCAGTTGTTGCGCAGACCGGACATCGTGTCCGGTTGGTTTCTGATGCTGATTCGCGCCCGTTCCCCCTTGCTTGGGTTTCTGAGCGTTGTACAGCTTGCCGAGATACAAAGTGAACTGTTCCTTCGTCAGATTCCGCCTGCCGAGCTGGTTTCTAAGAATCCACTGGACCGCCGCATTGCGGTCGGGAATCTCCTTGTCCGTCAGGACCTTGACCCGACACGCGATCTTGTGAGCCTGACAGATAGTCCAGCGGTTATGCCCGTCGAGCAGAACATCCTGTCCACCATGCCGCCAGACGGTCAGCGGCTCGCGACATCCCTCCGAGAGAATGCTCTCTTCGAGCTGCGCCCGGGATTCGTCCGACATAACCGGCAGAAATTGAGCGAATTCGGCATCAACAAGCAGCGCCATGCAGCACCTCCACGTGCATTTGGCAAAGAAATTCCCCCTTCCAGCGATCCAGAAGAACAGCGCAGAACCGTCGTTCGGGAGCGGGCAAGCCGGAACAATGCAAATACGTTCGTAGACCGATGATGGC
>CAYYBO010000357.1:0-4782 GCA_964470125.1 uncultured Planctomycetaceae bacterium | reverse complement strand
TGCCTTGCCTGTAGCGGCGGTCTCCGACCGCCGAAGCGCATGGCGCGTCCCCGTTCGCTCCGGCGACGAGGACGTCGCCGCTACAGCACTTGGCGAATGCCTTGCCTGTAGCGGCGGTCTCCGACCGCCGAAGCGCATGGCGCGTCCCCGTTCGCTCCGGCGACGAGGACGTCGCCGCTACAGCACTTGGCGAATGCCTTGCCTGTAGCGGCGGTCTCCGACCGCCGAAGCGCATGGCGCGTCCCCGTTTGCTCCGGCGACGAGGACGTCGCCGCTACAACGCTTGGCGAATGCTTTGGCTGCAGCGGCGGTCTCCGACCGCCGAAGCTCGTGGCAGGTGGGAGTACCTCACATCGCACGTTACTCCGGCATCCGCCAGTTCGGATCCCTCATCGCCCGCTCGATGCCCGGCCCGCGGTAGTCCGCCGGCCAGGTTTTCGGGTCGTTCGGGTCAATCCCGCGCTCGGTCTCGAACGGCAGGGGCTCGAACCTCGGCGGGGGCGGCATCGTAAAGTCCGGCGGCGGGAGCGACGGCCCGTCGCCGGGCATGGGAACCGGCGGGGGCTCCCCGGCGCCAACAACCTGAAGCGGAACGGCGCCAGGAGCGGGCGCCTCCATCGGGAACGGCGTCCCCGTCACTCTCAGCGTGTAGTCCGCCCCGTCCTTCCGGAGCAGGGCCGTCTCGGTCTCGGCGTCCAGCGCGACCACCTCGTAGCCCCCAAAAGTCTGTCCCTCTCTCACCATCGCGCTCTGCCCGCTCGCCTCGTCAATCAGTCCCGCGCGGACTCCTTCGCTTCCGTAAAGCATCGTGCAAAGCCGGACGGAGACGCGATGCTCGTCCGTTGAGACCGGCGCGGGCACGGGCTGTGTCTGGAAAAGATCCCGGGCCACCGGGGCGGGTTGTTCCACCACGCGCGGGGGCCGCTCCGGCCGGGCCGCGGCCTTCGCCGGCTCGGCGGCGGGCTTCTCCGGCTCCGTGACCGTCGCCGGCTTCGAACAGCCGGAACAAAGACTCATACCGGCAACAGCTCCCACGGCTAGGTATATCCATTTCATGATGAACCGGCTCCTTGATTCGTGGAACAGACTACCAGACAGGCAGAGACGCCGGAATGTTCAAAATGGAACGTGGGCCGCCTACCTCAGCGGCTGATCGCCGTAGGCGCCGTACTGGATCGGTGCCGTCCAGCCCTCGCCGGAGCGGCGGATATGCCAGGTCGAGTTCATCCACGGCGACGTGGAGGGGCGGAACACGCCGCGATCGAGGACGCCGTCCCCGTTGTAGTCGCCGGGGACGGGCAGGTCCGTGACGGCCCCGTAGGCGAACGACATGGCGCCCGACACACTGCCCCAGACGTACCACATCCCCTCGGCCGGCCGGTACACGGCGTGGTCGTCGCGAAGATCGCCGTCGTAGTCGGCGGGCGCAGGAATGTCGCCGGGTGCGCCGAACTGGAGCGTGAAGAATCCCCGGGTACTGCCGTAGATGTACCATGTCATGTCGGACGGCCGGTAGATGGCCAGGTCCGCCCGGCCGTCGCCGTCGTAGTCGCCCGGGGCAGGCAGATCGCCAACCGTGCCGTACTGGAACGGAGCCATCGTTCCCAGCGAAGATCGGAAGATGTACCACGTGACCGTCGAGGGACGGAAGATGCCCACGTCACTAACGCCGTCACCGTCGTAGTCGGCTGGCACCGGGATGTCGCCGGCCATGCCGAACGTGTAGGTTATGGCCCCTTGCGAAGACCGGCTGATGTACCATGTGAGATCTGAAGGCCGGTAGACCCCGAAATCCGTTCTCAGGTCGCCGTCGAAGTCGCACCGCACGTTGCGGTTGGGCACCACCCTGAGCGTCATCGCGATTTGCCGGGGCGCGTTGGTGGCGTCCGGCGCCAACACGGCAATCACGGCGTTGTACGTGCCGGTCTCCAGACCCGACGCGTCCACCCGGCAGGTAATCGTGTCCCACTCACCCGCGCTCGTGCCGTTGGTGGGAACACACGTGAGCCACGGCGCATCGTTAGTGATCTCGTAGTAGAGCGTCCCGGCGCCCGAATTGCGGACACGGAAGCCCGCGGAGTTGGTCCGCCCCTGCTTGAACGTGCGCGAGATAGACGTCCGGTCCAGCGCGAGGAGGGGGTCCACGGGGGACCAGGTCCAATCGAAGTAGTCCAGGTTGAACCCCGCGCTCACGGCAACGAACCGCATGATGCGCAGTCCGGCATTCAGGTAGATGCCCTGCCTGGACACCGGCTGAAACGCGTACCACCCGCCCGTGTTCGGCACGTCCACGACTCCCGTCCGGTCCGCGTTGTCGATCTGGACATAGAAACTGCCGCCCACGGCCGGCGCGGCGACCGAGACCGCGAGGTCATAGATGCCAGACGTCGAGACGTTCAGGATGTACTCCATCCATTCGCCCGGGTAGACCCATCCCACAATGCGCCCGCTGCCGCCCGGCACAATGTCCACCCCTTCCGTCGTTCGATAGGAGCCGCCGTCATTGGCCGACGAGATGTCGTTGTATCCCCCGCCCTGCCCGCCCTGATCGAAGTTCTCCCCTTCCACGCGGCCTGGCAACCTGACCGGCTGTGAGGGATACGCGGCGGTGACGAGGCCCTTGTACGAATGCGTGATGTCCGCCCTCTGCGTCGGGTAGGACGACGAGGTCAGCCAGTACGTGGACGTGCCGGCGCCGAGGTCGACGTCCGTCGGAGGCCGGTGCCGCGCCGTGCCCGTTGCGTACCCGCCCCGGTCGGGTATCCCCCCGATGTCGGGGTCTATGCGGGGATTCGAGCCGTAGGGCGAAAGGAAATATGACATGAAGGCACAGCCGAGGATCGTGTATCGGGGAATCGCCGCGAAGGCAACCGCGTTGGCACCGGGGCCGGTGCCGTTGTAGGCGAGGATCGTGTTGTTCAGGGAGAAGGGCATGCTGTACGGGTTGTAGATGTCGGGGTTGAGCAACGCGTTGTTGCCGATCAGGAAAGAGTCGTTGATCGTCATCGTCGAATCCTGGTCGAGCGTGATGGCCCCGCCGCCGCCAAGATCCGCGCGGTTCCGCACGAGGAAGGCGGCGTTGGCCGTCATGTTGGCCACATGCAAATGGATGGCGCCGCTGTGGCCGGGGCCCCCGGCAACGCCCGTGGCCTGGCATTCCTCGATGGTCACGCGGTTCAGGCTGATGACGCCCTGGCGGCCGTAACCCGGATCCCCCTGGAAGAAGATGCCCCCGCCCGAGGGGCCGGAACAACGCCGGAAGAGCGAGTCCTCGACGATCAGCGACGCCTCTGGCCGGTTGATGTCACCCGTGTCATCGCACCGCATGCCCACGCCGCCGCCGTATCCGACCGGGTTGCCGTACGCCATCGCCCCCAGCGCCCGATTGTCCTCAAAGGCCGACCGCCTGACGGCCAGGCCGGCGCGGTAGCTGTGAACGGCGCCGCCGGCCTCGGCCCAGTTGTTCGAGAAACTGCATCCCAGGATGGTGACCTCGAAGTTGTTCTCGGCCATGATCGCCCCGCCTTCCGTCGGCTGGTCGATGGGCGTGGCGCCCTCCTGGCAGTAGTTACCCTCGAACCGGCTGTTGCGAATGATCACGGAGGATGTGTCCGAGTCCCACCACGTCAGGAGCATGATCGCCCCGCCCGTGTAGTACGTGGAATTGTTGATGAACGTGCACGAATCCACGACCCCGTTACCCTCGGCGTACATCAGGGCGCCGCCCTGTATCTGGTAGAAAGCGCCCGGCGTCCGGTTCGAGTTGTTCCTGAATTCGCAGTTCTTGAAGTCCGCGTAGCACTGCCTTCCGTTCACCAGGACGGCGCCGCCGTACCCCTCGCTCAGGTTGTCCTGGAACAGGCAGTTCGCAAAGACGGGGCGCGTTTGATACCCCGGGTGTGCCGCCGTGGCCGCCACCAGCACGGCGCCGCCCGCGACCGGGGAGGAACAGTTCATGAACCGGCAGTTGAGGAACGCCGCCTTCGTGTTGTACAGCGTGACCGGAGACCACATGCTGTCGCCGCGGCCCTGGTAGAACGTGAACCCATCGAACACGAGGTACTTGTTCGGGTCGCCGTTGGGTCCGTTCTCCACGCGCAGGAGGCGGATGGAGTTGCCGCCGCTCAGGAACGTGTTGGAGGCCCCGCTCGTGGAGCGGAAGTACAGGGTCTTGTTAAGGTCCAGCACCAGCAACGACTCAACGTAGGTACCGGGACTGACCAGCATCGTACTCCCGTCCGGTGCACCGATTATCGCAGCCAGGAGGGTCGCCTAGTTCCCCGGAACCGAATATGTGGCCGCGCGGCCGACCGTGCCGGCCAAGAACAGCAGCGAAAGGCAGACCACGCGCCCCGAAACGAAGCGTTCCACCAGACCTCTGGGAACGATACCGAACATTGAATTGCAGCACATCTGCCGGACCTTTTCTTCACCCCTTGGCACTCGGCCTGTGACAGCTTCTTATGCTTATCTACACACATCACCTGAAGCAGGTATAGTGCCAGTTCCTGCAGGCGAGACAGGGAAAACGCAGGATTACGTGACTCACCAGGGTCTTATCGCGCCGTGTCCGGCCCGCCGGTTTCCATCGCGTCCACGGCGTCTTCCGGTCGCACAGCACAACGAAAGGCCTGCAAACCGCTCAAACGAACAGTCTCCGTATAGGAACCGAAATACGTGGGCCCGACGTACTCGTTCCCCCAATGGGAATCCTGCCAGCAGACCATCCTGACGTTGTCCGGGCGAAGCCGGGAGCGCTGTTCTTCGCTCATGGGGATTCCC
>CAYYBO010000356.1:0-4804 GCA_964470125.1 uncultured Planctomycetaceae bacterium | reverse complement strand
GCAAGCGGCGCAACTGTTGTAGCAGCACTTGCCTATCTCATCGCCCGCGGCCGAAATCTGGTAGGCCAGACCGGCCCAGGGGTTGGTGACCGGTCCGCCGCCGTACCAGTAATAGGCGCACGCCGGAGGCGTGCCCTCAATCACGCCGAAGAAGTCGTCGTTGAAGCCGATTTCGGCGGCCTCGCCGATGATGGGGCCGGCGGACGTAGCCGTTACACCGGTGTATACCGTGGAAATCCACAGGTAGGTGGGCACCTCAACGCCGGGGATCGTGAAGGCCAACTCTTCGTAGCCTGCCGGCCGAGTGCCGGAGTTGATCGGGCCGTAGAGTCTGACGGCGCCGGGCTCCGCCGGACAATCAGTCCAAATCTCCAACGTATAGCTGTAGGTGCCGTCGCCGCCGTAAGAGGCAACGATGATCTGGCAGATGGCCCGCTCGGTGCCGGCCAGCCAGACGTCGTCGCCGATAGCGATGTCACCGATGCCGTTGGTGTAGTAGGCGAAGTATTCCTGCTCCAGGTTCTTATAGACGATCGGGCCGCAGTCGCCGCCTTCCGGCACGCAATCGCCGCGGTCGTCTCGTGGGCCGGCGCCTTCAGTGATCGCAGGCACGAAGCCTCTTTGTCGCTCCACACCCTGGGGGATGGGGATAAGCTTGGATGGATCGGCTGCCAACCGCGAAATCGCGCGGGGCTCGTAACCCGCGGGAACGCGAATCTCGGGTGTCGTGCCCGCCGGGGCTTCCTGCAGGCGGACGCCGGACGATGTCTGCGGGCTGCCAGGGACTTGGTTAGTCTGGAGGCCCTTCTCGGCGCCAACACTAACCTTGGTCGCAGCCTTGGCTGCCGGCTGCTCGGTTAGGCTTGGCGTCTTGGCGACGGCACCGCCCACGGGTTGTTCGGCAATCGCAGTGCCGAAGGCCCAACACAGGCAGGCCGCTAGACCCAGAGTGACCAGTAACGCTGTTCGCTTTCTCATATCCTTGCTCCTTTCATCAGACCAAACTTGATGAGGCACTTACCGTTTCGACGCTCACACTCCCGCCGACCAAGCAGCCGGGCGCCGGGAGTGTACGCCGCAGCTCTTCCGTGTTTTGATTCTGTACCTGACCGAGAAAAAGCTTCTATGTGACTCGCTCCCACTCCTTTATGCTGAGAAAAGACCCTTAGATTACCCCAACCGCCGGCGCGGGCGCGCAGCGCCTCCCCGGGCGGTTCCCTTTCACCGTTTCCTGAACGCCAGACGCCGTGGTTGCATTCCCTTCCCTTCCCTTGGCGGGCGCTTGCTGCTGAGACTCCACTCCTCGGCCTTCGGTACCGGGAATCATGTTAAACGAATCGGCAAAGCTCAGTCAAGGCTGTGGTTGAAAATCGCTGCGAAAAATCGGGAATTACTGGTCGTTGGCGCATTACGGTCCTGTTAATCTGAAACTCCTGATTTCGACTGGGCAACCAGTTTTGGTAGCGATAACAATGGGGTGCAACGTCCGCAAGCGGTCGAGCGAGGAGGTTCCAGGCGGGCGGCGGCGGAAATCTAGATTTCCGGGTTTGCCAGCGCCTTTCGGACCCGCCCCTGGCAGGCCGCTAGAAGCCTGACTGCGGCGGCGCAGGGGATACGAAGACGGTGCATGACGATGGCGACCTTGGCGCGGCCGTGGGCGGCACCAAGCAGGCGAACCGCCGCCTGATAGGGAAGGCCCGTGGCCGCGGCGACGACGCGAGTGGCCCGGTCAGTCAGCTTGCGGCAGGCGTAGCTGTTGAGATCGACCATGAGGTTTCCATAGGTCTTTCCAAGCTGCACCATGCCCAGCGTCGTGATGGTGTTGAGCACCAGCTTGGTGGCCGTCCCGGCCTTCAGGCGGGTCGACCCGGAGAGGATTTCCGGGCCGACGAGCACGCGGATATCGACATCGCAAGCGGCGCGGACCTGCGATTTCGGGACGCAGGCGAAGAAGACCGTGGCCGCCCCGCGGCGACGAGCCTCGGCAAGAGCGGCATGCACGTATGGCGTGGTTCCCCCGGTGGCGATGCCCATGACCACGTCCGCCTCGGCGACGTTGATCTCGGCGATGGCTCGCTTCGCGGCCAGCGGATCGTCTTCGGCGCCTTCGACGCTTCGCCAAAGGGCCTTCTTGCCCCCGGCGATGACGCCGCGAACCATCCTCGGCTCGGAACGAAACGTCGGCGGGCACTCCGCGGCGTCCAGCACGCCCAGCCGGCCGCTGGTCCCCGCCCCGATATAGACGAGCCGCCCTCCTCGCCGCCAGGCCTCGGCGACGAGCCGGACGGCGCGGACGATCTGTCGTTTGGCCTTGGCCACGGCCGCCGCCACGCGCGCATCCTCGGCATTCATCAGGTCAAAAGCCTCGGCGACAGACATGGCGTCAAGAGCGCGAGACTTCGGGTTGTGTTGCTCGGTCATAAGGTGGCCGCGGGGTGATTGCGGATTGGGCCGATTCCGCCTCTTCCTGAGCCTGCGCGCAGCGCGAAGAGATCGAACAAAGGGTTCGGTCATGAGCGGTTTCCCGGGTTGCACACTTGGCCCAGCACTACATGCTCCCTCGCACCCGTGACCTGCGGAAGGTTGGCGGGAATGCCGTCTACACAGGCCGCCGCAAGCATCGCGAAGGAGACGCATTCCTTCGCCTGGATGGGAATCTCGTGATCCGCCGTCGTGGCGATGCGCACAGCGTCGCAGCGGCGGTTCATCGAGACGAAATCCCCGAGGCGGCGGATCAACGTCGGGTTGTATGCTCCGCCCCCGCAGAGAAAGATGTCATCCATCGGAGGATACGGCCGGCGGCCCCAATGGGCCAGCGACAGGTATGCGATGATGATACTGGCGGCGGTGAAAGCAGTCGCCGTCGCCAGCCAATCCTCGCAAGTGAGGCGGCGGGAGGCAAACCGCCGAAGAAGTCGGCACATGCAGCCCTCGCCGAACTCCTCTCGGCCGCAGCTCTTCGGCGGTCGGCGAGCAAGAAAGGGGTGGGCCAGCAACCGCTTCAGTACGTGACAGTCCACCTTGCCCCGCGCGGCGAGGCGGCCGTTCCGATCGAATCGCTGCCGTCCCTTGGTGAAGCGGGAGACAAGAGCATCGAGAAGCATGTTGCCGGGGCCAGTGTCGAAGCCGACCACGTCTTCGAGCCTGCCGCCGGCCGGCAGCCACGTCAGATTCGCAATTCCACCGATGTTCTGCACCACGCGGCTGCGCCGGGCGTGATGGAAGAGCACATAGTCCGTCCAGGGAACCAGGGGAGCGCCCTGGCCGCCGGCGGCGATATCTGCCTGGCGGAAGCGGGCGACCACCGGCACGCCCAGTCTGGCGGCGATGAGGGCCGGCTCGCCGATCTGCATGGTTGCCCCGACGCTTTTGAGACGCCGCTCGTGGCGGCGGTGTGGCTGAGTATCGCGGGAGCCCGCGGCTGGCGGCAGGTGGCAAATCGTCTGACCGTGGCTGCCGATCAGGTCAACGCGGCGAAGGCGAAGTCGGCTGATCGCGGCCTCGGCTGTTCGAGCAAATGCAAGGCCGACATCGCGTTCCAGCGTACAGATCGCCTCCGTGCTGGTTCTGGCAGGAGCCATAACGGCGAGCAGTCGCGTGCGAAGATCGGCGGGATATTCGCGCCGGACGTGCCCCAGCACTTGAACGCCCATACCCAGGCCGCGGCCGACGATCTCGCAGGCCGCCGCATCAACCCCGTCGGCGCTGGTGCCGCTATTGAGCCCGATGACGATTCGATGGGAACGCTTCATGGTCTGCGGCATGCGACTTCGCCCGCTGCAACATTCCCTTGGCATGGCTATCGTTCCGACGGCTTCGACGCTCCGCTATCCAGTGGCCGCGGCGTGGTCCGGAAAGAATACCGCCGCTCGACAGTCCCGGCCAAGGCCGATATCGCCGTTTTCGCCAGCACTATGATCGCAGTTGGGCTTCAAGGACCGGCGCCGCCACTCCGATGAATGCCTCGGTGACGAGGACCGCGCGGGCGAGCTTTCTGGAAGAGGACCGCTCTCCCGTTCCTTGGCCCTGTCGGAGGGCGGAATGAAGCGCAGGATCGTATCCGCAGCCTTGACCAACAGCCCGGCGGGCTGGACGCCCGGCCTGCGGGACCGAAACGAGGATGCTCGCACCTCGATCCGATCCGACCCGCCAACGGTAGACGTGCGCCAGGCTCAATCCACTTCCGAGCGGATCATTCTTCTGTCTCAACAAGTCGAGAAGCTGAGGCTCCAACTCAGGCAAGCGCGCGGCCGGCTGCGTGACACGCAGTTGGACAGCGTGACTGCATTGGCGGCGGCGGTGGAAGCGAAGGACCCGCGGGGCCAGCGGCACTCGACCCACGTTGCCTTCTACGCAGAACGGCTGGCCGAGCCCTTTCGTTTGTCGGTTCGCCAGATGGAAGTCATCAAGACCGCTGCAGTGCTCCACGACATCGGCAAGATTGCCGTTCCCGACGCGATCTTGACCAAGCCGGGCCCCTTGACAGCGGAGGAGTACTTGGTTGTCAAGCAGCACCCGGTGACCGGGGCGACCATCCTCCAGACGGCTGCGTGGCTGGAGCCGGAAATACCGCTGGTCTTGTACCACCACGAGTGGTACGAAGGCGGCGGGTACCCCCATGGGCTGCGGGGCGAGGAGATTCCCTTTGGAGCAAGGCTCCTGCACGCGGCGGACGCCATCGACGCCATGTTCTCGCTACGCTGTTACAAGGCGAGCTACGGCGTTGAGCGGGTTTGCAGAGAACTCCGCGATGGGGGGGGGACCCAGTTTGATCCCGTCATCGCCGACGTGGCGGCAACCTGGT
>CAYYBO010000355.1:0-4816 GCA_964470125.1 uncultured Planctomycetaceae bacterium | reverse complement strand
CACACCCCCGTTATTGCAAAATTTGTGTGTCAAATGGGTTTTTAAAAAACCTTGGGGTGGGGGGTTTGTTGGTTTGGGTTATGTTACCGTTTCCGTGCTGTGCAATGATGCGACCGTTGGTCGTGACGGTCACGCCGAGGATGACGTCGTCCGGGGCCGCGCGCCAACGCTCCTTGCCCTCCCGATCAAAAGCGACCAACTCATCGCGCTGCCCAGCGCTCGATTCCGGCGAGATCGTGACCACGAAGCCCCCGTCGCGCGTCGCGGCGACGTGCCGGGCGCCCTGCCCGGTGAAGGGTTGGATTTCCTCGATGGCGGCCGTCGCGGTGTTCAGCCACCACGCGCGGGTGGTCACGTGCTCGTTGCCGCCTGGGGCGCTCTGCCAGGTGCGGGCCGTGATCAGCCAGCGGTCCCCGGCGGTCGATGTCGCCGTCGGCAAGTTGTAGGCTGGGCCGAACGTCTCCTTGAGGCTGACCGCGCGAATGACGCGTCCGGCCGCGTCGACCAGCACAAATGTCGTCGAGTGATCGCGCTCGCGGCGGAGGAAGCCGATGCGCCCCTGATCATCGACGTCGAAGTTGGCGATGTCCCTGATTTCCGGCGCCGGCGCTGAATCCGTCTCGAGTGTGATCGTCCCCAGGTGCCGCGGAGTGAGCGAATCCAGCTTGGCGGGCTGGTCCTCGGGTTCCTGGGATGCGGCGGCGCCAAAGTCGCTGCGCCCGCGCTCGGTGACGCGCCAACGACCTTCGCCGTCCGGTTCGACTTCGAACGTCACGCGCTGATTCTCTTTGACAAACCGCAGTTCGAACCGGCGCGGCGTGGCGGTGCGCAAGATGGCCCCCTCTCCCGCTTGGCGACTGGAGTAAACGAAGTCCTCGGGGTAATCGTTCGGGCGGTCGAGTTCCCAGACGGGCGCGCCGGCGGCATCGATCAGTGCAAAGCTGCCGCCCTCGGCGCGTTGCGTATTGCCGTCCTCCGCCCACTTCGTGTAGCTCCAGTTGACGAGGATGAGGGGCGTGCCGGCGACGGGGCGGGTCGCCAGGATGCACCAGAATTCGTGTGTGCCGGCCTCTGGATGCGCGAATTGAAACTCGTCCTGCAATTGGCCCGTCGTGAGCTTGAAGATGCGCCACACCTCGCCGTCCGACGACCAACCGCCCTCTGTGCACCGGACGATGAACCGATCGTTCTCAGGGTCCAGCAGAATGCCGGTGACGTTGCGATCCACCGTTGACGTGCAGGAGAATATGCCGCGCCGGGGGAGGACCTCGTTCATCCGCACGGTGCCGGATGGATCGAGGATCATCAGATGCAGCCTGCCCTCCGTCTCCTGGTCTTTGCGCGACGGGTAGTTCTCCATGCCCAGCGAGTACGCGTAGCCCGCGACGGTGCCGTCATCGGCCACCAGCGCTTCCCAGAGCGTGATGGGCATTTCCCCGGCCCAGACTTCAGTGCCCGTGCGCGTCATCCGGTAGGTGCCCTTGCCCTGGCCGTAGATGGTGCTGGGGTCGACCCGCAACTCGTATTCGCCGGAAGGTGATTTGTAGGTCTTGGGATCCAGCGTGATGCGCCCCATGCGCTCCGCCGGCGCACGTGGTATTACCCCAGCCAGGGCCGCGATCCCAAGCAACAAGACCACAGGGCGTTGTGGATAACGCATGGCCCGCCTCCGTGTCGGTGGCCCGTCGGGTCCCGGTCTCCGCCCACCGCGCGTTTAGACGCTCACGGCGTCCGCGGGTTCTCGCCGGTCCAGCGAATTCTACCGTGGGCTCGGCCGCCGGGTGCAGTGTCGCGACGTTTTGTCCGTTCCGTCAGCAACGATGATCTTGGGGCCTGGCGTGTCTGCTCTAGCGAACCCCCGGATAGTGGTTGCGCGCGGACGATGAAACACCGGGACGCAGCACATGGGAGCGCGGAGGTACAACTGAGAGGCGAAAGTACCCGACTGCGGACTTGGCCCCGCCGCGTCAGAGTTCCGGGCCGCCGTCGTATTGACCGTAGACGCCCTTGAGCGTCTCCATCATTTCGCCGACGGTGGGCACCGTCGGATGCGTTTGCGGTGGCGGCGCGGCCGCGGCGCGCCCGCGGTTCACGCCCTCGAGGTTGAAGTAGTCGCGCAACGCGGGGCGCTGCGGCGCGAGCCCGGCGGTGGCTTTTCGCACGGCGTCCAGCAGGGCTGTGCCACGCAGATCACGCCCAAGCACTTTCCCGTCCGGCCCGATCAGAAAGCTGGCCGGGATGGCGCTTACGCCGTAGTCATCCGCGAGCGGGCTCTTGTCGCCCTTGTCCGCCCAGATCTGTGTCCAGTTCAGTTTCCTGCCGGTCACGAACTTGCGCGCCGTGTCCGCGTCGCGGTCGAAACTGATGCCGACCACCGCAAACATCTCTCCGGCGATCTCACACGCCTGCTCCACATTGGGCAACTCGGCCACACACGGTGCGCACCAGGTGGCCCAGAAATCCAGCAAGACCACTTTGCCACGCAAGTCGGAGAGTTTGAAGCGCTTCCCGTCGAGGGCGGTCGCCTCGAAATCGGGGGCGAGCACACCGGGGTAGATACCTTGCACCTTCACGCTCTCGATGTCTTTCGTCTGGGATTCCTGGCCGACCGCCAGGATGATGTCCTGTTTCCAGGAAACATCGCGTGGCAGCGAGCCTCAGATCGGCGCTGTGGGCTTGGCGTGTCGCAGCAACTCCAGAGTGTGTGTTCCGGCGGGTACGTGCTTGAGCACGTAACGCCCGTCGGCGTCGCTCAGTGTGCCCAGCACCACGGCGGACTCGCCCTGCATGCGTACCAGGACGTTCACGTCGGCGAGCGGGCGGCTCTTGGTGTCGCTGATCCGGCCGCTCAGCGTGACGCCCGATGCAGATTCGAGGGAAACGGCCTCGGTTGTCCCGGGGCGCAGAAAGACCTGGCGCTCGAAGAGCGTGATGTAGTAACGCAGGTTCGGGCTCCAGATGGTGTGCGTCACCCGATAAGTGAAACCGGGCGGGAACGGCCCGAGCCGCCAGACGGGTTCCTCGGGATTCTCCGCCCAGGCATCGACGCGGACATGCGCTTCGGGGACCGCGCTGAGGTCGACCGGGCCGGCCGCGGTGGTCGACTTTCCGTCCAGGTCAACCAAGCCAAGCGCGACATAGGCCCGGAAGGAGGCAGCCGGCGGAGCCGGGAGGCGTTGGATGCTGATGAAGGCCGGCGCATCGATCTCAAGGCGGAGCGGCGTATCCGCATGCTCAGCCGGCCGGACACGCGGCTGCACGCAGTATCCACGTTGGCGATCGCCGGCCGCGAGGATCCAGGGCTCGTTGGGGGCGTCGAAGCCGCGCAAGGCGAACGAGCCGTCCGATGCGGTGATGGCATCGCACCACGAGCGCTTGTTGCGCGAGACGAAGGCCCGGCGGTCGAGAAGCTCCGGGCCCCCGGCGTCGAGGCCCCCCGACCCGACGCGCACATATCCTTTCTCCGCATGTGCCATGACGACGGGCACGCCGGCCAGCGGCTGGCCGTCCGCCTTCGACACGACTATGCCACGCAGGGTGTTCAGGGTGGGCGGCGGCTGGGCTTCAGCCAGTGCGGTCGGCCGTGCGAGCGCGAGACAGATCCACGTGGCGCGAAACAAGGGCCTTGGACAAGTGTACACGGGAGTGTCCTCAAACTCGGCTTGAGTCCTTGGTCACGGAGCTTTCGCATCGGCCGTCGCGGGCGGCAACGGGACTTCAAAGCGTTCGATCTTGCGAGCCGCTTCGGCGAACAGCCAAAGCTCCTGGCCGTCTTTGACAAAACCGTAGTGCCACACGTCTTCGTATGGTCGGAAATCGCCGAGGTCGTACCAGTGCGGCGGGCTGACCCCGAAATCGACGGCGACGTAGTGGGCGTCCTCGAAGCCCCACGGTCCGGTCAACACCAAGCGCCCGTTGAAGGCCAGTTGCTCGGAGATCGGCCAGACGTCAGGGAGGTTCGGAAGTGGCGCGGACGCCCGGGGCTCGCCCGTGGCCGTGAAGACGCTGACCGTCTTCTTTTCGTCCGTCCCAGCGCGCGTGGTCCTGGTCGTGACCGCGAGGCTGCCATCCGGACCGACGGCGGCGATCTCGATGTGGTCAAGCCACCGGCCATCCGGGTGGCGCGCGACGGTGCGCAGGACCTGGTTGTCCTCGTCGAGCAGCACGGCCGCCTCGCTGCTGGTGATCCAGCATTTGCGGCTGTGCGGGTGGAAGAGGCGGCGGCCGTCGAAGCGCGACAGCGCTTCGATTTCCGCGGGCGCCGTGCGGAAGCCGATCCGGTCTCCTGCTGGCGAGAACTCCAGGCCGCCGAGAACCACGCTTCCGTCGCCGGCCACCGTGATTTCGCTCATGCGCCATGATTCAGTGAAATCAGTCGGATTCGGGCGCAGCAGGCGGGTGCGCTGGCCGTTCGGACCGAACACATGCGTGTCTCCGCTGCGTTCTTCAACAGCGTAGAGGTTGCCCTGCTGATCCATTGTGACCAGCGCGATGTGACGAAGCGCGGGGGTATCCGGAGCCTCTCCGAGGACCTGGCTGACAACGCCGTCACTGTCCAACCGCAGCAACGCGTGACCGTCGCACACCCAGAGGGTGCCGTCGCTGGCCGCCCGTAGTGCCGCCTCATCGGATCCGGATGCGAGGTCGACGATCCGGCCGTCGGGAAAGTGTGGCTCCAGGCGGCTGGTGACCTGCCAATCCCGCTGAGTTCGCCAAAGGCGCGGCGCCTGCGCGCTGAACACAACTGCGAGTCCGCCATTCGCATCGGCGCCGATGAACTCGACACAGCCGCGCTCTTCGCCGAAGAGGTCTCGAC
>CAYYBO010000354.1:825-4836 GCA_964470125.1 uncultured Planctomycetaceae bacterium | reverse complement strand
GGGCAAGGGCGAGAAGCTCCCGGCGGAGTACGCGGCCCGCTATGGTTGGGTGAAGTTTCCCGGCAACTATGGCGGTAACTGGTGCTCGCCCGCGCCGCTCTACCGCGAGTTGGCGGCCAAGCAGAACAGCAGTGCCCGTTTGATCGATATGACCTCGTTTGAGTTCGTGACGGCGACGTGCGGAAACTGCCATCCGGGCGGTGGTCCGTTGGAGTTCGACCGCGATGGGCTCCGCTACGACGAGCGGATGCGCGATCCGGGAGCAAGTCTGACATCTGGCGGCGACAACGGGTTCGACGGGGATTATTTCAAGGCACGCTGGTCGGAGACCGGCGTCATCGAAGCCGACTGCCTGCTTTGCCACATGCCCGAATATGACTTCGGCAAGCGAAACGCCCAATTGGCCGATCTGAATTTTCACTGGGCCGCCACGGCGGGCGCCCGGCTGGGTACGGTCAATGGCAAGGTGACGGCGAACGAATCGCCGACCGTGGCCTACGATCTCTCCCGCTTTGACTCGGAAGGCAACGTGATCCTGCACATCGCGCCGCAGCCGCGGAACGATACCTGTCTGAACTGTCACTTCAAGCCGGACTGGAAGAAACGGGGCGCGGGATATTCGACCCGTACGGACGTACACATGGCCGCCGGACTGCTGTGCGTGGATTGCCACGCGGCGGGAAGCAAGGCGGCCGATCCGCGCATTCGCGGGAAGGAAGTGCATCAATTCGGCAAGGGCGACGATCCATCGGGATTCGTCCGCAACGATCTGGACGACACGGTTCGAAGGTGCGAAGCCTGTCACCTGGAGGGTTGGCGCAACGCTCCGCGGGCGACGCACGAGTGGCTGCCTCAGATGCACATGGAGAAACTCTCCTGCCAAGCATGCCACATTCCGAACCGGGCGGTCAAGAGCGCCTTGGTGCAGGCCAGCGACGTGTACAACGCCGCGCCGCGCATTTCTCCGCCCGGCAAGCACATCTGGACGTTCTACGACCAGGAGATGCAGTTCTGGAACCATTATGGAGAGCTTGACCTCTTCAGCGCCCATGATAAGCCGACTAACGTCACGCAGCCGACGCTCGCTCTTTACAAGGGCAAGATATATCCGGTCAACCGCGTCCACAGCACGTTCGTCGGGTACGAAGAGCCCGGCCAGTCAGGTCTGCGTCAACTCTTCATGAAGGATTTCTTCACGATGTGGAAAGAACATCGGGGCGATCCCGCCAACAAGTATCGCCAGCTCGCCGAGATATCCGACGACAACGGCGACGGGGCGCCGGAAGTGAATCGCCCGGAGGAGATCGACGCCCTGCTTGCTGCGTGCAAAGATTATCTGACCGGCACCAAGTTCCCCCTGGAAGGCAAACGCCTGGTTTGGGTTAGCGACAGTCGGGCGTACTACTCATCGACGGAGTCTCGCGACCTGCCGCATGGAGAGCACGAGGCGACCGCCTACGCATCCGTGTACAAGTTCTCGCACGATATTGCTCCCGCGCGGGCAGCGCTTGGGGCCGGCGGTTGCACTAACTGCCATTGCTCGGCGTCGCCCTTCTTTGACCGTCCTGTGCTCGCCCAGGCTTTTCAGGCAAGCGGGGGGCAGCCTCGCTGGGTCCCGAATCATCAGATACTCGGTCTTGGCCGGGGCTGGATTTGGGCGGGGGCCGTCCGGGAGCAGACGCTCAAGCCGCTGATGTACCTCTTGCTGGCGATGCTTGCCGTCGTGTGGCTGGCCGCTTCGCTGCGCGACCTGGCGGTCGGCAGTGGGGCGTTTTCGCCGCATCAGGCCCGGCTGGGCGCTTGGGCGCTGGTGATCGTCGCGGGGATCGGGGGTTTGCTGGCCGCGAGCAAACCGGACCTGTTGAGCTACATGCTGGCCAGCCGCTTCACGCTGGATGCGAAGCACTTCTGGGTGGCGGCTGCGATTCTGACGGGGGGTATTATCACGGTACTGCAACTGCCGCGAGCTACCCGGGGATCCCGGTGCGTCGGTGGGCGTCTACTGTGGATCGCCGTTGCGCTGACTTCGCTGTTCGGAGGCATCATGCTGCTGCAAGTCCAGGCCTTGCCCAGGTTGACGCGTTTTGCCTACAGCGCGTTCGATGCCGGCCTGATGTTAGTTGTGATTCTGACCATCGTGATGCAGGCCGCTCGCATGGCGGGGGCTGCGGCCGCAAGCGTAACGCGCGATGATTCACGCCCGCGTTCGTAAGGCTACGATCCGGAACCCGTCGAGCTCGCTCGTGGGCCATGGCGCGGGGGTGGACTAAGCAAGGGAAAGGCGGCGCGTATCCAAACGAGGGTCGGCGTGATGGACGAGAGGGCGATTAGAGATTTCTATCCCGACGAGGCTCATTGCCATTGTTGGGGACGGCTCAACGAGCACGGCCCCGCACATCCGGAGCTCATCCTCCGCGGAGCGCATTCTCCTTCCAACCGAGCTTGCGGCCCTCGTTCAACACCGGTGAGTGAAATCGCGTTGCTGCCGTACCGGTTCGGCGCGGCAGCGCGTCCAGTCGCTGTTGAAATGCTTCGTACGGCAATGGCTGCACGGTGATCAGCCCCTCAACGCGGTCGAAGAGCACGTCACTAACCATCTTCACCATCGCCCGGCGATAGCGCTCCATGTCCGACGAACTAACCGTGGCAGGATCCCGTTCGAAGGCGCACTCGATTTGCCACAACCGGTTCATCTCCTCGTCGCCCACCAGGAGGTGCTTGCGGTAGACGACATGAACCGCAGCCCTCGCCGGCCGGTAGGCAACACAATAGTGATACTCACGCTGGGGCGCAGTGATTGAACCGTCGATGAAGTACTGGTTGCGGTCGAAATCCTCGCGGCGTTCGCATCCGAGTACAAAGGCAATCGCATCGCTTATCGTGTGATCTCGACCGCTGATGAGGATGAACTCGCCGCGCTCAAGCGGACCGCCGTCTTGCCGAAGGGCGTCGACGACCTTGCCGGCAATCCGAAAGCCGCCGGCGCCGCACAGGCACACGTGGCCGAGCTGGGCGCACACATCCTCAAACCCGATCGCCACGGTCTCCACACCGTCAGGGTAGCTGCCCGCGAGCACGCCGTGGTCGTAGTGAAAGACGATCGGCTGAACCACCTGCGCGTAAGCGTATTTCTCTTTCCAGCGCCAGCTGTCTCTCGGCAGCGGTGCATGGCATCCGCTTAAGAACGCGGCGGTGAAGACGGCCCAGCACGCTCCTCGCCAGCGGCGACGAAGACCGCACGATTGGGGGTGAGCCGAAGAACGGGAGTAAATTGTCGCGAGTGTGGCATGCACGTGTCAGTTATATGCCTCCATGACGCGGCTATCCTCACGCATCAGCGCACCGGCGACCTCCTCCATTCTGCACTTGTCCCAGAACGTCAACTTCTGGTGCATTTCCATGTACTTGAGCGGGATGGGGTGAGTGCCGACAACGACCGGAATCTGATGGGCGGTCTCGATGTACTCCTTGAACTGTCGGATTCGCGGGCAAGGCGGATAGCCCACGATGAGGCCGGTGGCGAGGTGGATGGTCTCCACGCCGTTCTTCTTCATCTCAGCAGGGACAGACTCGATATTGCCGCCGGGACAGCCCCCGCAATAGGAATATCCGGCAATCTCGACCGCCTCCTCCTTGGGATATGCGGCGAAGGCGCCGACCCGTTCCCGCAGGGCGCGGAAACACTTCCCACCGCCGCATGACTGATAACGCCCGCAGATGATGATGCCGACCTTCTTCATAGGGTCTCCTCTGCCGTCCATGCCCGGCGGTTGGGTAATCTGTTCCACAGCCACCACCAACCGGCATCCGATCACAGACCGTCGCGGTCCTCTGACTCCAAGATAACGCCCCGCCAGCCTGGCTCCAAACAGGATTCTTGCATCTCCTCCGTCTCGAATACCCGCATGGCAGCGGGTGGTTGCCGACCGTTATTGCACGGCACGGGTCGGCAGCCGATGTCATCTGGAAGCCTCGCGATCACCGTATCATCGCTCGTCCGATTGGGACCTG
>CAYYBO010000354.1:0-815 GCA_964470125.1 uncultured Planctomycetaceae bacterium | reverse complement strand
TGCCTTGCCACGACGTCCCGGACTTTCTCCACGTTGAATCCGTACTGACGTCCCAACCGTCCCAGACGATCGTCGGCCGGGGTTTCCCGGGGCAACCCAAGCTCGGACTTCAGCGTTGCGACGGACACGCCGGTGGCGCTCTCAACCTCCGCAAGGGTCATAGAGCCTCGGATCAGTTCATTAGCGGCCCCGTGGCCTTCCTCGCGACCAGCCTCGGGCACATCCGTCTCTGGGCGTTGAGGATGGTCCTGGGTAGTTGCCGGTGATCTGCCTTCCTGCACAGCGGAATCGGCATACCAGGTGAAGCCTCCAAAGATGGCGAGCAGGGCGACGAGAAACCCGACGCCGTACGCATTGCGCCTGACGGCTGTGAGTTGACCGGCGTCTTTGCCCCCGAGCGTTCGGCGTACCGTCATGCACACCCATGACCAATGCAGGGCGACGTGGATGACAAGAAGCACGCCCAGGGCCACGGACACCCAGAAATGCACGTCCCCCCAGTCGTGGCGCCCCATTCCCCAAAGCACAAGTCCGCGTCCACCGTGGCGACCGCCCGTGCCGGGCAGCAGAACAAAGCGGATCACCAGCCCCGTGGCGACCATGGCGAATATCGCCAGCAGCGTGACCGCGTCCACCAGAAAATTCAGCATATTTCTACGCACTGGCGTACTTCCTGTAGCGACAGTTGGGTGGCAGAACTCAAGTCCGAAGCGACGCCTGCAAATTACAGCATCGGCGACGTCGCACGCCATCGCGCGATTTTCTTGGGACAATGGCGGCCTCACCGCTCGCCGCCATCGCCTGCCCACCACCAT
>CAYYBO010000353.1:0-4851 GCA_964470125.1 uncultured Planctomycetaceae bacterium | reverse complement strand
TGGAAAACAGAGCGGGGCAATTGAATCGTACCAATACAAGGGAAAGGAATTGATGCCAAGCCCCATAACCCAAATTTTTTGCCCACCCATCACCAAAAAAAAATTGGCAACCCCCCAATTCCGTCCACCCCCCCCCCGGGGAGAAAAGCGTTTTCCCGTTCGTCAATCAGCCCTTCCATCTGGCTCAGTCGAACCAGCCGTTGAAGCTCCTCGGCGCGGATGTCAGAGGGCGCGGCTTGCGTCCCGCCCTCTCCGCCCTCGGGACCACAAATAACCCGGCTCAATGGCTCGACGATGGCGGTTTCGAGTACCCAGCGAATGGGCAAAGTGGCGATTTCCAGCAGCCGGATCGGCGGCGAGGCCATCGGAGCCAGCCGCTCGCACGTGCTCAAGGCGATCAGTTTGGGGGCGATCTCCGCGACGGTCAGCACAATCACAAAGCCGATCGCCCCAAACACGGAAGTCCAAAAGGGAGACCCGCCGCCGAGATTGGCCACCGTGACCGCAAGCATGGAATACAAAAGCGTGTTGATGGTGATGTTGGACAGCAGGATCGTCGAAAGGAGCGAACGCGGATTCTCCCGAAGCCTCAGCAGCAGTTGGGCCGTCGCGTGGGACGATTGTCGAAGTCGGTTGAGCTGGTGCCGTGACAGGGCGAAGATGGCCGTCTCGCTGGCTGAGATGAGACCGCTCATGGCGATGAGGAGGGCCATCGCCAGCAAGTGCGGGACGCTGTCAACAAACCTTTGCAGATCCATCTCGCCGAACCGATCCGCCGATTTTACCTCAAATCAGCCCAGAGCGCAAGCAAGGGCTCCAGAAGAACCCCCCGATAAGGCGACTTCAGGCTCGATGCGTGCTCGAGCGGCAATACCTCGGATCAGCCCGAAGCACCGGCGAGGAAGCCGGCAGGAGACGGCCCGCAGCCCTTCGGCTTTTCCCGCGATCCCAACGATTGTCTCTTCGTCGTCAATCGTCTCGCGGGCCCGCACGATCCTTACCGACCGCTTTGAAGGCTGCGGATCAGTCGCCGCCCCCCGGCCCCCTGGTCCGCAACTGAGAATCCTGCGAGAGTGTCATAACCACGTCACGTCCGGGAAAAGTCACGCGCAGGCCGGACTTCGCCGCCAAACCTGGAAAACTCTTGACTGCCGCCGTGCCCGGTGTATAGCATATTAGTGAGAGATTGTGGGGGCGCCTTCACAGGGCTTCGTCGGGGAAGAAGCCTTTTGCCGACACAACAGAGGGGGGAAGATCATGCGGCTCTTGTCGATCAGCGTCGTACTTGTAATCGCGCTCGCCGCCGGTGCGAACGCCGACACCATATCGTTCTCCGGTTTCGTCCCGCTGGGGACGACGAACTGGGCGAATTCAATCACGTTTCCGCGGTTCAACCCCGCGTTGGGAACTCTGGACAGCATCGAGTTCACGCTCTACGGCCATGTCGAAGGCTCGGCCGGCTTTGAGAACAAAGATGCCGCGCCGGCGACCATCACCATGGACCTTCAGGCCCTGCTGAGGCTGCGGCGGCCGGACGATTCACTGCTGGTCTTGACCATCCCGGTGGTCTCCACCATCGACAGCGCCTCCGCCTGGGACGGCGCCGACGATTATGCCGGCACCAGCGGCAAGACCTACCTCAACTTGGCCGCCGACTCGATCGACTCGGCCGTCACCAGCGCACCCGCGGACATCGCCTTGTTCACCGGAATCGGCAACATCATCCTGCCGGTCACGGCCAATGGCGCCTCCACCGGCAGCGGCGCCGGCAACCTGCTCCTGCAGTTCAGCACCTCCGCCTCGGCCGAGGCTTCGGTGACCTACCACTACACGGTCCCTGAGCCCGCGGCGGCCGGCTTGATGGGCCTTGCCGGGATGTTCCTGCTGCCTCGACGCCGGCGGTAAGCCGGCGACCGTTTTCCAAGAACAGCCAAGATTCGGGCGGCTCGCTGCGGGCCGCCCGTTCCTTTGTGGCCAGCCCTGTCGGGCGTCGTTGGCCTTCTCATCTGACCCCATCGCCGCCTTGATTCTAGGCCCTGCCGCGGATACCATTGTGTCGAGGCGTGGGGGGGGTCGGTCGCCGCGGCGAGCATGCAGCCAACCTTCCCGCCGAGCCTTCCGAACACCCACGTCTGCTGTCCTGCCAACCACTAGGTGCGCAACGTCAATCACGCCTTCGAGGTCCATCACGAGGATCCTCATATGAACCGGCCGAATCCCATCGCAACAGTGTTGCCTGTGGTGACGTGGCTCTCTCTTGTTGCCGCCCAACAGCCCGCTGTTCCACCCGTCGGAGAGTTGCGTCCCCCCGTCGAAGGCGCGGAGAAGATCGTCATCAAGGACTTGCAGGCCTATCTCATCCCCCCAGAGAAGCTCCGCGCCAGGGGCTTCAGGGTGCGCGACATCCCCCGCGAACGCAACGCCTTCTGGACCTACCTGCAAGCGATCAACTCGAGCACCGATGCGCCGCAGGAGTCGCAGGAAGCTCTCAACAACGCCCTGCGGAGCGGCGAGTGGCCGGAGGGCGATCAGGGTTCGCAGCTTCACGCCTGGCTGGATCAGAATCAGGCGGCGATGAATCTGGTCCGCCAGGCCGCCGCCATGCCCGACTACTACATGCCGATGATGTCCTCCGACGGGCGAGACGTTCCCATCGCCGCCGTGTTGCTACCGCCGCTCGCCCAACAACGGCAACTGGCCAAGATGCTGGCCCTGGAGGCGATGCACCAGCAGCTTCAGGGGCAGACTGACGCCGGCATCGAGGACTGCCTGACCATTCAGCGAATGGCCAACCACGTCGCCGACGGCAACACGCTGATCGAGGGTCTGGTCGGCATCGCGACGGGTTCCTTGGCCCAAGCCGGACTCATCCGCGCCGCCGAATCCGGCGAGGCTTCCGCCGAGGTGCTCAAGGCCGCCGCCTCGGAGATGGAGCGGTTGCAGGCGGCCTTCCCGACATGGGAGCAGATGGTGGCGGCCGAACAGCGTTTCGCGCAAGCGGCGGTCGACGAAATCACCGACTCGCCGAACGGCTTTCAGGTGATGATGTCCGGCTTCATGTGGAGCCCCCCTCCGTTCGAGCCGAGCGGCTGGACCGAATTGGCGAAGCGACTCCGGCGGTTGTACTTCCCGGACCGGCTTGTCAAACGTCACTTTGAGGATCACTACAGAATGCTGGCCCAGGCAGGCAAGCTGCGTGAGGACGGCTCGATCATCACCATCGACGAAGAGCAGCTTTTCAAGCGGATTCCAGCTTGGAACGTGCCGGGCAGGGTTCTGCTACCCGCGCTCAGCCGGGCCAACGAATTGTCCATCATGAACCGTGCCAACTTCGAACGGGCGAAGCTCTCTCTCGCCGCGGCGGCCTATCGGGCGGATCAGGGCGAAGCCCCGCCGGCGCTGGCCGCACTGGTTCCGCAATACGTCGCCTCGATCCCGCCCGATCCGATGACGGGCTACGAGTTCGAGTATCAGCCGTCCAATGACGCCAAGCGCGGGCACACCGGGCTGGAGCGGGTCACACGCGACAACGAGGAGGAATACAAGAAGAAGCGGAAGGCACCGGCAATCCTCAGCCCCCGGGCCTCGCGATGGCGCCGCTACGTCGAGTCGTTCGCCGGCCACTATGAGCTGACCAACGCCCAGCGAGCCACGGCGGAGGCGATTCTGCGAGAAATGGAAGGCCGGGCGGCCAAGTATGAGCAGACTCACGGAGCCAGGCTTCAGGACCTCATTCGAGCCGAGCAAACCGATGAGTTGGCCAAGAGCGTTGGGCCGCTGGACCAGATGTTCAGCGAATTGAAGCAGCGGCTGGAGTCCATTCCGAGTTCGAAACAGCGCGCCGCCGCGAAGGAGCGCAACGCGGAGGCAACGCCCCCATAAGAGCCCCGGGCCTCGGCCGGGGGCCGTCTTCGCCCGCGAGCGCCGCAGCAGATATGGCGTCAGCCGTCAGTGTTTGATGAGCGACTGCGGATTAGGCGCTGTTCGTCTACTCCGCGTTCTTGTCGCGA
The DNA here is from genome assembly GCA_964470125.1 of uncultured Planctomycetaceae bacterium. Lineage (GTDB taxonomy): Bacteria > Planctomycetota > Phycisphaerae > UBA1845 > UTPLA1 > DATKKX01. The sequence goes on along the minus strand of CAYYBO010000353.1, from coordinate 841 downwards.
CGAGAAGAGGCCGAGCGTTTGAAGTGTGAAGGCACGAAGCTCCCTCCGCCAGGCGATATCACGGGGAATTGCGACTATGACGAAACACCCTCTCGTCCAATTGGCGTTCGCAGCGGCGATTGTCTCCGGCGTTCATGCCTCCGTCGCGGCGGAGAAGCTGATCGATCTCGTGCCCGACGACGCCGTGGCGGTGCTGTGCGTGGACCGGCCGCGGCGAGCCCTGCCGCCCAAGCTGGTCAGACCCCTGTTCGAGGCCATAACCGATGACAAGGCCCTGGCAGCAAGATGGGTAGAGGCGATCAAGAAGGTGCCTGGGGCAACCTTGATCGCCGTGCTCATGCCGCCGCCGGGCAAGGACGACCCGGACGTGATGATCGCTATGGAGTTGCCGGATTCGCAGACGCCCTTCGACGAACTCATGGAGAAGACCTTCCTTCCGCTCGTCGAGGAGGAAGCCAAGTCCGAACCGGACCAGCGACTCAAGGTGGAGAAGGGCAAGACCGGCAATCGCATCCTCTCGCCGGACGGCAAGCCTCTCTTCGCCTACGCCGCCAAGGACAGGCTGGCGATGGGCTCGACCCGCGGTCAGGACGTGCTGCGATGGACCGCCGGCCAGTGGCCGGAGCGACGCTGGTTGGATAAGCCCGGCGTGCGCCGGATGATCGCCCGCCTGCCGCGAGAGACATCGCTGCGGGGATACTTCAACCCCGAGCCGCTGCTCAAGCGCCTGGGCAAGCCCGCTCCTAACAGCCTTGAAGAACTGGCGCTCAAGGTCTTCGCCCCGGACGACGTCCAGGCCGTCGCGGTCGATCTCTCCTGGTCGCGCGAGGCCCTCTCCGTG
>CAYYBO010000352.1:0-4885 GCA_964470125.1 uncultured Planctomycetaceae bacterium | reverse complement strand
GCTTGAAGGGTGGACAGACTCCCTGGGGTGGCACGACGGCAGATGGGTGGCTAGCCGCTCCCGAGGTGTGGTCCGGTGAATCCCCCGCCACGCTTGGGGCCGAGAGCACGAGCAGTCCGCTCAACACGCCGCCAAACATCACGATGATCAGCAGCCGATTCATGTCGATTGCCCTTCAGAACCTGCCTGCGGCGTACTGAAATGCTACTCTTGGAAGCACCGGGCCACACGGACTAGGCTGGTGGGCACAGGCACTTCGGCTAGTGGCCCAGTTGGCCGTTCAGCGCCGGCATGCGCGGCCGCTAGGCCGGCACTTCAGATCACCGACGAACACACGGACCTTGGTGGAGGCGAGGGCACCCATCTGCCGCCGAACCCGCTTCATCACTCGCTCTCTTTCGGCTCCGGCGGGCCACCCTCGAACGACTGCAGCGCCAGGTAGCTCAGCCCGAAACGCTTGATGTTGTCGAGCTGCTTGTCGAAGGAGTCGAAATGACCCTCTTCGTCGGCCACGAGCGATTCGAAAAGCTGTTTGGAGACGGCGTCGGCATTGGCGCTGCACTCCAGTGCCGACTTGTTGTAGTCATTGGTCGATCCCTGCTCCATCGCCGCGGCTCGAGCGAGTATCTCCGCCGGCTCGGTGATCGGCTCGACGGACCCGGCCGCCGTCATCTTCACATCACCCTTCAAAAACAGGATGCGTTCCGCCAGCTTTTCCACGTGTCCCATCTCGACGATCGCGGTACGTTTGAGCAGGCCGGCAAGCGGGGCGAATCCCTGATCGTCCAGGTGAAAATGCCAATACATGTACTGGTGGACGGCATGCAACTCATCGGCCACCGCCTTATTCAGCAGGGCAATACTCTTCTGTGTGTCCATTGTGATTTCCTTATTCAGAGCGCCGATACAGGGGCGCGTTCCATCATGCCGATGGACTCCGCCAACGCTGGCTGAGCCAAGTTAGAATACGCCGCGATGGTCGTCAACATGGACGACCAGCGCGATGCACCCAACGCACGGTGGGTTCAGGCGACGGCAGATCAAGGCTCAGACCTTCGCCATCGCTTGAGCCAGGTCGGCAAGCAAGTCCTCCACATCTTCGATGCCCACGGAATAGCGTACGAGTCCATCGGTGATTCCGGCGCCGAGCCGGTCCTCGGGGGACATCCCGGCGTGGGTCATGGATGCTGGGTGCTCGATCAGCGTTTCGACTCCGCCGAGGGAAACGGCCAGCGTGGCCAGACGTACTCCGTTCATCAATCGAACGCCTGCTTCCAGTCCACCCTTTAGCTCGAAGCTGATCATCGAACCGAAGCCACGCATCTGGCGCCGCACCAGATCATGTTGCGGGTGCGACGGCAGCCCGATGTAACGGACCCAGGCGACCTTGGGGTGCGCCTCCAACCAACGGGCAATCTGCATGGCGCTTTGTTGAGCCCGGTCGATCCGCAGCGACAGAGTCTTCAGGCCGCGCAGGACTAGGAATGCCTGATGCGGGTCCATGTTGCAGCCCAGGTTGATCATGAGCGGACGAATTCGGCGATGAAGATCCTCCGTCCGGGCGACGATGATGCCGCCCACCACGTCCGCGTGGCCGTTGATGAATTTGGTCACCGAGTGCAGGACGAGATCGGCGCCCAATTCGATCGGCCGCTGGAGATACGGGCTGGCGAACGTGTTGTCCACGACCAGCACACAGCCGTGCTGGTGCGAAATTTCCGCCACGGCGCGAAGGTCGGTAACCTGCATGGCCGGGTTGGATGGGGTCTCGACGTAGACAAGCCGCGTATTGGGTCGAATCGCATCTTGGACCTGCTGCAGGTCTGACGTATCCACATATGAGGATTGAACGCCGAATCGTGCAAGGTGCTGCTCCACGAGTCCGCGCGAGGGGCCGTACACCGACGCTGTGCTTACCATGTGCGCGCCCGCTTCGAGCAGGGCCATGTACACGGCGGCCACGGCGCCAAGCCCTGAACTGGTCGCGATCCCGCCCGCGCCGCCTTCCAGCCCGGCGACCGTCTCCTCCAGAGCGCGGATCGTCGGGTTGCCGATGCGAGTATAGATGTAACCGCTCTCCTTGCCCGCGAACAAAGCGGCCCCGTGGGCGGCGTTGCGGAACGCGAAGGTGGAGGACTGGTAGATCGGCACATTCACGGCGCCATGAGGATCGCCATCGGCGTGGGCATGGACGAGTCGAGTGTTAAAGCCTCGCGCGGCAGCCTGCTGGCCTTCAGTAGCTCTCGCGTGATCTCCAGTTGTCTTGCAGTCATCGACATCACGGTTCTTGGACATGCAATCTATCCTTTGCGAGAAGTTGAACGTCGCGGCACGAAACACGTGCAGCCATAAACGACAACAGGTTCGACTCGCCTGCTTGCCAACAGGTCATCCAGTACTTTCACGACTTCGTTTCGGTGCAGGGCTAGGCCACGAGCGATCTCAGTCAAATCGCACGGTCGGCGCTCCAGCAGCGAGAGCACGGCGTCGGGCGAAGGACCGCCTGGCCGCGTTAGCACAGGGTTCTGCCGTGCGGCGATAACCTCGGCCGTCGGGCGGAAGCGGCCGGCCATCTCCGCGAGGCGCCCGAATCCGACAGGAGCGGCCCATTCCTCCGCCGGCGGGCGAGTAACGGTGTTCAACTGGACCCGATCCGCGCCGATCCGGTTCACCTGGTCGATCAGACCGCTCAGATGCGGCTCCTGGCTGAGGGGTCCTTCAAGCAGAAACACCTCCAACCAGATCTCTCCCCTGTATTCCTGTCGAAACTCGATGAGGCCGGACAATACCTGTTCGAAGGTGAGGTCGTCGTGAGGACGGTTTATCGCTTGGTACGTTTCTTCGTCACCGGCGTCGAGTGATGGTATCACCAAGTCAGCCTGAAGTACGGCTTCGCGTACCTCCCCGCGCCACAGCAAGGAGCCGTTGGTCAGAACCGCCACCGGCACCGAGGTCAAGCGTTTCAGTTGATCGATCAGCTCGCCGAGGGGACTGAACAGCGTAGGCTCCCCGGATCCGCTCAAGGTCAGGAAGTCGGGGCACGCTCCCAGCGCGGTCCGCGCCTCCGACAACACTTCGTCAACGCAGACCCATTCACGGCATTCGGTCGTCAGTCTTGTGGTCGGGCCAAGCTGGCAATACACGCAATCATGCGTGCAGGTTTTGTATGGCACGACATCGATCCCGAGAGACCGACCAAGACGACGCGATGCGACCGGACCAAATACGTGTTTCATACTTCAGCCGGAAACTCAAATGCCGCTCCAACTTGACTTGCCTCGCAACGCTTCCCAAACGCCGCCGCGAGGGCCGCTGCGGCTTGCGGCCCTGTGCAATGCGCCGGCACGAGCAACCCCGGATTCATACTCCCCAATTCCTCGATGGTGCGTGCCAGGCGATCCGGCGACGCCGAATATAAGTGCATGCCGCCCAAGACGGCCGCCAGCGGCTTCGTCGGATCCAGAGACTGGACGTAACGCAGCGTGTTGACCACGCCCGAGTGCGCGCAACCGAGCACGACGATGATCCCGTCGGCGACGTCAAGGATCAGCGACTGGTCATCGAGCAGCGGATCAGAACGCTCGCACCGCTCGTCCGAACAGAAGTCGCCGCCGGTGTCCTCAAAGTCCGTCAAACGAGGAACCTGTCCTGTGACGGTTGCGCCGGCACAAATGGTTGTCGGCTCCGGGGTGTAAATCAGGGAACCGGCGATTCGCTCACGCAGCAGCGTCCCTCCGCCCGGCACGCCGATGTCCCGTCCGCCGTCTTTGGGGTCTCGCTTGTACTTCGGCTCGAACGCCGCCGGGTGGGCGTATACCCTCGCACGAGGGCCGAGGTCGACCAGACTTGCCAGCCCGCCCGTGTGGTCGTAGTGCCCGTGGCTGAGTACCACCGCGTCGGCGTCCTTCAAGGGCACTCTCAGTTCCTGCGCGTTGTGCAACAGGGCCAGACCCTGGCCCGTATCGAACAGGATTCGAACGGCGGGGGTCTCTATCCAGCAAGCCCAGCCGTGCTCGGCGAGCAGGCCGCGACGGCTGACCAGATTGTCCACAAGTACAGTGACACGGATGGTGTTCATACGAACCCGCTTGACCTCCAGCGAGCGACAAAAGGGCCGTCACTTTATCTCTGTGAAGTGCTCCAATGCTCGCATTACCTCCGGCACGTGCGTGAATGTCGGGCCGCCTTGCATCATGACGGCGACGCCCACCGCCTCCAGAATTTGGGCGGGTGTGGCGCCGGCCGTGATGCATTTCTCGACGTGGAGGAAGATACATGGCTTGCAGCGGACGGCCATGCCGATCCCCAGCGCGATCAGCTCCTTCTCGCGCACGCTGAGGGCGCCTTCCTTCATCGTGGCCTGAAACAGCCCGCCAAAACCGCGGAGGATATCAGGGGCATGATCCTTGAGTTTGCCTTGGTCCTGCGACCACTGCTCGAAGAACTGTTCGACTTCGTTTTCCATGGTTGTCTTCTCTCGTGGGGTGTTTTTCTTTCTTGGACCACAGGCTGCCCACACCGTTCAGCGCATCGTCATCCGCAACAGATCCTCTTCCTGACACTCCATGAACTTGCCGACCGCGGTCGCTCGGATCTCCTGCGACTGCCAGAGCTCCGCCCGCAATACAAAAAGCGGCGGGGTCGACCGCTCAATCCACGCCCGCAGCCGCGACGGCTCGCCGCTGGCCACGGGGTGGCGAAAACGAACCGTCAGCTCGCCCGTGACGCCGCAGCGGCCCTGGGAAAACAGGCAGTTCGTCATCGCCGCGTCGAGCAATGTGGCGATGACGCCGCCGTGCAGGATTCCGTCGTAGCTCTGGAAGGTGGCGCCGCCACGGAACCAGGCTTCGACGCTGCCGTCTGGCGCCGCCGTAAAACGCAGTTG
>CAYYBO010000351.1:0-4891 GCA_964470125.1 uncultured Planctomycetaceae bacterium | reverse complement strand
GGGCCGCAACCGGCACCAGCCAACCCGCGAGCGCCAACAGCACTACGGCGCGAAAAAAACTTGTTCGGGACATGTTTTACCCTTATTTGCGGCATGATGGCGTTACGCGCACGACGTCACTCGCGTCGTGCCGTCACTTTCGGACCAGAATGAAAACAAGATTAGGCGGGCGTGCCCCCATTCGTCCTCCGGGTCGCCGTCGCTCGTCAAGTGTATTCTATCAAGTCGACTCCGTCATTCCAATACGCCGGACAAACTCGGGCGTGCGGTAAAAAGCGGATTCAGACTATTCACTGGAGGATCGGCGAGTCTACATATCCAGTTACGGGGTGTCTGCCGTGGAAATCGCTGTTGTCCGCCAAGTCCGAGTGTCGTTACGATGAGTCCGCCCGCTGATGAAGAAGATGCCGCATTACCCGGGAGCCAACAGCCATGAAACCGCCATATACGCTGATCGCCGACCTGGCCAAGCATCAGGACATCCCCTCCGAAGGCATCCTCACCCGAACGGTTCACGCCGATGACGACCTCAAGGTAGTGCTCTTCACCTTCTCGGCGGGGCAGGAGCTGTCCGAACACACCGCCTCCATGCCGGCCATCCTGCATTTCGTCCAGGGCCAAGCCGTGCTCACGCTGGGAACCGACAAGATCGAAGTGGGGCCCGGCACGTGGGTGCACATGCCGCCGCAAACCAAACACAGCATCAGCACCAAGACGCCGGTGGTGATGTTGCTGGAATTGGTGAGGGCCTGAGCCGGCCATGAACGACGCCATCCCGTGCTGTATCCAATGCGGCTACAACCTGACCGCGCTGGAGTCTCCGCGCTGCCCGGAGTGCGGCTGGTTGATCGACTGGCAACTCGCCCGGATGGACGAAGAGGGCCAGCGCCCTGGCACGCCGGTCCACCGGGCGCGGAGTTGGCGAAGATGGCCGGCGATCCTGTCGACGCTCGGCCTGATGCTCTTCCGCCCCATCCGCTTCGCGAGGGTGCTGCGTTACGACGAACCGTTGTGGCCGGCGGTGGTGGTGGCGGTGGCGGCGTATCTGATCACGTTTGTGCCGATGACGTTGAAGGACTCCCTCAACCTGGAGGATGCTGCGACAGGCAATGCGTCGTATTTGTCAGCCATCCTCTCGTGCATAGCGTGCAACGTGCTTGTGATCTTCCCCTTCTTGCGGCCGCGATCGCGAAAACCCCCGACATGGCAACGCCTGCGGCTACTACTACTGCTCTCGTTCTATGCAACGTGCTTCGTAGCCACATGGGACCTCGTGGCCCAACCGCCAACGTTGACCGACTGGGAGAGTGCCGATTTCTTCTGGCCGCTTCAGAGTGGCTTGTACGATCAGGCCCGCCGCCTCATCACCGACTCCGGGTTCCTTGGCCGCACGATCATCTGCTACTGGTGGTTTGCAGTCCTCTTCGTATTCGCCGCCGTGCGTTGCCGGCCGCGTTGGGCGGCAGTCGTGCTGCTCTTTGTTGTTCCGCTCTCCTCTTGGCTGAACGGGTTTGTCGGAATGTCGGTGTATAGGGCGATCAGACCAGAATGGCCGTAAAATGAACGGCGTTGGCCATCAGAACCCCGCCCGCAGAGGCGGGGGCGGCCTTGCGATGAGGGCGTCGACGTCCATGCCGGCCCGCGACTTGCGTCGTGGGTTCTGATCGCTCATCGCTTCAGCCCGCCGTGGATCGCTGGCATCCACATTCGCCGCTTGGCCGTTTGGCGGAAGCCGCCGGCCCCCGCGGCCGGGCCACGCGGTGGCACAGGTATCGACCGAGAACCCTCAAGGCGTCATCCGCCGAGCGAAAGACCGGCATCCCCGACGCGCGCATCACCTGCGCCAACTCCTCGAAAGGTGGACCGCAGTCGACCACCGTCACAATGGGCTTGTCAGACTGGCGGAACAAATTCGGAAGCCGTTGGGCGATCGAGCCGGGCTTGCCGATCTCGTCCGGCATGTTCTGCATCTCCGGCGCCAGCGCCACCGCCGATGCGATGACCGCGTCGATCTCCGGATCCTCCAGAAAAGTGCGTACGCAGGCCTCATACGCCTCGTCGTTGGCCATCGGCGTCACGTCCAGCGGGTTGCGGACGTTGACCAGCCGGTCGAGCTTGTACTTGGCCAGCACCTTGCTCAACGCCGCCGCCGTCGCTCCGGAAAGCTTGGGCAGCTCGATCCGATGTCGCGGGCCGACGACGGCATCAGCCATCCCGACGGTCTCGTACCCTGCGTTGCTGATCGCCCCGACACGACAGCCGCGAACTTCTTTCCCGTGCAAGGCGGTGGCCAACTCCAAGAGTTGCTCAAACTCCTTGAACGTCTCGGCGACCAACGCCCCCGCGCTCTCGACCGCGCTGAGGCAAATGTCATAGTCGCCGGCGATGGAAGCGGTGTGCCCGGCCGTGGCCGAGCGGCCCGCCTCGGTGCGGCCGGCCTTGTAAAAGACGACGACCTTGCCCGCGGCGGTGATGTCGGCGACGGCCCGAACGAAGGCAATGCCGTCCAGGTCCTGGAAACCCTCGACGTACACTCCGACGGCGTCGATGTCGTCGCGATCCGAGAGAGCGGTAAGCATATCGGAGACGGTCAGGTCAATCTGGTTGCCGACGGAGATGGCGAAGGCGGGGTCGAGCGTCTGGAGGTTGCTCATCCGGGTGACGATGAAGGCCCCGCTCTGCGAGACGAGGGCGACCCGCCGCGGCGGGGCGGCTCGACGCGGATCAAGCTTCTTACTTTGGATGAAGAACGTGTCGAACTTGCCCGGCCGGGAGCGCACGCCCATGCAATTGCCGCCGAGGAAGACGGGGCCGCCGTCGGGCAGACTCCGCGAGGCTTGAATGGCGGCTCGAATCTTCTCCTGCACGGCCTCCGTCCCCTCGGTCTCGCCAAGTCCGCCGGGGATGATGATGACCGAGTTGACCTTGCCGCTGCCGATGATATCGTCGAAGAACCTGGGCATGTCCTTGGTGGTGGCGGCCACGACCAACAGATCAACCTTCTCGGGCAGCTCGTTCACCGTCGCCACGCAGGGCACGCCGTCCAGCTCCGTCTCGCCTTCCTTGACAACGTACAATCGCTTGGCGGGAAAACCGCAGTCCTTGAGGTTGTTCAGGATGATCCGGCCAAAATTCTCCCGCTTGCTGGAGGCCCCCAGCACGGCGATGGACTTCGGCTGCAGCAGGTGCTTGAGCTTGGCGGCGGGGCGGGCCGCCGGCCGTTTCGTCGCCGGAGCCAGCCGTCCGCGACCGTCCAGCGGGATCATTGTCTGCCGCTTGAACGCAAACGGATTGACCTCCAATTCCTCGACGTCCGGTCCTTCCTCTCCGCGATCAGCGCAGAACCGCCGGGCGATAGCGATGAAGGCGCGGAAACACCGCATCAACTCCCCGTCGGAGGTGATGCGGGCGTGTCCCCGGGACTGGCCGGAGAGAATCTCGTAGGCGGCGGTCTGTTTGAACGAACCGAAGAACTCCTCGGCCGTCGTGTCGGTGGCCAGGGCCTTGGCCACGGCGAGGCCCGGCTTGAGCTTCTGGGCGAAGTACTCGGTGTCGATGCCGCCCAGGCCGGCGGCAATGACCGGACCAAACTCCCGCGTGGCCCGGATGCCGACGAACAGCTCCTTGCCGAATCCCTGATGGCCTTGCTCCACGAACTCCACGATGAGCACCCCCTCGATTCGCGGGTTGTGTTGACCCTGCTGGGCGATCATCTGGTCTATCTCGCGGGCGACGATCTCGCGGTCGTTGGGGGCGAAGACGACGGCGCCGCTGTCCGACTTGTGAACGATGTCCGGCGAGACGATCTTGAGCACCAGCCGGTCGCTGGTGAATTGGGCGAGAAGCTCGCGGGTGACCGGCATGCCGCTGGGGATGAACATGTGCTGTGGCGGCGAGATGGCCCCGGCGGACTCGACCACGGAATACACCTCGTGCTCGTAAAGCTGCTGCCGGCCCTGTTTGTAGGCGGTCTCGAGTATCTGATTGATCGCCTCGGCCTCCGACGAGGACAGCTCGCATTCGTGTTCCAACAGGCTGAGCACCGTCGGGTCCGGCGCGGTCGTGTCTTCGAGTTGTTCGGCCGGCACGGAACCGACCCACTGCCGAACGGCCCGCGAGTTCGCCCCGCGCAGAAGGCCCTCACGATAGAGCGCGGCCGCCCGGCGGCCGAAGGCGAAGGCCTTGCGGTTCACGTCGATGAGCTTCTGTCCCTTGCGGCCGAACATCTCCACGATGGCGGCTTCGAAGTCGTCGGTGTCGATGTCAATGAAGGTGGAGGCGGCGCCGAGCATGACCATGTTGCTGGCCCGCACCGAGCCGGCGGCGGTGGCCAAAGCGTTGGCGTCGAGAAGGACGTGTCGCGGATACTTGGCGATGCGGTCCAGGATTTGCTCCATCGAGCCGTAGTTCGGGATGTTCACCACCGGGTCGCTGCTGGCCACGATCACGCCGTTTTCATTGAGAAACTGCACGTAACGCAGGGCCTCCATCGGCTCGACGGACAGGATCATGTCCGCCCGGCCGCGGGGGATGAGGTCGCTGTACAGCTCGCTATCGGCCACCCGCAGGTGTGATTCGACAGCCCCGCCACGCTGCGACATACCGTGAACCTCGGCCTGTTTGACGCGCAGGCCGCGGCGAAGGGCAGCAAGGCAGATGGCCTGGGCGGTCGTGAGAATGCCCTGGCCCCCGACTCCGGCAAGGATGATGTTGATTTCCACGATGCGTCTCCCTGACAACCTGCCTCGTAGCGTCGCCCCCCCGCCGGCGACGTGGATCGCGGATCAGCGCCGACTCCCGTTCCGCGTCGGCCACCCGCCACGGCGGGCAAGCCGGGAGGCCGACGTTACCGGGGGAGTCGACATCCGTCGTCGGCCGCGGGGGGCCGACG
>CAYYBO010000350.1:0-4909 GCA_964470125.1 uncultured Planctomycetaceae bacterium | reverse complement strand
CTGGAGAAACTGCAGTCGTTCGCAGCATCACGCAGTCTCCCGCATGCGTTGGTGCTGAGAGCGAAGATCGTCCTGATGGCGGCAGAGGGCAGAACGAGCAGCGCCATCGGAAAGAAACTGGGACTGAGTCGACCGACGGTGGGCAAGTGGCGGGGGCGCTTCGCGAAAACCGGGATCGAGGGGTGTTAGCTGCCGCTCTCCGGTAAGCGAGAATGCCGAGATCTGGTGCAGGTTTCGGTCGCGCTCCGGGCTCTGATTGCCGCTTTATATTCCCAGCAGCTGTGCACGGTCAGGTAACGAGGTCATGGCAAGACGCGGCCGAAGCGGTTGCCCCAGACGTCGTGGTCACCGTCCATCGGGAGCCGATCGGATCCGCTGCGGAGAATTCCCCGGACGGTTCGGGTGGTGCCCTGTCCATAGAAGATAGCGCGGGTAGCAGCCTGCTCCAGGCGGGCGGCGGTGTAGCGCTGGGCGAGGGAGAGGAACGCTTCGGCCTCCGTGATGGCATTTCTGAGGTGTGCCGCCCAGACTGCCTCAACGATGCACACTGAGGAGTATCCGCCGCAGCGAAGCGCATCGCGGAGCAGTTGATTCTTGATGGCCTGCTCGCTGCACTGCATGGTGATGGCGAGTGCTCGGGTATTCACGACGGGCTGTCCCCGGGCTGCTCAGCGCTGGACGACGGCCTGCACATGCTCGGCCTCGACCTGGGTGCTCTTGGCGACGAAGGCCTTCAGCAAGGCAGCGTTGGCGATGGTGCCGATGGTGCGGAGGATCCCGCCCGAGGCCTGATGGAGAAGGTTGAGGGCATTCTTGGTGAACAGGGGGGAGCGAACTCCGCAGGCGCTGAGACGATTCTCGATGTAGCTGATGCTCTCCTCGGCACACAGGCTCTCCACGGAGATCGTCACCGTGATGGAGTTGGCCAGGGCCTCCAGCACCGAGAGACTGAAGCGCAGTGACAGGCTCTCGGCGCCGCAGAGCAGCACGGTGAGGGCGTTGAGGGAGTCGATGTGGAAGTTCGTCAGCAGACGGATCTCGGCGAGGATCTCGTTATTCAGCAGGTGGGCCTCGTCGATCAGGAGCACGGGATGCAGATGGCGCGAGGCGTTCATCGACAGGATGTGCTGTTGGAGGTCGCGGAACATGGTGGCCCGTCGGCAGGCGGGCGTCAGACCGAAGAGAGCGCAGAGGTGGGTATAGAACTCAACGATGCCGACGGAGGTGTGGCACAGGTACAGCGGCTTGAACAGCCCTGCCGGCAGTCGGGAAGCCAAGAGGCGCAGCAGACAGCTCTTGCCGGTACCGGACTTGCCTACCATGACGCCGATGCCATGGGTGTCGGCCACCATTCGTGCAGCAGCGAGGTTCTTCTCCACCGACGGCAGCAGGTGCAGGGACTCAGTGGGGATCTCTTTGCCGAACGGGAGGGCCGTCAGGCCGAAGTAACTCAGGAGCTCTTTCCAGTTCATCAGCACTCCTCCTTTTGCTCGTCATGCATCAGTCGGGAGGCGGCCAGAGATGCCTTCAGCGGCGTGGTGATGGGTGCAACGGACTCCGTTGGTTGCTGGACCACCAGGTGCTCGGAGTTGTAGGCGCGTCTGACGCGGGTGTTGGCGTACGCGTCGACGATGCGGGCCTCCCCGCGAGGCTCGTTGCCCAGCAGTACCCGCACCGGCCGCCGCCGTGGAGGCAAGGCGGGATCGTAGCGCAGGCGCACATGCTCGCCGATGAGAGTGGAATCCACCTCGTAGAGCACCCCGTACAGCGTGAGGGTGGAATCCTTGTGGACCTTGCGCCTGTCTTCGTGCATGAACACCTCCGCGAGATTCACGGTGGGATCGAGGGGGATGATCAGATGGGCCTTCTCGATCCAGAGTTCCAGCGGCGTGCGACCACCGAGGGAACGGTGGGGGCTTCGGTGGTATTCGCTTTCCAGCCACGTGTGGAAGCGCATGTCGAGGTCCTGGAGGCTGGCGAGCGAGGAGCAGTCCAGGACGCTCAAGAACTGCTGTCGGACGGTGCGGAAGAACCGCTCAATTTTCCCGCGGCCTTTGGGCTTGGAGGGGCGTGAGTGAACCAGCACGATGCCCAGCGTGTCCAGGATGCGTCGCGTCTGCAGCGACACAAACCCCGAGCCATTGTCTACATACAGCCTGCCGATCCGTCCGTGGGCGGCAAGGATGTGGCGGATGCCGCACTCGAAGGCCAAGGAGTTCTCGCTGAAGCTGAAGCAGGCGTAAAGGATCCGGCGGGTGGCATCATCCAGGAAGGCCAGCAGGACCGCCTGACGACGCTTGCCCTTTCCGTCCGGCACCGCCACGGTATACATGCAATCGGCTTGCACGCATTCCAGCGGAGCGAAGAACTCGAAGGCTAGCGTCTGCTCTTGCTGGAGCGCGCGCAGGCGCCCTTGGCGGTCGAGTCCGGTGGCGCGGACCATCCGTGACAACGAGGAGAGAGAGGGACGGGATTGAATGCGGCCCTCGGCCTGCAGCCGCTTCAGCGTGGCCGTCGCGGTGCACTCGGGATGGTTCTCCAGCTCCGAGACCAGAAGTGCTGCCTCAGGTTGCGTCAGGGCGCGACAACTGCCGGCGTCGCGTCGCGGGGTCGGCGTCAACCCCTCCATGCCCCGCTTGCGGTATGCCGCCAGCCACTTGCGCAGGCAGCTCACCGTGAGGGTCCGCTTGCCGAGGAACGGCATCTCATGTTCGCGGCCGGCCTTCTGTCGCAGCAGGGCTCGAAGCTCCTGGCGGGTGAGGTAGGGGTTCACTAACTCGGCGATCAACCCGTAGCGGAACGCCGCGATCTCTCGAGCTCGCGACTCCTGTTCCTGGCGGTCCACGCGGTGTCTCCTTCCCGTTTCTCGCTCACGGTCCAGAGGCTATCGCTGTCGTATCGGTGGCGGCAGAACCATCGTCATGTGAAGAGGCTCGGGATTGAACGGGGCGCGAGCAGGGCAGGATTGAAGCGCGGCAGAAGCAAACGGCGTTCGACCCATGCGCCAGGCAGAACCGGTTCAGGTCTACCAACGGAGAGTCCACATCGCCGAGCACAGAACGTATCCACGGCAAGCCCCGAAGCCGCTGGTCGCCAAAGCCGGCAAGCAGAGCCTTGGCACGGGCGATCGCGGTGGCGAACATCTTCTCCAGATGCTTCAGGTAGCGCTCGCTCATGCCACGCGCCAGCAGCTCGGCGGCGGCCCGTCCACGACCGACTCCGGATTCCCGTGCGGCAAGGTAACGCTCGGCCTCGCCGCTCCCGATGGACAGGCCGGGAAGCGAGAAACTCGGAATCAGTGCGTGAGTGCGCCTACAGCTCCGGCACCGCAGTCGAACGATCTGGATCCGGTCCTGGAAGTGGTACTTGAGGTAACGGCCGTGGCGATGGAGGCAGCTCGTGCCCCCGCAGGCAGGACACCGGGTCGAGCGATCCGGCGTTCGCCAATGGTCCCATACTTCGTGGGGGTTATAGTCTTTCTCGGAACTGTCGAGTATAAGTACTGTGTTGGTTTGGGGGTCGGGCACGGTCCGATGAGACACAAGAGGCCGTGCCCGATTTCCCGTCCTTCCTCCGGGAATCCCCAGCTACAGTACCTCGGCAATTTCGACCTCTTTCTCAAACCAGAGCCCGCGAGCTGACAAACGGAGAGGTAATGATGCAACGAAGACCCGAGGACTGGACGGCGGAGGAAAAGGTGGCGGCGGTGCTGGACTTCGAGAAGCTCTCGGAGGAACAGCGAGGGATCTTTCTGAGGGAGAAGGGTGTACACGAAGCCACCTTGGTGAGGTGGAAGGCCGAAATCGTGGAGGGGATGAAGCTGAAGCCCTTTGCGCAGGGGAAAAAGGATCCCCTGCAGAAGCGGATCGCGGTCCTTGAGCGGGAGCTGCGGAGGAAGGATGCGGCGCTGGCGGAAGCGGCAGCGCTGTTGGTGCTTAAAAAAAGCGGATGCGATCTGGGGGGAGGAAAGGGACGTGAAATAAGCCTCGAGGATCGGATGAGGTGCCGAGAGTTGATCGAGGAAGCAGTGGGAAACGGGGCGCGGCTGTTCAAGGTCTGCGAGCTGATGGGCATCACGGTGCGAACGTATCAACGGTGGGGGAAGGATCGTGCACGGGCTGACGCGCGTCACGGCCCTCGGGGTAGGCCGGCGAACAGCCTCAGCGAGGAGGAACGGGAGAGAATCGTGGCGATCGCCACCTCGGAGAGCTTTCGCGATCTGGCCCCATCGCAGATCGTGCCGATTCTGGCCGAGGGTGGGATCTATGTCGCCTCAGAATCCAGTTTTTACCGTGTTTTACGCCATCGGAAGCTCCTGCAGCATCGAGAACGAAGCCGCCCTCGGCAGAATCGTCGTCCCGAGCCCCGCCTCGCCACCGGGCCCAACCAGGTCTGGAGCTGGGACATCACCTACCTGCGCTCGGCGTTGCGCGGCCAGTATTACTTCCTGTACATGGCGGTGGACGTGTGGAGTCGCAAGATCGTGGCCTGGGAGGTGGAGCAGCAGGAGACCAGCGAGATCGCGGCGGCGATGATCGCCCGAGCCTGTCTGACCTATGGGGTGGATCGGGATCAGCTGGTGATCCATTCCGACAACGGGGGCCCGATGAAGGGAGCTACACTGTTGGCGACGTTGCAGGTGCTGGGCATCATGCCCTCCTTCAGTCGGCCGCGGGTTTCTGACGACAACCCGTACTCCGAGGCGTTGTTCCGCACGCTGAAGTACCGCCCGGAATATCCGTCGTTGCCCTTTCAGAGTCTGGAGGCGGCCAAGCTGTGGGTCGAGGGGTTTGTGCGGTGGTACAACACGGAGCATCGGCACAGCGGGATCCGATTCGTAACCCCCGAGGTGCGACATGCAGGTGAGGAGGCTCGGATCCTGAACGCGAGGAAGGAGGTCTACGAGGAG